>NZ_JAMDGS010000001.1:0-368945 GCF_028657055.1 Pseudomonas aphyarum
AACCTTTGGGGTGCAGTCCAGAGCGTGGGAACGATCTACGTCGTGGCGATCCGTTACGCGCTTGGGCCTTCAGGTTTAAGGATCAACACCGCCAGCGGCGGCAAATTCAGCTCCAGCGACAACGCCTGCCCATGGCTGGCGACCTCTTCGGTGAACGCCCCGCCCCCGTTGCCATAATTGGAACCGGCATACGTATCGGCGTCACTGTTAAGCAATTCCTTCCAGCGCCCGGCAAACGGCACGCCCACCCGATAAGACTGGCGCGGTACCGGAGTGAAGTTGGCTACCACCAGCACCGGCGTTCCGTCCTTGCTCCAGCGCAGCCACGCGTAAACGCTGTTGATCGCATCGTCACCGATCAACCACTGAAAGCCTTGCGGCGCATCGTCCTGCTCGTGCAGCGCCGGCTCTTCGCGGTAGAGCCGGTTGAGGTCGCCGACCAGTTTCTGCACGCCTTTGTGTTCCGAATACTGCAGCAGATACCAGTCGAGTTGCTGATCGTGATTCCACTCGCGCCACTGACCGAACTCGCAGCCCATGAACAGCAGCTTCTTGCCGGGATGGGTCCACATGAAACTCAGATAAGCCCGCAGGTTTGCGAACTTCTGCCAGCGGTCGCCGGGCATCTTGTCGATCAGCGAATGCTTGCCGTGCACCACCTCGTCGTGGGAAATCGGCAGGATGAAACGCTCGGACCAGGCGTAGACCAGGCCGAAACTCAACTCGTTGTGGTGATGGGCGCGGTACACCGGATCCTGCTGGATGTAATGCAGCGAATCGTGCATCCAGCCCATGTTCCATTTGTAAGCGAAACCGAGACCACCCTGTTGGGTGCTCTGACTGACGCCCGGCCACGCCGTGGATTCTTCGGCGATCACCAGCGCGCCCGGTGCTTCCAGCGCCACTACGTCGTTCAAGTGCCGCAGGAAATCGATGGCTTCCAGGTTCTCGCGACCGCCATGACGATTGGGCACCCACTCGCCGGCCTTGCGCGAATAGTCGCGATAGAGCATCGACGCCACCGCATCGACCCGCAGACCGTCGACATGGAAATGCTTCAACCAGTGCAGCGCCGAGGCCAGCATGTAGCCATGCACTTCGGTGCGGCCGAGGTTGTAGATCAGCGTGTCCCAGTCCTGGTGGAAGCCTTCCAGCGGATTGCCGTACTCGTACAGCGCGGTGCCATCGAACTGCGCCAGACCGTGGGTATCCGTCGGAAAATGTGCCGGCACCCAGTCGAGAATTACGCCGATATCGGCCTGATGGCAGGCGTTGATGAACGCCGCGAATTCATCCGGCGTGCCGTAACGCGCGCTCGGGGCGAATTGCGACAGCAACTGATAACCCCAGGAACCGCCGAACGGGTGCTCCATGATCGGCATCAGTTCGATGTGGGTGAAACCCAGTTCCTTCACATACGGAATCAAACGCTCGGCCAGCTCCGGCCACGTGTATTGACGAGCCACTTCGCCCAGATCATCGAGCTCGCACTGCCAGGAACCGGCGTGCAATTCATAGATCGACAGCGGCGCATTGTGCTGCTGGCGCTCGCGGCGGCTGCTCATCCAGTCCTGATCCTGCCAGTCGATCTGCAACGGCGAGGCGACTTTCGATGCGGTGTCCGGCGGCAGGCTGGTGGCCAGCGCCATCGGGTCGGCCTTGAGCGGCAGGATGCCGTGGGCGCCGAGGATTTCGTACTTGTACAGATCACCCGCCTGCAGGCGCGGAATGAACAATTCCCAAACCCCGGACGGATGCCGCAGACGCATCGGATGCCGCCGCCCGTCCCAGACGTTGAAATCGCCGACCACCGACACCCGCCGGGCATTCGGTGCCCACACGGCAAAGCGCACACCGTCGACACCATCGACGGTTTTCAGCTGCGCGCCGAGGCAGCTGCTGAGGTCGCGGTGATTGCCTTCGGCGAACAGATACAAGTCCATTTCACCGAGCAACTGGCCAAAGCTGTAGGGATCTTCCGCAACCTGCTCACCACCGGCCCAACGGGTGCGCAACAGATACGGCCGCGCGTCGTCGAAATGGCCGACAAACAGCCCC
Source organism: Pseudomonas aphyarum (assembly GCF_028657055.1). NCBI lineage: Bacteria > Pseudomonadati > Pseudomonadota > Gammaproteobacteria > Pseudomonadales > Pseudomonadaceae > Pseudomonas > Pseudomonas aphyarum. The sequence goes on from NZ_JAMDGS010000001.1 coordinate 2,059, forward strand.
GGCGTTTCCGTCGCTTCCAGCGGACCGCGCTCTTCCCCGCTGTGCCGGTCCAGCACCGAGACGCTCAACGCGCCGGGCAAATACGCCCGGATGAACTGCCCGCCGGCACCATCGCCGTGGGGGCCGAGAATGGAAAACGGGTCGTGGTGTTCTGCTCGCACCAGGGCATCGATGTCCTTCGCCCTGGGCAGCAATCGTTCGTTAACGTGACCCTGTTCCTTGTTCGAGAAACTCATGACTACTCTCCACCAAGATCGGAAAAGGGTTTGAGCCCCGTCAATAACCCATACAGACCGTGCAGCGGCACGGGCAGCCAGGTGGGGCGATTTTCGGCTTCATAGGCCACTTCGTAGGCCGCTTTCTCCAGACCGAACAACGCCAGTGCGGCGTCGGCACCTTCAGGATCTTGCCAAGCATGATCAAGACTAGCTGCCGCTTGGCGATATGCCTGGAGAAATGCTTCCCGGGCCTCACGCAGGTAACGCTCCGTAACCCGCCGACGCGCGGCTTCGGCCTCGGGGCTGTTGTCGACGTTGTGCACATTCAGGGCCATGGCGGCGGCGTAATCGAAGGAGCGCAGCACCCCACTGACGTCCTTGTACGGACTGTGCTTGCCTCGGCGCTCGGCCAGTGGCCGCGCCGGTTCGCCTTCGAAGTCGATCAGGTAGGCGTCGCCCTTGATCACCAGCACTTGTCCCAAATGCAGATCGCCGTGGACGCGGATCCGCAAGCCGCCAGCGGATTGCCTGGCCAGTTCCTGCACGTGGGCAAGAATGGTTTTCTTGTTGTCGAGCAACCGAGCAACAAGCTTCTGATCCGCCGCATCGAGTTCGCCCTGATGCTGCTTGAGCAACTTCAACGCATGCTCGACCTGCGCCACGACATCCTTGCCCGTCGCCTGCGCATCCTTGGCCGAACTGACCTGCGGCGCGAAGTCCTTGTTGTCGCTCGGCGCTGCCAGCACCTGATGCATTTCCCCCAGACGCTGGCCGAGCATGCCGGCGAAATCCTTCAGTTCACCCAAGGCGTTGTAGTGCTGCGCCTGTTCGGAAACAGCGTCGGCCAGTTCGTCACGCAGCGCCCGTTCGAGGTTGTTCTGCGTCCATTCCCAGGCGTCGCCCTGATTGCTCAGATAACCCTGCGCAATCATCAGTAGGTTGTCTTCGCCCTTACCGTCGCGGCGAATCACCGAGCCGAGCAGCGGGGAGATATTGGCAAATCCGGCCGCCGTCAGGTAAGCACTCATCTCCAGTTCCGGGTGTACGCCGGAAGCGACTTTTCGAATCAGCTTGAGCACCAGACTGTTGCCGATCACCACCGAACTGTTGGATTGCTCGGCGGACAGATAGCGCACTTCGGACTCCGCACCGAGGCCGAGTTTTTCCAGTTGTGGCGTCGCCTCGAAACGGATCTCGCCCTCACTGGATTCCAGCACCGTACCGCCCTGCATGCCTTGCAACACCGCGCGAATGAACGCTTCAAGACTGAAGGCATCGGTGATCAACCCGACCTGACGCACCCGGCGCACTCGCGCCAAGGCCAGTTGCTGCGGCAACGCCGGCCCGACCTGATCTTCGGCAATGAAGCCGAACGGCAATTGATAACGGCTGGTCTGCCCGCCGCTCTGCACTTCGATTTCGCTGAACAGCACCGGATGCTGCGCGTCGCCGAAGCGCACGCCGTAGGCCAGCTTCACCTGGTCGATGGCGGCGTCCTTGCCGGCGAACCAGCGGCGGTTCTGCAGCCAGTTCGGCAGGATCGCCTGTTCGAGGGTGGCGCGGGACGGCGCTTCGAGCAGTTCTTCCATGCGCTTTTTCAGCACCAGCGTGGTGAAGTCCGGCAGGCTCTGCGCCGGCTCGACGTGCCAGCTCGGCATCTGGTTTTCCGCCGCCAGGCCGAACCAGTAGAAGCCGTAAGGCGGCAAGGTCAGCAGGAAACTCAACTGGCCGATGGGTGGGAACGCGTTACCGCCGAGCATCTCCACCGGCACCATGCCGACGTAGGCCGACAGGTCGAGCTCCACCGCTTGTGCGCTGCGCGACACGTTGGCCACGCACAGAATCGTTTCATGCTTGCCGTCCGGTCCGGTGTATTCGCGGGTGTAGGCCAGCACGCGACGGTTGGCCGGCGACAGCATCTTCAAGGTGCCGCGACCGAATGCCTTGGATTGCTTGCGCACGGTCAGCAGGCGCCGGGTCCAATTCAGCAGCGAATGCGGATCGCCGGCCTGGGTTTCGACGTTGACCGACTGATAGCCGTATTGCGGGTCCATGATCGGCGGCAGCACCAGACTGGCCGGGTCGGCGCGGGAGAATCCGCCGTTGCGGTCGATCGACCATTGCATCGGCGTACGCACGCCGTCGCGGTCGCCGAGGTAGATGTTGTCGCCCATGCCGATTTCATCGCCGTAATACAGGGTCGGCGTGCCGGGCATCGACAGCAGCAGGCTGTTGAGCAATTCGATGCGCCGGCGGTCGCGCTCCATCAACGGTGCCAGACGCCGGCGGATGCCGAGGTTGATCCGCGCGCGACGGTCGGCGGCGTAGTAATTCCACAGGTAGTCGCGTTCCTTGTCGGTGACCATCTCCAGCGTCAGTTCATCGTGGTTGCGCAGGAAGATCGCCCATTGGCAATTGGCCGGAATCTCCGGGGTCTGGCGCAGGATGTCGGTGATCGGGAAGCGATCCTCCTGGGCCAGCGCCATGTACATGCGCGGCATCAGCGGGAAATGGAACGCCATGTGGCATTCATCACCATTCACGCCCTCGGCGTCGGTGTCACCGAAGTACAGCTGGGTGTCTTCCGGCCATTGATTGGCTTCGGCCAACAGCATGCGATCCGGGTAGTTGGCATCGATTTCGGCGCGGATCTGCTTGAGGACGTCGTGGGTTTCCGGAAGGTTTTCGTTGTTGGTGCCGTCACGCTCGATCAGGTACGGAATCGCGTCCAGGCGCAGGCCATCGATGCCCATGTCCAGCCAGTAACGCATCACCGACAGCACGGCTTTCATGACTTGCGGGTTGTCGAAATTGAGGTCTGGCTGGTGCGAATAGAAGCGGTGCCAGAAATACTGGCCGGCCACCGGGTCCCAGGTCCAGTTGGACTTTTCGGTGTCGAGGAAAATGATCCGGGTGCCGTCGTATTTCTGGTCGTCATCCGACCACACGTAGAAGTCCCGCGCCGCCGAGCCGGGCTTGGCCTTGCGCGCCCGCTGGAACCACGGGTGCTGATCCGAGGTGTGGTTGATGACCAGCTCAGTGATCACCCGCAACCCACGCTTGTGCGCTTCGGCAATGAATCGCTTGGCATCGGCCATCGTCCCGTAATCGCTGTGTACGCCACGGTATTCGGCAATGTCGTAACCGTCGTCACGGCGTGGCGAGGGGTAGAACGGCAACAGCCAGATGGTATTGACGCCGAGTTCGGCGATGTAGTCGAGTTTGGCGATCAGGCCGGGAAAGTCGCCGATCCCGTCGTTGTTGGAGTCGAAAAAGGATTTAACGTGAACTTGATAGATAACCGCGTCCTTGTACCAGAGCGGATCCTTGATGAAGGTGGCTGACTTGGGTTTCTTCGCCATGTGAAACTCCTGTTCAATTCGCTGATGCCCTCGCCACAGGGGCTGATTTCAAAAGCTCAAGCGGCGGTGATCCGCCAGATTCCGAACGGCTGGTAAGCCGGGTCGATCCGCATGAACTGGTACTTGCCGTGCCAGTCCCAGCGATGGCCGTTCATCAGGTCTTCGCCGTGGGTGGTGGCATCGTCCGGCAGGCCCATTTCCCACAGCGGCAGCTCGAAATTCGCCTCCTGCACGTTATGCGGATCGAGGCTGACGGCCACCAGAATGAAGTTGCTGCCGTCCGCGCTGCGCTTGCCGAAATACAGAATGTTGTCGTTCCAGGCGTTGTAGATCTTCAGGCCCAGATGGCTGTGCAGCGCCGGGTTCTGGCGGCGGATGCGGTTGAGCTGGGCGATCTCGGCAATGATGTTGCCGGGCTGGTTGAAGTCGCGGACGCGGATCTCGTACTTCTCGGAATCGAGGTATTCCTCCTTGCCCGGCACCGGCGCCGATTCGCACAGTTCGAACCCCGAATACATGCCCCACAGGCCCGAACCCATGGTTGCCAGCGCCGCGCGGATGAGAAATCCGGGACGTCCCGATTCATGCAGGAACGCCGGGTTGATGTCCGGCGTGTTGACGAAGAAATTCGGCCGGTAGCACTCGCGCCACGGCGATTCATTGAGTTCGCTGAAATAGGTCGCCAGTTCGGCCTTGGTGTTGCGCCAGGTGAAATAGGTGTAGCTCTGGGTGTAACCGACCTTGCCCAGCCGCGCCATCATCGCCGGGGTGGTGAAGGCCTCGGCGAGGAAGATCACTTCCGGGTAAAGCGTGCGCACGTCGGCGATCAGCCATTGCCAGAACGGCAGCGGCTTGGTGTGCGGGTTATCGACGCGAAAGATCTTCACGCCCTCCTGCACCCAGCCGACCACGATGTCGCGCAGCTCGACCCACAGGCTCGGAATCGCTTCCGGCGCATAGAAGTCGACGTTGACGATGTCCTGGTATTTCTTCGGCGGGTTCTCCGCGTATTTGATCGTGCCGTCCGGCCGCCAGTTGAACCAGCCCGGATGCTGCTTGAGCCACGGGTGATCCTGGGAACACTGGATCGCGAAGTCGAGGGCGATTTCCAGACCATGGTCAGCGGCAGCAGCCACCAGCCGGCGGAAGTCCTCGCGGGTGCCGAGCTGTGAGTGAATCGCTTCGTGGCCACCCTCCTCGCTGCCGATCGCATACGGGCTGCCAGGATCATCCGGGCCGGCGGTCAAGGAATTGTTGCGACCTTTGCGATGGCTGCGGCCAATCGGGTGGATCGGCGTGAAGTACAACACGTCGAAGCCCATGTCCTGAATCATCGGCAGGCGCGAGTGCACGTCATTGAAGGTGCCGTGGCGGGCGGGATCGTCAGTGATCGAGCGGGGAAACAGTTCATACCAGCTGGCGAATTCCGCCAGTTCGCGCTCGACGTCCACCGGGAATTCCGGGCTGAGGCTCAGATAGGCGCGATGATCGGCCTCGGCCATCAGTTGCGCACTGCGCGAGTGCAGAAACAACGCGACCTGCTCGGTTTCGAGCAGGCCGGACAATTCGTGATGCAAGCCGGCCAGTTGTTCGCTCAACTGACCTTCGCTGCGCTCGGCGGCCTGCTGCACCATGGTGCGCCCCTCTTGCAGCTCGAGGCTGACCGGGACGGCGGCGGTGTGTTTCTTCTCCAGTTCGTACTGAAAACTGGCGAACTGGTCGATCCACGCTTCGATCAGGAACAGATAGCGGCCCATGCGTTGCGGCTGAAATACGCCGCGCCAGCCGTTGTTGCCCTGATCGCTCATGACTTCGGTCTGCCAGGTCTCATCGCCCTCTTCGCGCCAGCGAATGCGCACCGCCAGCTTGTCGTGACCGTCGGCAAACACCTTGCTGGTGACCACGATCTCCCGGCCGGCAATCGCCTTGACGGCAAACTGTCCGCCGTCGAGGGTCGGCGCGGTGTTTTCAATGACGATGCGCGGCAGCAGCAAGGCCTGCGACAGCGGCATGTGCGGGTTGTAGCTCAGTTCGGAGGGTTTTTCAGCAGTCATTGAGCATCTCTCCTTAACGCCCCAAGGACGCTCGTTTGCCTGTTTGGCGGTCACGACCGGGCCTGCGCCCGGCGATGAACTCTCTCAGGTTCCGAGCGACCCATACCGGGAAAAGTTCACAGGGATTTGCCCCGCCACAAAATCGGATCGATTTCGCAGTGAAGTGGTCAACCCACTTAAGCACTTCCCACGCCAAGTGCCACACGGAGGTTCACCCGATGACAATTCCGATTCCGGCCGAAACACCTGATCCGAACATCGACAAACCGGTCCTGCCCGAGACCGAGCCGCAGCCGTTCCCCGAACAGGAACCGCCTGGCACCACGCCACCGCCCAAGGAAGAACCACCGACGACCATGCCGCCGGTGATCGTTTGATCAACGAGGATCGTCATTATCTTTTTCAAAGATTTTCACGATCCTCGGCATCACGCTGAAAATCCCCAACGCCAGCAACGTACTGAGCACTGCCGTCGCCTCGCGGCCCAGACCGGCCGCGACGCCGATGGCGGCGGTCATCCACAAACCGGCGGCGGTGGTCAGGCCTTTGACGTGGCCTTCGTCACCTTCGTGGTTCTTGAGGATGGTGCCGGCGCCGAGAAAGCCGATCCCGGCAATCACGCCCTGCACCACCCGGCTCATCGCGTCGGCTTGGGAACCGGACAATTGCGGCACCAGCACGAACAGCGCCGCACCAAGCGCCACCAGCATGTGCGTTCGCACCCCGGCGGCCTTGCCCTTGTGTTCGCGCTCGAATCCGAGAATTCCGCCCAATATCGCTGCCATCAGCAGGCGCACGGTGATTCGCGTCAGCTGCGATGCATCGCCGATGTCGGCGAACTCCGCTTGCAGGGTTTCCCACACTTCATGCCACCAGGCGTTCATCGTGCAGTCCTTATCAGGAGGTCATAGAGGGTGGACAGCACCGACCATTAATCGGTTGCGTAGAACGATCTGCAAAACCGCGCACCCTAACTGTTCAGATCCCCTGTGAAAAAGGACAGCCCCATGCCCCTTCGTATCGATGAAAGCAATCCGGAATCGAAAGTCTGTTTTTTTACCGTTGAAAATGGTGAAGAGATTCGGATCTGCGACACGCTGGAAGTCAGGACAGATAGCGAAAAAGCCATGTCGTTCGTCGAAGTGGAAGGACGGCGCATCTACGTCACCGAGGCCGAAGCTGATGCATTGACCGTCGCAGGCGCCCGGGATGGACGCAAACACCTGAAGGCCGACGACAGTGATTCGGTGATTTGACTGACCTCGATCAACAACCGGCGCAGGCGTCTGGGATAGGCATCTGCGCCTTGACCTGCGGGCTGCTTCAAGTTGTCGCAGGCTTTGCCACAAAACCCATCTGATACGCTTTTTATTGAAATACCTGAGTCTGTTATGCAAACAGATCGGCGCTCATAGTTCCCTGGCCTGATGGAGGCTGATGAGCGAACGACCATGAGCGAACGAATCCCCGTCCGAACCGTAGAAGCATCTCCCCAGATAAAAAAAGTACCGGCGCGCCCAATGAAGGCGAAACACGCCACCAGCGACAACCAGATTTTCACCCGCAGCTTCACCGGCCTGTTCCGCACCTTGCGCATGAGCGGCGCGGGGTTTCTGTTCCTGTTGTTTTTCGGCACGGTATGGCTGAACTGGGGCGGACGTCAGGCGGTGCTCTGGGACCTTTCCGAAAGCAAGTTCCACATCTTTGGCGCGACCTTCTGGCCGCAGGATTTCATTCTGCTGTCGGCGCTGCTGATCATCGCCGCGTTCGGCCTGTTCGCGATTACCGTGTTCGCCGGCCGGGTCTGGTGTGGTTACACCTGCCCGCAGAGCTCGTGGACGTGGATCTTCATGTGGTGCGAGAAGATCACCGAAGGCGAACGCAATCAGCGGATCAAGCTGCAAGCGGCGCCCTGGAGCTTGAACAAACTGGCGCGGCGTGCGGCCAAGCACACGCTGTGGCTGGCGATCAGCGTGCTGACTGGTCTGACCTTTGTCGGCTACTTCACCCCGATCCGTCCGCTGGCCGAAGAGCTGCTGACCTTGCAGATCGGCGGTGTCAGCCTGTTCTGGGTGCTGTTCTTTACCGCCGCCACTTACATCAATGCCGGCTGGCTGCGTGAGGCAGTGTGCATGCACATGTGCCCGTATGCGCGATTCCAGAGCGTGATGTTCGACAAGGACACGCTGGCGATTTCCTACGACGTGGCCCGTGGCGAAAACCGTGGCCCGCGCAAACGCGAGGTGAAACCGGCCGAAGCCGGCCTCGGTGATTGCATCGACTGCCAGTTGTGCGTGCAGGTCTGCCCGACCGGTATCGACATCCGCGACGGCCTGCAAATGGAATGCATCGGCTGCGCGGCGTGCATCGATGCCTGCGACTCGATCATGGACAAGATGAATTACGCCCGAGGCCTGATTCGCTATACCTCCGAGCGTGAGTTGCAGGGTGGCAAGACGCATCTGCTGCGCCCGAGACTGATCGGCTACGTCGCGGTGCTGGTGGTGATGATAGGCGCCCTCGCCCTGGCGTTGGTCGAACGGCCGATGGTGTCGCTGGACGTGACCAAGGATCGTGGCCTGTTCCGTGAGAACGGTCAGGGCCAGATTGAAAACATCTACACCCTCAAGGTCATCAACAAGACCCAGCAGCGCCAGGACTACAACCTGACGTTGGTCGACGGTGAAGGCTTCCAGCTGCAAGGCAAGACCGAACTGAGCCTGGCACCGGGCGAAATTGTCGATGTGCCGGTGTCGGTGGCAATGACCACGGAACGTGCGGCCAGCAGCTCGCAGACCTTGAGTTTCAAGATTGCCGACAGTGATGAGCCAGAGATTTATAGCGTGGCGAAGAGCCGGTTTGTTGCGCCGATGAATCGGTGAGGCTTTAAGATGGCGGCGGTTCCAAGGGTTGTGGTGTGTCAGTGCGATTGGCCCTCACCCCAGCCCTCTCCCGGAGGGAGAGGGAGCCGACCGCGATGTCTGGCGTTATACATCGACCTGAAATACCGAGTCGATTATGGATTCACAGCAGCACGATCAGGTCGATGTAACTCTGAAGCATCCCACGATCAGTCCCCTCTCCCTCCAAGAGAGGGAGCCGGCTGCGATGTCTCGCGCTACACATCGACCTGAAAAACCGGGTCGATTATGGATTCACAGCAGCACGATCAGGTCGATGTAACTCTGCAGCATCCCCCGATCAGTCCCCTCTCCCTCCGGGAGAGGGCTAGGGTGAGGGCTGATGCCACTGACCCACCACAAAAACATCAAACACCACGCACCAAGGCCCCCGATGAAACGCTACGAAAAATTCGCCGACGACATCGCTGAACTGATCCGCTCCGGCGTCCTCGGCCCCGGTCAGCGGGTGCCGTCGGTGCGCTACGCGAGCCAGACTTACGGCGTCAGCCCGTCCACGGTATTCCAGGCGTATTACCTGCTGGAACGCCGCGGCCTGATCCGCGCCCGTCCGCGCTCCGGCTACTTCGTCAACACCCACGCCCCGAGCCCGTTCTCGGAGCCAGTGATCAGCAGCCAGGTCAACGAGTCCACCAAGGTCGACGTCAGCGAGCTGGTGTTCTCGGTACTCGAGTCAATCAAAGACCCCAGCACCGTACCCTTCGGCTCGGCATTCCCCAGCCCGACCCTGTTCCCCCTGCAACGTCTGTCCCGGTCACTGGCCAGCGCCGCCCGGGAAATGGACCCGCGCATGGTGGTCACCGACATGTCGCCGGGCAACCCGCAACTGCGCCGGCAGATCGCCCTGCGCTACATGGTCGGCGGGCTGATGCTGCCGATGGAAGAACTGCTGATCACCAACGGCGCCCTCGAAGCGCTGAACCTGTGCCTGCAAGCCGTGACCGAACCCGGTGATCTGGTGGCCATCGAAGCCCCGGCGTTCTACGCCAGCCTGCAAGTGCTGGAACGCCTGAAACTCAAAGCCGTGGAAATCCCCGTGCACCCACGCGACGGTATCGACCTCGGCGTGCTCGCCCAGACGCTCGAGCGGCATCCGATCAAGGCCTGCTGGTGCATGACCAGTTTCCAGAACCCGATGGGCGCGACCATGCCCGAGGCCAAGAAACAGGAGCTGGTGGAACTGCTGAAACAGCATCAGGTGCCGCTGATCGAAGACGACGTCTACGCCGAACTCTATTACGGCCAGCAGGCGCCGAAACCGGCCAAGGCCTTCGACACCGAAGGTCTGGTAATGCATTGCGGCTCGTTCGCCAAGAGCCTGGCCCCCGGCTACCGCATCGGCTGGGTCGCCGCCGGCCGCTACGCGCAAAAGATCGAACGACTGAAACTGATGACCTCGCTGTGCGCCTCAATGCCGGCCCAAGCAGCCATCGCCGACTACCTGCAACACGGCGGCTACGACCGCCACCTGCGCAAACTGCGCTACGCCCTGGAAGAACAGCAAAGCGCGATGCTAGCCGCCATCGCCCGTTATTTCCCGGCGCAGACGCGCGTCAGCCAACCGGCCGGCGGTTACTTCCTTTGGCTGGAACTGCCACCGCAGATGGATTCGTTGAAGTTGTTTCAGATGGCGCTGGCGCAGGGCATCAGCATTGCGCCGGGGCCGATTTTTTCGCCGACTCAGCGCTTTCGCAATTGCATCCGTTTGAACTACGGCAGCCCGTGGACCGAGGATGCGGAGAAAGCGATGGAAACGTTGGGGCGGATTGTGCGGTCGTTCTGACCAATCGATGTCGATTGCACTGGCGCTATCGCTGGCAAGCCAGCTCCCACAGGGTTCACCGTCGTTCACAAAAACTGCGGTTCACATCAATCACTGTGGGAGCTGGCTTGCCAGCGATGAGGCCAGAACGGGCAACACAACTTTCAGGAGTTAACGCCCGCCGCCGAGATCGACAAAGGTCCCGGTCGCATACGAAGCCTTGTCCGACAACAACCAAACAATCGCCTCCGCCACTTCATCCGGCCGCCCGCCCCGGGCCATCGGAATCGCCGACTCCAGCTTGCTGACCCGATCCGGATCGCCGCTCAACGCATGGAAATCGGTATAGATGTAACCCGGACGCACTGCGTTCACCCGAATCCCCTCGCCCGCCACTTCCTTGGACAGGCCGATGGTAAACGTATCCAGCGCGCCTTTGGACGCGGCGTAATCGACGTACTCATTGGGCGAGCCCAACCGCGCGGCGACCGAAGAGACGTTGACGATGCTGCCACCCTGCCCGCCGTGTTTGGGCGACATGCGCAGGATCGCGTGCTTGGCGCAGAGGATCGGCGCCAGGACGTTGGTTTTCATGATTTTGAGGATGCGGAATTCGGACATTTCGTCGACCCGGGACTTTTGCCCCACGGTGCCGGCGTTGTTCACCAAGGCGGTGACGCGGCCCAGTTCGCTATCGACCCGCTGAAACAGCGCGATCACTTCGTCTTCGATACTGACGTCGGCACGCACGGCGATGGCCGTTGCCCCGCGCTCACGCACCTGATCGAGCACGTGGTGCGCCGCCTGTTCGTCCGTCTGGTAATTGATGCAGATCCGGTAGCCTTGCTCGGCAGCCAACAACGCAGTGGCGGCGCCGATTCCACGACCGCCGCCGGTGATCACAATGACTTTATCCATGCTGGCCTTTCCCCCGATGCACACGTAACAGTCGGGGCAAGAATAACCGTCATTGCAGGGTTTTGCATGACCTGCGATTAGTGACTCAGCTCACCGCCAATGGTTTGCCGCGCACGATGTCCTGCAGGAAGCGATCCGCCGGCATCGGGTGACCGAGCAGATAACCTTGCAGCGAATCGCAGCCCAGTTGCGTCAGGAAATCCTGCTGCGAATCGGTCTCCACACCTTCAGCCACGATGCGCAGCCCCAGCGCCTGACCGAGGGCAACGATCGCCGAGACGATAGCCGCGTCATCGCTGTCGTGTTCCAGATCGCGGACGAAACCGCGATCGATCTTCAGCTCGTTGGCCGGCAGACGCTTGAGGTACATCAGGCTCGAATAACCAGTGCCGAAGTCGTCGATGGACAGGTCGACGCCCATGTCGGACAGCTCCTGCAGCACCGTCATGCTCGCGTCGGCGTCGCTCATGGCGGTGGTTTCGGTGATTTCCAGGGTCAGGCTGTTGGCTGGCAAATGGTGCGTTGCCAGGGCCTTGGCCACGCTGCGCACCAGCCCTGAATGGCAGAACTGCAACGCCGACAGGTTCACCGCAATCCGCCAGTCGGTGTAACCCAACACATACCACTCGCGCATCTGCCGGCAGGCTTCGTTGAGCACCCACTCGCCAATCGGAATGATCAGCCCGGTCTTCTCCGCCAGATCGATGAACTTGTCCGGCATCAGCATGCCGTGGGTCGGATGTTCCCAGCGCAACAAGGCTTCGGCACCCACCGGACGACCATCGGCCGCATGGAATTTGGGTTGGTAATGCAGGCTGAACTCGCTGTGTTCCAGCGCCGCCCGCAAGTCCTGCAACAGTTGCAGTTGTTTGCGCGCGTTGCTGTTCATCGAGGCGTCGAAGAAGCTGTAGCCGTTCTTGCCGCCGCCCTTGGCGTGGTACATCGCGGCGTCGGCGTTCATCAGCAGTTCCTGGGCGCTCTGGCCGTTGCCCGGGTACAGGGCGATGCCGACGCTGGCGGAAATCTGCAGCTCATGTTCGGCGACCCGGAACGACTGCGCGATCAGGCCGACCTGACGCGCCGCCAGGCCCAGCGCATCGTTGGGTTCGGTCAGGCGCACCAGCAGGACAAATTCATCGCCGCCGATCCGCGCCAGGGTATCCAGGCTGCGCAAATCTTCACGCAAGCGCACCGCCACTTCGCGCAGCAACTGGTCGCCCATGTGGTGACCAAAAGCATCGTTGACCGGTTTGAAGCCGTCCAGATCGATGAACATCAAAGCAAAGCAACCGCCCTGCTCGTTGACCTTTTTCATCGCCTGATTGATCCGGTCGTCCAGCAACATGCGGTTCGGCAGGCCGGTCAGGGTGTCGTGCAGCGCCAGTTGGGTGAGTTCGCGGTTGGCCACGGTCAACGAATGGGCGAGATCAGCGGTGCGGGCTTCGAGGCGCGCGTCGAGAATCGAGGTCAGCAACGCGATGGCCAGTACCGCCAGCGTGGTGATCAGCACCAGATTGTCGAGGCCGTTGCCGTTGAGGCCGCTGAGTGCCGCACCGCAAAAACTGCCGTCGGGAAACCGCGCCGCCGCCATGCCGGTGTAATGCATGCCGACAATCGCCACGCCCATGACAATCGCCGCCCCGGCACGGAACAACCGCACGTAAGGTGACTGCTGACGCAGACGAAAGGCGATCCACAACGCTGCCGCCGAAGCGCCAACGGCGATCAACAGCGAGGCGCCGAACAGTGTCGGATCGTAGTCGATGCCCGGTTGCATGCGCATCGCGGCCATGCCGGTGTAATGCATCGCGCTGATGCCGGCGCCCATGATCAATGCGCCAAAGGCCAGTTGCCAGGCCGGCAGTTTCGGCTGGCTGACCAGCCACAGGGCAAAACCGCAGGACAGCACGGCGATCAGCAATGAGAGCGCTGTGATCGAAATGTCGTAACCGAGGCTGATCGGCAGCTTGAACGCCAGCATGCCAATGAAGTGCATCGACCAGACGCCGATGCCCATGGCAAACGCCCCGCCGGCCGTCCATAAATGCACGGCGCGGCCCTTGGCAGTGGCAATGCGCCCGGTGAGATCGAGCGCGGTGTAGGAAGCGAGGATCGCCACACACAGCGAAATGAAAACCAGCGTGAAGGAATAGCTACCGATGAGCATGAGAATTCTCGTGACCACCCCGCCGTACTGCGTCCGTTCTCAGCGGGGCCAAATGCGCCGATTGTACTGATTGCACAGAAGAACGCACTGACAAAGTAATCAAATGGCCATCAACCCGATGAAACGCTTGTTTGATCGTCTGACAAGGCTCTAATTCAGGGTCTTGAGAAGATCGTTACCGGCTCTGTTTCAGCGGTTATCAGTGGTTTCCAGCTGCCCGTCCCAACCACCGCCCAGCGCCGCGATCAACTGCACACTGGCAATCAAACGGCTCTGCAGGATATTCAGGACAGTGCGTTCATTGCTCAGCGCCGTCGCCTGCACCACCACCACATCGAGATAAGCAATCACGCCGGCCTTGTACTGGTTTTCAGTCAGACGCAACGAATCCCGTGCCGCATCGAGGGCTTCCTGGCGTACGGCCGCTTCGTCCTCGTACACCTTCAACTGCACCAGATAGTTTTCCACTTCGCGGAAACCGTCGAGCACGGTCTGACGGTATTTGGCGACGGTCTGGTCGTACACCGCTTCGGTGCGATCGACTTCGGCCGAGCGGATGCCGCCGTCGAACAGCGGCAAGGTCATTTTCGGCCCCACCGACCAGAAGCGGTTCGGCAGGCTGATCAGGTTCTGCGACGTACTGCTGCTGTAGCCGCCGCTCATGCTCAGGCTGAAGTCCGGGTAGTACGCAGCCTTGGCCACGCCGATGTTGGCGTTGGCAGCGATCACCGAACGCTCGGCCGAGGCGATGTCCGGTCGGCGCTCCAGCAACTGCGACGGCAGGCTCAGCGGGATTTGCGGCAGCTTGGGAATGTCCTGGGTTTCGGCAATGTTGAATTCGGCGGGCAGCTGGCCGGTCAGTACCGCGATGGCGTTTTCGAACTGCGCCCGTTGCCAGATCAGGTCCACCAGATCGCCCTGGGTGGTTTTCAGCTGGGTCTGCGCCTGCGCTACCGCATCACGCCCGGAAACCCCGGCGTTGTACTGGTTCATGGTCATTTTCAGCGAGCGCTCATAGGCCGCCACTGTCGATTCGAGCAGACGTTTCTGCTGATCGATCACCCGCAGCTGCAGGTAGTTCTGCACCAGCTCGGATTGCTGGCTCAAACGCATCGCCGCCAAATCGGCGTAGCTCGCCTGGGCGCTGGCCTCATTGGCTTCCAGGCCACGACGCAATTTGCCCCAGACATCCGCCTCCCAACTCACGCCCAGTTGCGCGTTGTAAGTATCACGAATACCGCTGGAGGAACTGCTCAGGCTCGAACTGCTGCTGCCGGTGCCCTGGCTGGAACGGGTCTTGCCGGCGCTCAGATCAACGCTCGGGTAAAACGCCCCGCGCGCGCTGCGCACCAAGGCCTGGGCCTGACGGTACTGCGCTTCGGACTGGGCGACCGTCTGGTTGGAACTGTTGAGTTTCTCGATCAGCTCGTTGAGCTGACGGTCGCCATACAGCTCCCACCAGGCACCGCGTGCCAGTGAATCGCTCGGGTTGGCCTGACGCCAGCCTTCGGCTTCCTTGTACTGGGCGATTTCGGCGGTCTGCGGGCGCTGGTAGTCCGGGCCGACGGCGCAGGCACTGAGCATCGCCACGCACAGGGACAGGCTCAGCAGACGCGAGCCGCGAGCGGTAGCCAGATTGATAAGCGAACGGTCAGTCATAGCGGAGTTTCCAGAGCAGCATCGGTGCGCACGCCACGCCATTTGTTGAAACGATGGCGCAGCTTGTCGAGATAGAGGTAAACCACAGGCGTGGTGTAAAGGGTCAGCACCTGGCTGAAGACCAGCCCGCCGATGATGGTCAGGCCCAGCGGCTGGCGCATTTCCGCGCCTTCGGCCCGGCTGAGCAGCAACGGCAAGGCGCCGAGGATCGCTGCCAGCGTGGTCATCAGGATCGGCCGCAAGCGTTGCAGACAGGCGCTGCGGATCGACTCCAGCGGCGCCATGCCCTGATGACGCTCCAGTTGCAGCGCCAGGTCGATCATCAGGATCGCGTTCTTCTTCACCACGCCGATCAGCAGGAACAACCCGAGCAGCGAGATCAGGCTGAACTCGCCGCCCAGCACGTAGATCGACAGCAAGGCACCGACCCCGGCCGACGGCAGCGTCGACAGAATTGTCAGCGGGTGAATGTAACTTTCATACAGCACGCCCAGCACCAGATACACCGCCAGCAGCGCGCCAAGGATCATGAACGGCTGGCTCTTCTGGGTGGCGGCGAACGCATCGGCGGTGCCGGCCATTTTCACGATCACGTCTTCCGGCAGGCCAAGTTTGGCAATCGCCCGCTCGATGGCGGCGCTGCCCTGCTCCACTGTCACGCCTTCGGCCATGTCGAAGGAAATGCTCTCGGAGGCGAACTGGCCTTCGTGGCTGACCCGGTCGTCTTCCAGGCTGTTTTCGTAATGAGCGAAGGTCGACAGAGGAATCCGCGCGCCATCGGCGGTGATCACCTGAACCTGCTTGAGCGTCACCGGGTCCTGGGCGTATTTCGGATTGACCTCCATCACCACCTGATATTGGTTGAGGCTGTCGTAGATCGTGGAAATCTGCCGCTGGCTGTAGGCGTTGTTGAGCACCGCCGTGACCATTTCCATGTCCACGCCCAGGCGCTTGGCCTGATCGCGGTCGACGATCAGTGTCACCTGTTGCGCACCCGCGCCTTCGCGGGCGTCGATGGCGGTCAGCTCGGGCAAGGCCCGCAGCGCGGTGACCACTTTCGGGTACCACTCGCGCAAGGCGCCCAGATCACCACTTTGCAGGATGTAGCTGTACTGCGAAGTGGTCTGCTCGCGCCCGCCGCCGAATTGCAGGTCCTGGTCGGCCATCAGCATCAACTGCGCACCGGCCACCTTGGGCATTTCCTTGCGCAGGCGCTCGATGACTTTCTGCGCCGACAGGTTGCGTTCCTTGATCGGCTTCAGGCGTACCAGCATGAACGCGTTGTTGGTGCCGTTGGTGCCACCGATGAACCCGGCCACACTCTCGACCGCTTCGTCCTTGAGCACGGCACGGCGGAAGACTTCCATTTTCGGCTGCATCACGCTGAACGACAGACCGTCGTCACCGCGCACGAAACCGATCAACTGGCCGGTGTCCTGCTGCGGCATGAAGGTTTTCGGCACCACCACATAGAGAGCGACGTTGACCCCGACGGTAATGATCAGGCTCAGTAATGTCAGGCGACGGTGGCGCAACACCCAGTCGAGGCTGGTGGCGTACTTGCCGACCATCCAGTCGTTGGTGCGGCGGCTCCAGCGTTGCAGGCGGTTTTCCTCGCCCGGTATATGAGGTTTGAGCCAGCGGGCGCAGAGCATCGGGGTCAGCGTCAGGGAAACCACCAGCGACACCACGATGGCCGCGGCCAGGGTGATGGAAAACTCGCGGAACAGGCTTTCGATGATCCCGCCCATGAACAGGATCGACAGGAACACCGCCACCAGCGAGACGTTCATCGACAGCAAGGTAAACCCGACTTCCTTGGCCCCGAGGTACGCGGCCTTCATCGGTTTGACGCCTTCGTCGATGTGCCGGGAAATGTTCTCCAGCACCACGATGGCGTCGTCCACCACCAGCCCGGTGGCGAGAATCAGCGCCATCAGCGACAGGTTGTTCAGCGAGAATCCGTAGAGGTACATCACCGCAAAGGTGCCGACCAGCGACACCGGCACCGCCAACGTCGGAATCAGGGACGCGCGGAAATTGCCGAGGAACAGGAACACCACCAGAATCACCAGTGCCACGGCGATCAGCAGGGTCATTTCCGCTTCGTGCAGGGTGGCCTTGATCACCGGTGAGCGATCCATCGCCAGGTTCAGTTTGACGCTGGCCGGCAGCACCGCCTGCAACGCCGGCAACTGCGCCTTGATCTCGTTGACCGTCTCGATGATGTTGGCACCGGCCTGGCGGTTGATTACCAGCAGCACCGCCGCGTCATCGTTGAAGAAACCGCTGTTGTAGCGGTCTTCCACGCCGTCGCTGACCTTGGCCACGTCTTTCAGACGCAGGGCCGCGCCGCCGTTGTAGTGGATGATCAGCGATTCGTAATCCTTGGCTTTCTCCAACTGGTCGTTGGCCTGAATCTGCCACAGACGCTGGTCGTCCTCGACCGAACCCTTGGGCCGGCGCACGTTGGCTTCGGCGATGGTCTTGCGCACATCGTCGAGGGCCACGCCGTACTGGTTCAGCGCCTGGGGTTCGAGCTCGATACGCACCGCTGGCAACGAGCTGCCGCCGATCTGCACTTCGCCGACGCCCTGCACCTGGGACAGGCTCTGGGAAAGAATGGTCGACGCCAGATCGTAGAGCTGCCCCTTTTCCAGTACGTCCGAGGTCAGCGACAGCACCATGATCGGTGCCTGCGACGGGTTGACCTTCTTGTAGGTCGGCATGCTGCGCATCCCGCTCGGCAGCAGATTGCGAGAGGCGTTGATCGCCGCCTGCACTTCCCGCGCCGCGCCGTTGATGTCGCGGTCGAGGTCGAATTGCAGGATGACCCGGGTCGAGCCCTGGCTGGAGCGGCTGCTCATGGTGTTGACGCCGGCGATGGCGCCGAACGAACGCTCCAGCGGCGTGGCCACGGTGGACGCCATGACTTCCGGACTGGCGCCGGGCAGGCTCGCCTGCACCACGATCACCGGGAAATCCATTTGCGGCAGCGGCGACACCGGCAGCAGACCAAAGCTCACGCCGCCCAGCAGCATGATCGCCAGGCTCAGGAGCATGGTCGCCACCGGGCGCTTGATGAAGGGACCGGACAGGTTCATGGCTGTTCCACCGGCTCCACGGCCGAAGGAGCACGGCCCCAGCGCCGGCCGAGACGATCGAAGTACAGGTAGATCACCGGGGTGGTGAACAGCGTCAGCACCTGACTCACCAGCAACCCGCCGACCATCACCAGACCCAGCGGTTGACGCAATTCAGCGCCGGAACCGGTGGCCAGCATCAACGGCACCGCACCAAACAGTGCCGCCAGCGTGGTCATCAGAATCGGCCGGAAACGCAACAGTGCCGCCTGATAGATCGCCTGCTCCGGCGCCATGCCCTGGGTGCGTTCAGCGTCGAGGGCGAAGTCGATCATCATGATCGCGTTCTTCTTCACGATACCGATCAGCAGGATGATGCCGATGATCGCGATCATCCCCAGGTCATTGCCACTGAGCAGCAACGCCAGCAACGCCCCCACCGCCGCCGACGGCAAGGTCGACAGAATGGTGATCGGGTGAATGTAGCTCTCGTAAAGCACGCCCAGCACGATATACATGGTCACCACCGCCGCCAGAATCAGCAGCAAGGTGCTCGACAACGACGCCTGGAACGCTTCGGCTGCGCCCTGGAACTGGGTCTGCACGCCGATCGGCATGCCGATGTCCTTCTGCACCTGCTCGATGATGTCCACCGCATGCCCCAGCGCCACGCCGGGCGCGAGGTTGAACGACATCATCACCGCCGGGAACTGGCCGATGTGGGTGATCGCCAGTTGCGCCTGCCGCTCCTCGACGTGGGCCAGACTCGACAACCGCACCTGCCCGCCATCGGTGGTCTTGACGTGAATCTGATCCAGCGCCTGCGGGCCGATCTTCTCCCCGGCCTGAGCCTGCAGCACCACGCGGTACTGGCTGGCCTGGGTGTATATGGTCGAAATCTGCCGTTGGCCGAACGCGTCGTACAGCGCATCGGTGATGTTCGACACCGACACGCCCAGCCGTGAAGCGGCGTCGCGGTCGATCACCAGGAACACCTGCAAGCCCTTGTCCTGCAAGTCACTGGCAACGTCGGTCAACTCCGGACGCTGGGCCAGGGCCTCGACCAGACGGCCGCTCCACAGGCTGAGCAATTCGGAATCCGGCGACGACATGCTGAACTGGTACTGAGTACGGCTGACGCGGTCTTCGATGGTCAAGTCCTGCACCGGCTGCATGAACAGGCGGATGCCGACAAGCTTGTCCAGTTGCGGTTGCAGGCGGGCAATTACTTCGGTCGCCGTCAGATCACGCTGGCCATGGGGCTTGAGGTTGATCAGCAGCCGACCGCTGTTGAGCGTGGCGTTGTCACCGTCGACACCGATGTAGGACGACAGGCTTTCCACCGCCGGATCTTCCAGAATCACCTTGGCCAGCGCCTGCTGACGCTCGCCCATGGCGGCGAAGGAAATCGACTGCGGCGCTTCGGAAATGCCCTGGATCACCCCGGTGTCCTGCACCGGGAAGAAGCCCTTGGGCACCACCATATAAAGGAACACGGTCAGGGCCAGGGTGCCGATGGCCACCAGCAGGGTCAGCGGCTGGTGCTTGAGCACCCACTGCAACTTGCGCCCGTAAGCGGCGATCATCCAGTCGATGAACGCACCGCTGGCGCGGTAGAAACGGCCCTGTTCGTGCGGCTCCGGCTCACGTTTGAGCAGACGCGCGCACATCATCGGCGTCAGGGTCAGCGAGACCACCAGGGAAATCAGGATCGCCACCGCCAGGGTGATGGCGAATTCGCGGAACAACCGCCCCACGACGTCGGCCATGAACAGCAGCGGAATCAGTACCGCGATCAGCGACAGGGTCAGGGAAATCAGGGTGAAACCGATCTGTTTCGCGCCCTTGAGCGCCGCCTGCATCGGGCTGTCGCCCTCCTCGATGAAACGCGCGATGTTTTCCAGCATCACGATCGCGTCATCGACCACGAAACCGGTGGCGATGGTCAGGGCCATCAAGGTCAGGTTGTTGACCGAAAACCCGGCGAGGTACATCACGCCGAATGTACCGATCAGCGACAGCGGCACGGCCACCGACGGAATGATCGTGGCACTGGCGCGCCGCAGGAACAGGAACGTCACCATCACCACCAGCGCGATGGCGATCAGCAGTTCATGTTGCACGTCGGTGACGGAAGCACGGATGGTCTGGGTGCGGTCGGTCAGCACGACCACGTCGAGACCGGCCGGCAGGTTGTCGGTGATGCTCGGCAGCAGCGCCTTGATCCGGTCGACCACTTCGATCACGTTGGCGCCCGGCTGACGCTGAATGTTCAGCAGAACAGCCTGATTCTGGTTGGCCCACGCCGCCAGACGCTCGTTCTCGGCGCCGTCCACGATCTGCGCGACATCCTTGAGCCGCAGCGGCGCGCCATTGGCGTAGGCCAGGATCAGGTTGGCGTAATCCTTGGGCGAGGTCAGCTGGTCGTTGGCGTCGAGCATCGACACCCGGGTCGGGCCGTCGAAGTTGCCCTTGGGCTGGTTGACGTTGGACGCACTGATCAGCGTGCGCACGTCCGAAAGGTTCAGGCCGTTGGCCGCGAGCGCCTCGGGGTTGACCTTGATCCGCACCGCCTGACGCTGGCCGCCGGCAATGCTGACCATGCCGACACCGCTGATCTGAGCGATCTTCTGCGCCATGCGCGTATCGACCAGATCATTGAGTTTGGGCAACAGCATGGTTTTCGAGGTGATGGCCAGGGTCAGCACCGGGGTGTCCGCCGGGTTGACCTTGTTGTAGACCGGCGGCGCCGGCAAGTCGGTCGGCAACAGGTTGGTCGCGGCGTTGATCGCGGCCTGCACCTGCTGTTCGGCGACGTCCATGTTGATGTCGAGGCTGAAACGCAGGGTCAGCACCGACGCGCCGCCGGAACTGGTCGAAGCCATTTGCGTCAGGCCCGGCATCTGCCCGAACTGGCGCTCAAGCGGCGCGGTGACGGCACTGGTCATCACGTCGGGACTTGCGCCCGGATACAGGGTCATGACCCGGATGGTCGGATAGTCGACTTGCGGCAGGGCCGAAACCGGCAGCAGGCGATAGGCGATCAGACCGGCCAGCACGATGGCCAGCATGCTCAACGTGGTGGCGACCGGGCGGAGGATGAACAGACGCGAAATGTTCATGCGCCCTTCTTGGCCTTGTCAGTGACGGTGGCGCCAGGCGCGGTGGCGGCGGACTTGCCTTGCAGGTGTTCGGTCGGGGTGGTCGGTACATCCTTGCTGTCGTTGACCACTTCCACTTCGCTGCCTTCCTTCAGACGATCGGTGCCTTCCAGCACCACCCGATCGCCAGCGGCCAGGCCTTCGGTGATCACGGTGTTTTCGCCGTCGCTGGCGCCAATCTTCAACTGGCGGATGGTGACTTTCTTGTCGCCGTCCAGCGCGTAGACAAAGGTGCCGTTGGTGCCGAACTGGATCGCGGCCGACGGAGCCAGTACCACACCTTTCAGGGTGTCAGCCAGCAAGTGAACGTTGACGAACTGGTTGGGGAACAGCGACTGATCGCGGTTCTCGTAGCGCGCCTTGAATTTCAGGGTACCGGTAGTCACGTCGATCTGGTTGTCGAGGCTTTGCAGTACACCGGTGGCTTGCAGCTTGGTGTCGCCACGATCCCAGGCTTCGGCGGGCAGTTTAGCGCCGCTGCGGTAGCGGGCGAGCACGGTTTCCAGGCTGTTTTCCGGCAGGGTGAAGGCCACGCTGATCGGTTGGGTCTGAGTGATGACCGCGAGGAACGTGGTGTCGTTGGCCGCCACGAGGTTGCCGACGTCGAGCTGACGCAGGCCGACGCGACCGGCAATCGGTGCGCGGATCTTGGTGAATTCGAGATTGAGCTTGGCGTCGTTGACCGCCGCCTGATTGGTTTTTACGGTGCCGAGGTACTGGCCGACCAGTGCTTCAGCGGTGTCCAGTGTCTGCTTGGCGATGCTGTCTTCTTTGTAAAGACCGCGATAACGCTCGACATCGACCTGGGCGTTCTTCAACTGTGCCTGGTTCTGCAGCAAGGTGCCTTCAGCCTGGAGCAAGGCGTTCTGGTACGAGCGCGGGTCGATCTCCGCCAGCAGGTCGCCGGCCTTGACCATTTGCCCTTCCTCGAAATAAATCTTCACCAGCTCGCCACCGACCCGGCTGCGCACATTGATGGTGTTGAGCGCCGTCACCGTGCCCAGGGCCTTGTAGTACAGCGGGAAATCCCCGGTAACCGCCGGCGCCACGCGTACCGGAATCGGCCCACCCGCCCCGCCAAAGCCCGGACGCATCATCCCCGAACGGCCGGTGTGACCGGCCTGCGCCTTCTCGCCGCCCTCCTTGTGGGTCGAACCGGCGGGCCAGAATTTCCAGCACAGACCGGCAATGACCAGCAGGACAAGCAGGCTCAACAGCCAGCGACGGGAGTTACGGGAGGAGGATTGCATGGAGTGATTAACCATTGGGCGCGTGGGCTTCTTTTACGGGAGGCTGAACGATAAGCACTGGTGGGGATTTAGCAAAGCGGCTTTACCGGCAATTTACCTTCCACTTACGTTTCAAGGTGTGAGGCAAAACACTGATACACAAATGAAAACGGCCTGGACAGAGCCAGGCCGTTAACAATTGTAAAAGCGCTTACTTGAGAACGGACAGCGCCGCTTCGTAGTTAGGCTCTTCTGCAATTTCCTTGACCAGTTCGCTGTGCAGGACGTTGTCGTTTTCGTCCAGAACAACCACCGCACGGGCGGTCAGGCCTTTCAGCGGGCCGTCAGCGATGGCCACACCGTAGTTCTCGATAAACTCGGCGCCGCGCAGGGTCGACAGGTTTTGTACGTTTTCCAGGCCTTCGGCGCCGCAGAAGCGAGCCTGGGCGAACGGCAGGTCAGCCGAGATGCACAGCACAACAGTGTTGCTGATGTCGTTGGCCTGAGCGTTGAACTTGCGCACGGAGGTGGCGCAGGTCGGAGTGTCGACGCTTGGGAAGATGTTCAGCACTTTGCGCTTGCCGGCGAAGTCTTTCAGGGTGACGTCGGACAGATTGCCGGCTACCAGGGAAAAGGCTGGCGCCTTGGAACCGGCTTGTGGCAGTTGGCCGTTGACTTGAACCGGGTTGCCTTTGAGCGTGACTTGAGCCATGAACGGAGTCCTTCTTAACGTTGTTGGGAAAGCATGCAAGAGGCGGAAGTTAACCACGAAATTGTCCGACGACCTATGCCTGAACCGAAATTGTCATGTGCCGCCCCGCAAGATTGGATACAACCTTGAGCGTCAACCCAGCAAATGCAGCATGTTGCGATGCCGGGCCTCGAAGATCCGCCGCATGTAACCGTTCACCAGCAAGCCTTCACTGAACGCCCCGCCAACGGCCGAATACGTCACGCGGTCGGTGTAGAGCGTACCGCCCTCGCCCGCCGCCACCCGGTGTTCATGACGAAAGGCCCGCAACGGCCCCTTGAGCATTTCATCGACAAAATGCGTGTCGCTGACCTCTCGGATCGTCACCGTCCAGTTCGAAGGAATCAGATTGAACATCCAGTGCCGGAAGCGGAATTGCCGCCCGGCTTCGATTCGCAGATTGCTCAGATCGATATTCCCCAATGGCGTAATGCGCTCGGGAAAGATTTTCGGGAAGTTAACCCCTTCCAGGCAGAAGTCGAGCACCTCGTTCGGGGTTCGGCCGGGGATCAGCGTGGTGAGTTCCAGGGTGGGCATGGCGGACACATTCCGAATGAAGGTGATGCTTGTTAAAACGCGAGTCTGCATCTTTTCTTTAACGACCTGTCGATTCAGACCCCGGCCGTTCGACTAAGCCATGAATCCCTCACCTATCTGCGGAGAAACACCATGCGCTTCATGATCATTGTCAAAGCCAGCCACGACTCCGAAGCCGGCGTGATGCCCAGCGAGCAATTGCTGACCGACATGGGCAACTACAACGAACAACTGGCCAAGGCCGGCATTCTGGTGTCCGCCGACGGCCTGCACCCCAGCAGCAAAGGCGCCCGTGTGCGCTTCAGCGGTGAAAACCGCAGCGTGATCGACGGCCCGTTCGCCGAGACCAAAGAGCTGATCGCCGGTTACTGGATCTGGGACGTGAAGTCGAAAGAGGAAGCCATCGAATGGGTCAAGCGCTGCCCGAATCCCATGCCGGGCACTGAATCGGAAATCGAGATTCGCCAGGTGTTCAGCCCGGAAGATTTCGGCGCCGAGTTCACCCCGGAACTGCGTGAACAGGAAGAACGCATACGCGAACAGGCCAAAAAACACTGAGTTACGAAAATTTGCGCAGGATCACTTTCGTGCACAAAACAACGTGATCCTGCGCACAAAACCAAAGAATTAACCCCTTAGACTGGCTAACCCCCGATTAACTGCTAGCGTCAACAGACATGTCCTACAGGCTTGATAAGAAAGGGATTACGTCGTAACGGCCTAGAGAGTGCCGAGTCGTCCACTGAGCCACCAGGGAACCGGGGAATCATGTCCAAGCACAACAGGATCAACGTCTTGTGGTCGGCGAGCGTGCTGACGTCGGTCTTCAGCGGCCGTTCGAAAACGCTGATCAAAGCCGCCGGTTACGGCGTGATGAGCATGTTCGTCAGTTGCGGCGTCGGTGCTCAGGATTTCACCGCCAGCCCCGAAGAAGCCCGGGCCATTGCCAAGGAAGCCTATCTGTATGGCTTTCCGGTGGTGGAGATGTACAAGACCCTCTACACCCAGGCCATCGACACCAAGAGCCCGAACTACAAGGCGCCGCTGAACAGGATCGGCAACACCGCCAAGGCCTTCACCGCGAAAGACACCGCGTTCGTCACGCCGAACGCCGATACGCCCTATTCATTCGTCTGGATGGATCTGCGGGCCGAACCACTGATTCTCACCCTGCCGCCTATCGAAGAGCACCGTTATTACTCGGTGCAACTGATCGACGCCTACACGCAGAACTTCGCTTACCTGGGCACTCGCAGCACCGGCAACAACGGTGGTCACTTCATGATTGCCGGGCCGGACTGGCAGGGTCAGCAACCGCTCAACATCGACCGGTTGCTGCGCAGCGAAAGCAACCTCACCTACGCGCTATACCGCACGCAGCTGTTCGACGACAAGGACCTGGCCAAGGTCAAACAGATCCAGAAAGGCTACAAGGTCGAGACCCTGAGCCACTACGTGAAGCAGAAAGCTCCGCCGCCGGCACCGAAGGTCAACTGGCCGAAACCGACGCCGACCATGAGCGAAACCCCGGATCTGTTTCGCTACCTGAACTTCATGCTGGCCTTCACCCCGCCGCAGGATGTCGAGAAAGACCTGCTCGGCCGCTTTGCCAAAATCGGCATTGGCGCCGGAAAGCCGTTTGACCCGAAGACACTCAGCCCCGAACACCGTAAGGCACTCGAGGATGGCATTGCTGACGCAAAAGCCGAGTTCGCCACCTTCAAGAAAGACAAGGTCGAGACCCATGAAGTCAGCAGCGGCGACTTCTTCGGCACCCGCGATCACCTCAAGGGCAATTACCTGTACCGCTACGCCGGGGCCAATATGGGGATCTTCGGAAACTCCGCCGAAGAAGCGGATTACATCGGCTATTTCGTCGACAAGGACGGCCAGCCGGCAGATGCCTCGAAACACGACTACACCCTGCATTTCGCCAAGGGCACCCTGCCCCCGGCCGACGCGTTCTGGTCGCTGACGATGTACGACGGCCAGAGCAAATTGCTGGTGGCCAACCCGCTGAACCGTTACCTGATCAACTCGCGAATGCTGCCGGACCTCAAGCTCGACGCCGACGGCGGCCTGACCCTCTACGTACAGCACAAGAATCCGGGCAAGGACAAACAGGCCAACTGGCTGCCCGCGCCGAATGGGCCGTTCTACGGCGTGTTGCGCCTGTATCTGCCGAAACCGGAAGTGGCCAGCGGCGAATGGAAAATGCCGCTGCTGACGCCATCCGACTCAAAACAATAAACGGAGTGCTTCATGGTCAAGCCTTGTGTTGTCCGCCCGTTGCTGGCGCTGTGCATGATCGGCAGTCCGCTCGTGTACGCGGCTGAAGGTGGTGTCGGTCGGCCGATCACCGGCCAGCAGGTTTTCTCCAACGCAGGTGTGATTCCACCAGCGCCGGGCTGGGTGATGTCCGTGACCAGCATCTGGTACGACGGCGAGATCAAGGGCAGTGGCGGCGCGCCGATTTCCGGTGAGGTCAGCGCCGGGATCAAGATGAAAGTCTCCTACACCATGGCCAACCTCACCCACGTCTGGGACACCGGCAAAGGCCAATGGAATTATGCCTCGGCCATTGGCGTGCCTGTCCAGTACACCGACATCGATGCCGCCGTCACCGGCCCGCGCGGGCGCACCCTCGGTACCAGCGACTCCGGCACCCAGTTTGCCGATGCGCTGATCACGCCGATTGCCGCCGGCTACCACTTCGACGAGCTCAACCACATCGCGTTTTCGCTGCCGATCTACGTGCCGACCGGCGCCTATAACGATGATCGTCTGGCCAACGCCGGGCAGAACAACTACACGTTCATGCCCACCGTGGCGTTCTCGCATCTGGACGGCAAGGGCGGCGAATTCACCCTCTCCGGCAACCTGCAGTTCTACACCGAGAACAAGGCCACCGATTACCGCACCGGCGACATCTTCACCCTTGAAGCCTTGTGGACCCACGGTTTCGGCAACGGCTGGAACGCCGGGCTGGTCGCCGGTTACGTCCAGCAGATCAGCGACGACAAGGGCGACACCGCCGACACCCTCAACGGCTTTCGCGGGCGCTCGGTGGGCGCCGGCCCGACCGTCGGCTGGAGTGGCAAGTTCGCCGATGCACAGGCCAGCGTCAGCGCGCGCTGGGTGCCGGAGTTCGACACCAAGAACCGGCCTGAAGGCAACGGCGTCGCCGTCAACCTGACTCTGGCGTTTTTCTAGACCGCGGCCGGCCTCCTTTATAGCCGGCCATTCGATCCTCACGTGTCGAGAAGGGAAGCTACATGACTGCACTGACCGACCTCAACGCCCTGCAAGCCAGCATCGCCGAAGCGGTGCTCGGCCAGGATCAGGTGATCCGGCAGATCCTGCTCGGCCTGCTGGCCAACGGGCACCTGCTGCTGGAAAGCCTGCCGGGGCTGGCCAAGACCCGCACGGTCAAGGCGCTGGCCAAACACCTTGACGCGAAGATGAGCCGCATCCAGTTCACCCCCGACCTGCTGCCCTCGGACATCACCGGCGCCGAGGTGCTGCATCAGGTCGAGGGCAGGAACGAGATTCGCTTCCAGCCCGGCCCGCTGTTCGGCAATTTGATTCTGGCCGACGAGATCAACCGTGCGCCGGCCAAGGTGCAGGCGGCGCTGCTCGAAGCCATGGAAGAACGGCAGATCACCGTGGCCGGCAACAGCCATGCGCTGCCGGAGCTGTTCATTGTGGTCGCCACTCAGAACCCGATCGAACAGGAAGGCACCTACCCGCTGCCCGAAGCGCAGATGGACCGGTTCCTGATGAAAGTCTTGCTGGATTACCCCAGTGCCGACAACGAAAGCCAGGTGCTGCGACTGTTGCGCGCCGAGGAGTTCGCCCAGGGCGCCAACACCGCGCCGACCCAGGGTTTTGAGCTGGCGCAGGACGTGATCTTCGCCGCGCGCAAGGAGGTCAGCGCGGTACACGTTTCCCCCGCCATCGACCGCTACCTGATCGACCTGATCAACGCCACCCGTCATCCGGCGGATTACGACGAAGACCTTGCCCGCTGGATCGCCATCGGCGCCAGCCCGCGCGGCGGCATTGGCCTGGATCGCTGCGCCCGCGCCGATGCGTGGTTGCAAGGCCAGGATTTCGTTTCGCCGGACAACGTTCGCGCCGTGGTGCACCCGGTGCTGCGCCATCGCCTGCAACTGAGCTACGACGCGGTGGCCGATGGCGTCAGTGCCGATCAGGTGCTGGACCGGATCCTCGACAAAGTCGCCATTCCGGCCTGAGGTCTGCCATGGAAACCGCCGACGGGCTGGTTTATGTCTCTCTCGCGCAATTGATGGCGCTGGAGTTCAAGGCCCGTGACCTGAGTTTTCTCGCCCGCCAGCCACAGGGCAGCATCCTTGCCGGCAATCACGCTTCGCGCCTGCGCGGCCGGGGTTTGAACTTCGATGAGTTGCGCCGTTATCAACCCGGTGACGACCTGCGCCACCTCGACTGGCGCGCCTCGCTGCGCACCGGCAAACCGGTGGTGCGCACCTTCACCGAAGAGCGCGACCGCCCGGCGCTGATCGTGGTCGACCAGCGCATGTCGATGTTCTTCGGCTCACAACGCAGCTTCAAATCCGCCGTCGCCGCCGAACTTGGCGCGCTGGCGGCGTGGATGGTGTTCCATGCCGGCGACCGGGTCGGCGGGCTGGTGTTCAACGATCAACGCATCGACAGCATCGCGCCGCTGCGCAGCCGCAAACGGGTCGAAGCGCTGCTGAGCCGCATCGCCCAACAGAATCAGGCGCTGAACGCCGGCAACCCGGACGCCGAAGACGAGGATCAGCTGGACAAGGCCTTGCAGCGTTGCCTCGCGGTGGCCGGGCATGACCATCTGATCTGCATCGTCAGTGATTTCGCCGGGGCCGGCGAGCGCACCTTGCAGTTGATGCGGCAACTGGCGGCGCACAACGACGTGATCGCCCTGCAAGTTTACGACCCTATGGCGCTCAAATTGCCGAGCGACGGCCGGCTGTTGGTGACCCAGGGCCAGTTGCAAGTGGAACTGGCGGTCGAGAAACGCAGCGTGCACCAGCCATTGGGGGATTTCCTCGGGGGTCGGCTCAAGGACGTCGCCACCCTGCTGCGCCGTAGTCAGGTGCCTTTGATGATGTTCAGCACCGCCGAAGAAGCGCATCAGCAATTACGTGCCGAGCTTGGTAAATCCACGGGTTCGAGGCGATGAGTCCGAACGTTCCGGACATCGGACAGCTCAAGGAGCTGGGCCTGCCTGCGCCGGTAAGCTACGCACCGCAGACCTGGGGCTGGTGGGTGTTGCTGGCGGTGCTGGTGCTGGCCGCGGTGCTGATCGGTGTGCGACGTTATCGGCAATGGCGACGGGACCAATATCGGCGTGAAGCGCTGGTGCGGTTGGCGCAATTGCGCGAGCGCAGCGATGACTTGAATGCCTTGCGCGAATTGCCGGAACTGCTCAAGCGTGTGGCCCTCTCGATGCCCACCCACAAATCTACCCGCTGGAATGCGAACCCTGTGGGAGCTGGCTTGCCAGCGATGGGGCCATCACATCCAACATCTTTATTGACTGACAGGACGCCATCGCTGGCAAGCCAGCTCCCACAGGGTCCAGCGGCGTTGGGACGGGAGGATTGGCAAGCTTTCTTGCAGCGGCACTGCAAAAAGCCGCTGCCGGCGGATTTGAGCGAACAACTCGCGCAACTCGCCTACGCCCCGGACGACGCGTTGCGCGCCCTGCCCGCGCCGCAGCGCCTGGCGTTGTTCGATACCTGCCAACATTGGGTGGAGCGTCATCATGTGGCAGCTTGATTACCCCTGGCTGTTGCTCCTGCTGCCGCTGCCCTGGCTGGCCTTCCGTTACCTGCCCGCCTATCAGGAAGCGCGCAGCGCCGTGCGTGTGCCGTTCTTCGGCGCCATGAGCCGCGCCGTCGGCGAAACCCCGGCCAGTACCGGCACCCGCAGCAATCACTGGCAACTGTGGCTGAATGTGCTGGTGTGGTCCCTGTTGCTGGTCGCCGCCGCGCGCCCGGTGTTCGTCGAAAAACCCATCGAACGCCAACAACCGGTGCGCGACCTGATGCTCGCCATCGACCTCTCGCAGTCGATGGAGACCGAGGATTTCACTAACGCCGCCGGCCAGAAAATCAATCGCCTGGCCGCCGTCAAAGAGGTCGTGCAAGGCTTCATCAACAAGCGCAAGGACGATCGCCTCGGCCTGATCGTGTTCGGCAGCGGTGCTTATCCGCAGTCGCCGCTAACCCTCGATCACGCCAGCCTGTCCCTGTTGCTGGAGGACACCGGCATCGGCATGGCCGGCCCCAACACCGCCATCGGCGATGCCATCGGTCTCAGCCTGAAGCTGCTGGACAAGGCCCATGAACAGGAAAAAGTCCTGATCCTGCTCACCGACGGCAACGACACCAGCAGCGCCATCACCCCCGACCATGCCGCCGACATGGCTGCCGCCAAAGGCGTGGTGATTCATACCATCGGCATTGGCGACCCCAGCGCCTCCGGCGAGGCCAAGGTCAATCTGCAGAGCCTGCAACAGATCGCCCAGGCCACCGGCGGCCAGTTCTTCCGCGCCGAAGACCGCACCGCGCTGGATCAGGTCTACAGCACCCTCGACCGGCTCACACCGCATCAAGTGAAGACCCTCAGCCATCAACCCCAGCGCGAATTGTTTTACTGGCCGCTGGGCGCGGCGCTGGTGTTGCTGACCCTGTATCACCTCGGCGCGCTGCTGCGCCCAAGGCTGGCGGTTGCACGTCAGCGGCAGGAGGCCTGAGATGGAGATCAATCTTGGTGACTTCCATTTCTTGCGTCCGCTGTGGTTGCTGCTCGCGCTGTTCGCGGCACTGCTGCCGTTGATCTGGCGACGCAGCCGCGACTTGCAGCGGCGCCTGCGCGGCAACATCGCCGAGCATCTGCTGCCGCACCTGCTGGTCACCCCGCAGGATCATCAGCGCCTGCGCCCGGTGCATTTACTCAGTGCGTTGCTGGTGCTGGGCGCCGTGGCGGCGGCCGGGCCGACCTGGGAGCAGGATCGGCCAGACTTTCTGGAGAATCGTGCGCCGCTGATCGTGGCGGTCGACCTGTCGCCGTCGATGGACGCCAGCGATGTTCCGCCGACCCGCCTCGACGCCGCCAAACACACACTGCACGACCTGATCCAGCGCCGCGCCGGTGCGCGCACCGCGTTGATCGCCTACGCCGGCAGCGCGCATCTGGTGCTGCCGGCAACCGATGACCCGGCGTTGCTCGACAGCTTCATTCAGGCACTGGGCACCGGGCTGATCGACAAACCGGGCAAGAACGTCGGCGCCGTGATCGATCAGGCCAAACGTCTGCTGAATGCCGAGAAAACCCCGGGCAGCCTGCTGTTGATCACTGACGGCGCCGACACCGCGCAGCTCGATGGACTGGGCAAACAGTTGCAGGGCACCGGGTTGCAAGTGCTGGTGCTCGCGGTGGGCAATCAGGACGGCGGGCTGATTCAGGATGCGAGCGGCCAGCCGCGCACCGACAGCAACGGTCGCCCCGTACTGGGCAGCTTCGACCCGGCGGCGATCAAGCAACTGGCCTCGGCTCTCGATGCGCCGCTGGGCAGTCTGACCCTGACGAACGACGATCTGGACTGGGTCGAACTGCACGCGCAACAACACTTTCAGAGCGCCAGCGCCGAACAGCAGGAATTGCACTGGAAGGACGCCGGCTACTGGCTGTGCTGGCCGTTGTTGCTGTTGGCCTTGTTCAGCGTGCGCAGGGGCTGGAGCGTGAACTGGATGCCGGCGCTGGCCCTCGCCGTGGCCCTCGCCGTGGGCCTCGGCTGGCCGTCAGCGCCGGCGCAGGCCAATGCCCTGACCGACGCGTTCTTCACCCGCGATCAGCAAGGGCGCTGGGCCTTCGAGCATGAGCATTTCCCGCAAGCGGCGGCGCTGTTTGTCGATCCGTACTGGAAAGGCGTCGCGGCCTATCACGCCGCCGACTTTGATCTGGCGCTGGCGACCTTCGCCCGGCTCGACACGCCACAAGCGTACTTCTATCTGGGCAACATCTATGTGCGCCGCTTCAAGTTCGATCAAGCCATCGCGGCCTATCAGCATGCATTGAAGCTGCAACCACAATTCCCCGAAGCCACGGCCAACCTGGCGCTGGCCATCGCCCTGCAAAAAGACACTGAAAGCGCCGAACAGAACGCCCCCGAAACCAAACCGGACGAGGTCAAGTTCGACAAGACACCGGGCAAGGGCCAGAGCAAAGCCGTGACCACCGAACAGGCGACGTCGGATGCGCTGTGGCTGCAGAACCTCACCACCTCACCGGCAAAATTCCTCAGGCAGAAATTCAGCCTGCAGGATCAGGCGGGGGCCAGACCATGAACCGGATGCTGTTGATTCTGTGCCTGATGAGCGCCCAGGCAATCGCAGCCGAACCGCAACTGCGTGTACAGGCCCACCTGCAACCCGCCGACGGCATCAAGGTCGGCGGTCTGGTGGAGCTGCAACTCGATGTCCTCACCGACACCTGGTTCACCAGCGCCGCCACCCTGCCCGACCTGAAACTCGACGGCGCGCTGGTGATGCCACCGGACGGTCAGGCCCAGCATCTGAACCAGACCATCGACGGCCAGGCCTTCAGCGGCCTGCGCTACAGCTACCTGATCACGCCCAATGCCGCCCGAACCTTCGACATTCCGGCGCTCACCGTAAGCGCCGCACCCGGCCAGGCCACCGCTGAAATCAGCGCCCGCAGCCAGCCGCTGCAATTCAGCGCCGCCCTGCCACCCGGCTTCAACCCCGGAGAAACCCCGCTGGTAGCCACCGGGCTGCGCTTCAGCCAAACCGTTACCCGTTCGGCCACGCCGCTGAAGGTCGGCGACAGCCTCACCCGCCAGTTGACCCTGCAAGCCGACGGCGCGCTGGCCATGGCCCTGCCGATTCCTGCGCTGAGCGAAGTCAAAGGCCTGAGCCGCTATGTGAAGACGCCGCAAGTCAGCAGCCTCGATGACGGGCGCGGCGATATTCTCGGCGGTCAGCGCATCGACAGCGTCAGCTATCGCGTCGACACCGCCGGGGCCTACAGCCTGCCGGCCATCGACGTGAAATGGTGGGATTCGCGCACGCAACAGATCCGCACGGCGCAAGTCCCGGCAGTCAGCTTCGAGGCCAGCGCCAGCAGTACCTACAAACCGGTGTTCTCGATCACCGAGGATTTGCGCCGGCTCGGCCAGAACCAACGCCTGCACCTGTCGACCCAGGGATTCATCTGGCTCGCCGTACTCATCGCATTGGGCGTGCTCGGTTATCTGGGCCGGCCTGCGCTCAGCCGTGCGCGCCGTCAATGGCAGCAGCGCCAGCTCGCGCGGCAAATGGCCCGCCAGCAATCGGCCGACTTTGCGTGGCAACAGGTCGCCGGGCAACTGGCCGGGCAACCGCCGCAACTGACGGCCCTGTACCTGTGGCTGCGCCGTTGCGGACTGGGCCTGAAACTGACCCACGCCGGGCCGCGCCTGCAAGGACTGTTGCGCAGCCTTTACGGGCGCGATCCGGCCGCTGGGCAGGCACTGGGTCAACTGCGTCAATCGTTGTCTACGCTTCACAGTCAGGCCGAACAGCAGCAGGCCCACCCGGCCCCGGCCCTGCGCCCGCTCAACCCCGTTCACGAGAAGGATTTCCCATGACGAACCCGATGCTGCACCGCCAACGTTTCGGCCTGGCCCTGTTGTTCGGCCTCGCAATGCCGCTGCTGGCGCAGGCCAGCGAGCCGCTGCCGTCGTGGAACGACAGCCCGGCGAAAAAGCACATCATCGAGTTCGTCGAGGCGGTCACCGATCAGTCCGGCAAGGACTTCGTCAAACCCGCCGAACGCATCGCGGTGTTCGACAACGACGGCACGTTGTGGAGCGAGCAACCGGCGTATTTCGAGTTGCTGTTCGCCTTCGACGAGGTCAAACGCACCGCCGCGCAACACCCGGAATGGAAGACCACACAGCCGTTCAAAGCGGTGATCGAAAACGATCACAAGGCGCTGGCCGCCGCCGGCATGGACGGCATCCTGAAGATCTTCGCCGCCACCCACACCGGCATGACCACCGAGGCTTTCGATGACTACGCCAAGACCTGGCTGACCCAGGCCCGTCATCCGAAAACCGGCAAACCGTACACCGAGATGATCTTCCAGCCGATGCTGGAGATGCTCGACTACCTGCGCAGCCAGGACTTCAAGACCTACATCGTTTCCGGCGGCGACACCGGCTTCATGCGCGCCTTCGCCGAGAAGGTCTACGGCATCCCGCCGGAACAGGTGATCGGCACCACCTTCGTGACCGCGTTCGAATACAAGGACGGCAAGGCCTCGATCGTGCGCACCGCCAAACTGGCGCACAACGACGACGGCCCGGGCAAACCGGTGAGCATCGATTCGGTGATCGGTCGTCGGCCGATCCTCGCCTTCGGCAATTCCGACGGCGACCTGCAGATGCTCCAGTGGACCGCCGCCGGTCCCGGCAAACGTTTCATGGGCCTGGTGCATCACACCGACGCAAAACGCGAATGGGCCTACGACCGCCAATCCGATATCGGGCGCCTGGACAAGGCCCTCGACGAAGCGAATTCCCGAGGCTGGACCGTGGTGGACATGGCGAGCGACTGGCGCCGGATCTACCCGTTCGATCCGCCCGTAACCGAGCAAGTGAAGTAACAGGAAATACGTTTGTCGTGCACCCCACCCCCGCGCTAAAGGAGCAAGTCATATGACTCGCATACGCAAGTGGATACCCAGGCTCGCCCTGGTGGCGACTTCAGTCATGGCCCTGTCGGCAACTGCCTCAGCGGCCGATAAACCCAACATTCTGGTGATCTTCGGCGACGATATCGGCCAGACCAACATCAGTGCCTACTCGATGGGCGTGGTCGGCTACAAGACGCCGAACATCGACCGGATCGCCAAGGAAGGCATGATGTTCACCGACTACTATGCGGAGAACAGTTGCACCGCAGGGCGGTCCACCTTCATTACCGGCCAGACAGCGCTGCGCACCGGCCTGTCCAAGGTCGGGATGCCGGGCGTACCCGTCGGCTTGCAGGCGCGTGACGTCACCATCGCCCAGGCACTGAAGGCCCACGGTTATGCAACCGGCCAGTTCGGCAAAAACCACCTCGGCGACAAAGACGAATACCTGCCCACCAACCATGGCTTCGACGAATTCTTCGGCAATCTCTATCACCTGAACGCCGAAGAGGAGCCGGAACGCCCTTACTGGCCCAAGGATGATGCCGAGTTCGTCAAGGCCGCGTCTCCTCGTGGCGTGATCCACAGCTTTGCCGACGGCAAGATCGAAGACACCGGCGCCTTGAACAAAAAGCGCATGGAAACCATCGACGATGAAACCACCGCCGCCGCGCAGGCATTCATCGAGAAACAGGCCAAGGCCGACAAACCGTTCTTCGTCTGGATGAACACCACCCGCATGCACGCCTTCACGCATGTGCGTGAGTCCATGCAGGGCCAGAGCGGCATGCCCGGCAACGAGTATGCAGACGGCATGCTCGAACACGACGGCGATGTGGGCAAACTGCTCAAGACCCTCGATGACCTGAAAATCACCGACAACACGATCGTGGTCTACACCACCGACAACGGCCCGAACCAGTGGTCCTGGCCGGATGCGGCCACCACGCCGTTCCGCAACGAGAAAAACTCCAACTGGGAAGGCGCCTATCGGGTGCCGGCAATGATCCGTTGGCCAGGCAAGGTCAAGGCCGGTGAAGTGTCGACGCAGATGTTCTCCGGTCTGGACTGGTTCCCGACCTTGCTCGCGGCCGTGGGCGATCTTGACATCAAGGATCGCCTGCTCAAAGGCGCGGACGTCGGCGGGAAGAACTTCAAGGTGCATCTGGACGGTTTCAACCAGCTGGACTACCTGACCGGCAAGACCGACAAGAGCGCGCGTAACGAGTTCTACTACTTCAACGATGACGGTGAACTGGTGAGCATGCGTTACAACGACTGGAAGTTCGTCTTCTGCGAACAGCGTGCACCGGGCGGCTTCAAGGTCTGGAGCGAACCGTTCACGTGCCTGCGCGTACCGAAGATTTTCAATCTGCGCATGGACCCGTACGAACGCGCCGACGTGGTCTCCGACCAATACTTCGACTGGCTGGCGAAAAACGACTACCTGATCTTCCAGGGTATAAGCCGTTCCGCCAAATTCCTGCAAACCTTCGTCGATTACCCGCCAAGCCAGCGTCCGGCGAGCTTCAGCATCGACCAGGTCCGCGAGGAAGTGGACAAGAAAATTGCCGAGAAAATGAAAGCAGCCAAGTAAACCTGCGTGACCGCCGCTCGCCTGCGTTGGCGAGCGGCACTGTTTTCGGCTTGTGACCGAGGTGGTCTTATCGCTGGCAAGCCAGCTCCCACAGGGTTTTCAGTCGTACACAACATTAGTGTTCACTAGAGATCCCTGTGGGAGCGGGCTTGCCCGCGATGACGCCCGCACAGTCGCAGCCACTCTTGAACCGGAACAAGGCCATCTGCATGTCCTCACGTGTCGCCAGCAAATCCCCGGCCCACCCCGTCCCGCACACCGCCACCGCGGCGTTGCTGATCCCCGCCCTGCTCTTGTGCATCTCCGGCGCTGCGGCGCTGGTTTACCAGGTGCTGTGGATCAAGCAGCTGTCGCTGGTGGTCGGGGTCGAGGTCTATGCGATCACCACCGGGATCAGCGCCTTCTTTGCCGGGCTCGCACTGGGCGGCTGGTGGTTCGGGCGCTGGGCGGATCGGCTGAAGCAGCCGGCGTTGCTGTATGCCGGGCTGGAAGTGCTGGTGGCGGTGCTGGGCGTCGGCGCGACCTTTGCCATGAGCGTGGCGGCCAGCCCGTTTGCCTGGTTGCAGAATCATGTCGGACTGTTCGCTTGGCTGTTGCCGTTCCTTCTGGTGGGCGCTCCGGCGGTGTTGATGGGCGGCACGTTGCCGGTGCTGGTGCGTTCGCTGGCGGCCAGTCCGGGCGAGGCCGGCGGTCAGTTGTACGCCGCGAACACTCTGGGCGCGATCGCCGGCACGTTGCTCGCGGCGTTCCTGCTGATCGCCACCCTCGGCGTGCGCGGCAGTGCGCTGGCCGCCGCGATGCTCAACCTGCTGGCCGCCGCCGGAGCGCTGGGCTGGCAGCGCCTGCGTCCGATGCCGGTCGAGGCGCCGGTCAAACACCAGACCGAAAAAGCGCCGGATCGCACGGCCCTGTGGCTGTATTCCATCGCCGGCGGCGTGGCCCTCGGCTACGAAGTGGTGTGGTCGCAGTCGATCGTGCAATTCATGAGTACCCGCACCTACGCGTTCGCCGTGGTGCTCGCGACGTATCTGGCCGGGCTGTTTCTGGGCAGCGCCCTGCTCGCCCGGCGGGTTGAACGGATTCGCGATCCGTGGGGCGTGTTCGGCCTGCTGATCGCTGGTGCAGGACTGATTGCCCTGCTGGAAATCGCCGTGCTCGGCCGCTGGCTGGTGATCGCCCAGAGCCAGGCGGAAATCTGGCTGCTGACCCAGGGCGCCAGTGAACTGGCCGGCATGAGCGCGCGTTTCGCCGTGGCGGCGCTGGCCATTGTGTTTGTCCCGACTCTGCTGCTGGGCGCGGCCTTTCCGCTGGCCCTGCGTTTGAGCGTCGGGCAGGAGCGCATCGGTCGCGATGTCGGCGCGGTGGTGGCGTTCAACACCCTGGGCGGGATTGTCGGGGTGATGCTGTGCGGTTTCGTGCTGATCCCGCTGCTGGGGCTGGTGCGCACGCTGGGCCTGTTGGCGATCATCGCCGCCGGCATCGGCTGGTTCGCCGTGCGCAAAGGCCATGGCGTGAAGAAAGGCCGGCGTCAGGCGGTGGTCGCGCTCGGGCTGTTGTCGGTTGCGCTGGCGGTGCTGACGCCCGTGAACAAACTCGC
Source organism: Pseudomonas aphyarum (assembly GCF_028657055.1). Taxonomy (NCBI): domain Bacteria; kingdom Pseudomonadati; phylum Pseudomonadota; class Gammaproteobacteria; order Pseudomonadales; family Pseudomonadaceae; genus Pseudomonas; species Pseudomonas aphyarum. The sequence continues at coordinate 39,800 of NZ_JAMDGS010000001.1, forward strand.
CAGCCTGCTGCCCGGCGCGCGCAACGGTACGCTCGCTTTCTATGAGGAAGGACGCGGCGGCACGGTGGCGGTGGTCAGCCAGGGCACAGGCCGCAACGCCTTCCAGCGTTTGTACATTCAAGGCGTGTCGAACACCGGCGATGCCATGCCGTCGCTGCGCTACATGCGCATTCAGGCGCTGCTGCCGCTGTTGATCCACAACGGCGAACCGCGTTCGGCGCTGGTGATCGGTTTCGGCACCGGCATCACCGCCGGCGCGCTGCTGCGTTATCCGGGGCTGGAAAATCGCGTGGTCGCCGAACTGCTGCCGGCGGTGGTCAAGGCGGCGCCGCTGTTCAAGGGCAACTTTAACGCCGCCAGTGACCCCGGCGTCGATGTGCGTCTGCGCGACGGTCGTCAGGAACTGCTGCGCAGTCCGCAGACTTACGACCTGATCACCCTCGAACCACCACCGCCCTCCGCCGCCGGCGTGGTCAATCTGTATTCCCGCGACTTCTACCAACTGGCCGCCAGCCGCCTGGAAAAACAGGGTCTGGTCGCACAATGGCTGCCGCTGCCGACCCAGAATATCGACGACTCGCGCTCGCTGGTTCGCAGCTTCCTCGACGTGTTCCCGTACGCGACGCTGTGGACCAGCGAGTTCCACGAAATGCTGCTGGTGGGTTCACTGACGCCCATCGAACTGGACGCCGGGAAAATCACCCAGCGCCTGCAACAGGACAGCGTACGCGGCGCCTTGCAGGACGTCGGCATCGGCTCGGCGGCGGCGCTGCTGTCGACCTGGGTCACCGACCGCGCCGGGCTGGAACGCTTCGCCGCCGATGCACCGGCAGTGACCGACGACCAGCCGCGCATCGAGTACGCGCCGTGGGTTCGCACCAAGGAAATCACCCGGGTGCTGCCCGCCCTGCTGGACCTGTACGTCGCGCCGCCGCTGGTGAATGCCGACGCCGGGTTCGACGAACGCATGCAAGCCCACCGCCAGCGCCTGATGCAGTTCTATCGCGCCAGCCTGCATGCCTACGACGGTGACCGCGATGCCTGGGGACGGGACATCCGCGAGGTGATGCGCGGGGATGGCGGCAATCCGTATTTCCGCTGGTTCGTCGGCGACTGAGCGAGACACGAGGACTTTTCGACGCGAAACAGGTAGGGTGCGCAACATCAGAATGCCACCACCGGATCGCGTCGCAGTTTTTATGGAGTTGTCATCGCAATGAGTTGCTGGACCGTCCTTGGCCTGTCGGCCGACGCCGATGTGCGCACTATCAAACGCCAATATGCCGTCCTGCTCAAACAGACCCGCCCCGACGACGACCCCGAGGGTTTCCAGCGGCTGCGCGATGCCTATGAGCAGGCGCTGGCCTACAAGGAATGGCAGCAGTATCACGAGCAGGATGAAGAACAAGCGCAGGACCCGGGCATTGAAGAATCCTGGGACCTGAGCGGCCTGACCGTGGTCGAGGTCGATGCCCTGCAACTGGCGACCCGTTCGCTGCACGGGCTCAGTGTCGAAGAACTGAACCATCGCCATGCCGTCGCCCGCGAACAAGGCTGTGCACACATCTTCGAAGACACAGTGCTGCATCACTGCATCGAGCACCCCGATTGCTCCGATTCGCTGGTGGACTGGGCGGTGCAGGCCTTTCATTGGTTCAGCGCCTGGCAACGCCTTGAGCTGGACGAGGAATCGATCGAACTGGTGCTCACCTGGCAGCGCGATCGTATTGCGCAACCGATGCGTGACGCTCTCAGACGCGAAGACGTCGACGGATTCCTCCAGGCCTACGCCCGCTGCGCGGATTTCAACTGGCTGGCGACTGAACAACATCAGCAATGGCTCAACCGTGCCCTGAGCCATTTGCTGCTGGATGCGCCGTTCTGGTCTCCCGAGATTTTCGAACGGGTGCGCACCGGTCAAGGCTGGCACGGCTGCACGGGAAATCCCTGCCCTGACGGCGAATGGCAACGCCTGCTGGCTCGCCAGAATGCGCCGTTTTTTGTGGCCCACCAGCAACAGCTCGCTCTGGAGCCGCCCACAACCCCCGAACACCGCGCCGCCCGCCTGCTGCTCGGCACCGGCTCGTTCAGCGCCCGCCGCGCACTGGCCCGACGCTTGCGCGAAAAAGACTGGGCGCAGTGCCGCAAGTTGAGTTCCGAGCTGTACGCCAATCACCCCAAGGTCTGCGCACAGATGCCCGGCGGCACGGCGTTTTTCTGGCAAAGCTGGGAACTGAGCTTCAATGACTGGCCGACGTATGTGGGCGTGGTGCTGGCCTGCCTGATCGGCGCGTTCACCCATTACATTCCGTTGGGCGTGCGCCTCAGTGGACTGATCAATATCGTCTTGATCTCGACCGTGGTGTTCGGCGTGATCGTGGCCGGGCTCAATTGGCTGGTGCACAACCTCGCCCATCGGGTATGGCGGCTGGATGACCGGCTCAGCGCTGCTCTTTGCCCCGGAGCTTTCAAAGACTCGCCGCCGTTCGGCGTGCTGCGTGACCTGGTGCCCGGCGCGTTGATGGTGGCCGGGCTCGGCTGGTTTTTCGGCCCGATTGCCGGCGCGGTGTACGCCGCGACCCTGGCGACCTTCGGCCTGGTACGCCGCTGGCAGTCCAGGCCACGGGTGTCCTGGGAAGAGAGCCGTCCGGCCATGAAAGTCGGCGGGACGATCCTCGGCATTGTGGTGCTGGCCCTCGTGCTCGGCGTATTCAAAGTGGTCGCCAGCCAAGGCACCGTCAATCGCAATCAGGGTCTGCAACCCTGGACCGAACGCCTGTGCAGCCGCTTGCCGGCGACTACCCCCGAATGCAGCGCACCGGCCACCGTCGAGCAGTGGTACGGCAAGGAGGCCCGCCCATGAGCTCGAGAATGATGTTTTGCCTCGGTATTTTCTTCGTGCTGGTGGTGATGGCGCTGACGAGTGCGAGCCGCCCTTTCCTTCAGCTGGACCTCTGGCTCGACGAGCGCGATGCGCCGATCACTGCCCAGGCCAATGCGCTGAGCCCGGTGATCGCCTGCGTCAACCGGATCGACGTGCAATGGCGAGTGGCCTACGACCGTTACAAGCATCCCCAGCCACGTCCACCGGTCGATGAACGATGGTTCGCCAGCCTGAACGACTTCGAGGACAGTGACGCGCTCAACGTGCGAGACATCCAGCGCGATGCCTGCTCTCTAGGTTTTACCGAAAAACTCGAACTGCTGGCTTATCAACCCGAACTGGCGCAAATAGCCAATGAATATGCCCTGGCGCTGAATCGTGTGACGACAACGCTTGCGTCTCAACGGTTTTACCGGGAAGCGAGCTTCATCTCCTCATCGCAACAGCCCTCCGCTGAAGAAAAGGCAACGATCGAGCGCGTCTCGCAGGATTACGCCAGTGCCTCGACACGCCTCAGGCAAGCCCTCCTGCCGCTGGATGCCGCGCAGCGGCCCGAACAGCTCAGGCTGCTGGAAGCGCGCCAGGGCCGGGACGTTCATTGGTATTTGCTGGCCTATATGATCCAGGCCCGGGAAACTGTCGATGTGCTCGAAGCGGCCATGAAAAACCGCACGCTGACCCCGCAATTGCTGGCGGACACCACCGCGAAGCTGCAACAGGCCTGGAATCGTCGGGAGCCCTTCCTGGCCTCGCAAACGGGCGGTTTCCAGAACAAGACCGACGCCGCGCGGGACCTGTGGTTATACATCGGCAGGCCCGGGACCGAATACCTCGACGCCCTGTATACCCTGCAAAAGGACTGGCGTGAGCACGCCGAGCCAAAACGGTTGAGTGATGATTTCTACGCCATCAACCGCCGCTACGACGGCTTGCTCAGCTACTACAACCGCCGCGCCCGAGCCGAGTTCTGATGACAGCCAGCCGGATCGCCCGCCATGAGCGATCCGGCAGCCCGTCTTACTTGGCCTTGAGCTTGAGGTAGGACTGATGCAGGTCCGACGCCCAGCCATCGATCACGCTTTTCACGTCATCGGCCTTCATCACCTGCGAATCGTTTTCCAGCGGTTTGCCGGTGCCCTTGCGCACCACCTGCGCCGCCACCTTGTTGGTGCCGCCATCGAGGAACACCGCTTCAGTCGCCAGCGTGGTTTCCTGATCGCGAATGCCGCTGGCGGTGCTGACCGCTGCTGCCACCAGTGCCACTGGAATCACCTCATAAGCGTGCAAGCCTTCAGTCTTGCTGCTGACGGCAGTGATGGCCGCGCGTACCACGATCACACCCGGCCCGGGGCCTGAGGCCAGCGGCAGGGATTTGCCCAGCTCACGCTTGAGCGCCTGATCGTAATAGCTGGTGATGCCGTTGAGGGTCTGCTGCGGAATTTTCACGGTGGGTTGCGGTTTGGGATAGAGCTGGGTCGGTTCGATATAGACGCTGGTGAATTTGCCGATGTCGATTTTCGGATCAATCCAGCGCATCACTTCAGCCCCCGACGGGGATTTGGCCTCCCTCAGCTGGCTGTAGTCCTTGAGGAAGCCTGAGTACTCGTCGGGTGCGACGGTTTTGCTGGAGCAGCCCACCACGCCCAGCGTGGCAATGCACAGGGTGCTCATCATTACGGCTAGCTTCATGCTGTAACTCCTGTCGGAAGGCCGGATTTATTGCATTGGGGAGTTACAGGTATAGCTAAAACCGCGCGGTTTGCGATCACAAAACACAATATTCACACCACGCGGCTTGCGCTCATTTGACAGATGCAGGTCAGGCGGCAAAGCTGCATCAAGCTTGAACGCGCGCCAGACGGCAAATGCACCTGGACTACGGAAGTCGCAATGCCCAAGCATAAGAATAAAGCTGCACCGCTTCAGCCTGATGCTTCACCGACCTCGCTTTCACGTTACCTGTTTCCCGTTTCCATCGGCGTGCTGCTGGCCGCCGTGGCGGGGATCGGCTGGTTTCTGTTCAGCCCTGCGCCGGTGCCGGTCAAACCGATGCCCGTGAGCGCCCCGGTTGTGGCGCCGGCCAAACCTGCACCCGCCGTGACGATGGCGCCTGCGAGCATGGTTGACGAGCAGCAATGCCAGGGCTGTCACAGCGAGCAGGTAAAGGATTGGCAAGGCTCTCATCACCAGTTGGCGATGCAACCGGCAAACGCCGAAACCATGCTTGGCGACTTCAACAACGTCGTTGTCAAAGCCGAAAACGAGACCACCCGATTTTCGCGCAAGGGCGACGACTTCTGGGTCAACACTCCAGGCATCGACGGCAAGAACGCCGACTTCAAAGTCGCCTACACCTTCGGCATCGCACCGCTACAGCAATACCTGATCGAAGTCGGCGAAGGCCGATTGCAGGCGCTCGGCGTGGCCTGGGATACCGAGAAAAACCGCTGGTTTCACCTCTACCCCGGCCAGGGCGTGAACTTCAAGAATCCGCTGCACTGGAGCAAGCCGAGCCAGAACGCCAATTTCATGTGCGTCGAGTGCCACACCACCGGGTACAAGCGTAACTTCGACGCGGTCAGCAACACCTTCGCCAGTCAGTGGAACAGCCTCGGCGTCGGCTGCCAGGCCTGTCACGGTCCGGCGTCGAACCACCTGGAATGGACGGCGAAGAAAACCGACCTGATCCACGCCGGGTTCGCCGTCGATCTCAAGGACAAGAACGCCACCGTCGAAATCGAAACCTGCGCCCGCTGCCACGCCCGCCGCGCGCCGTTGGGTGATGGCTACACCGTCGGCAAACGCTTGATGGACGATTACCTGCCCAGCGTCCTCACCCGCGAGCTGTATGCGCTGGACGGCAAGATCAAGGACGAAGTGTTCGAACACGGCTCCTTCGCCCAAAGCAAAATGTTCGACAAGGGCGTGCGTTGCAGCAATTGCCACAACCCTCACAGCACCGAGCTGAAAGCACCGGGCAATGCGGTGTGCCTGCAATGCCACAACACCGCCGGCAAGACCTCGGTCGAAGGCGTCGACGGCAAAGGCCTGCAAGCGAAGAACTACGACAGCATCGAACACACCCGCCATACCCCGGGCCAGCCCGGTTCGCAGTGCGTGGATTGCCACATGCCCGGCAAGTTCTACATGGGCAACGATTTCCGGCATGACCACAGCTTCAGCATCCCCAACCCCGAACGCGCGCAAAAACTCGGCACGCCGGACGCCTGCCTGACCTGCCATCAGGGCAAGGCTGGCGACAAGGTCACTGCGCAGTTCAAATTGTGGAATGCCTCGACCACGCCGCAAGCGCCGCGTTACGACGAAACCCTGTGGCTGATTCGCAACGGCCAACCCGGGGCGGCGCAAGCGTTGTATGAACAGTTGCAGCGCAGCAATCTGCCGGCGATCCAGCGGGCGACGTTGCTGGCGGAACTGCCGCTGTATCCGAGTGAACAAGCCCTGACGCTGGCGACGACCGACCTGAAAAACCCGGCGCCACAGGTTCGCGAAAATGCCGTGCGGGCGGTCAGCGCGTTCTTGCCGCCGCCGGAGCGTTTATCGCTGTTGACGCCGTTGCTGGCTGATCCGGTGAGAGCGGTGAGAATCGCTGCGGCGCGGGATTTGCTGAGTGTCGCCCGCAATGGTTTGGGCCCGGCGCAGGCCAATTGGGAGGCGGCGATTGCCGAGTACGAAGCCGTACAGAAGAGCCTGGCCGAACGTGCCGAGGCCAACCTGAATCTGGCGATGCTCTATCAGGCCAGCGGTCGCAATTCGGAGGTTGAAGGCCTGTTGCGCACAGCCCTGAAACGCGACCCGGATTTCTACCCGGCGCTGGTGACGCTGGTGCAATGGCTGGAGGCCAACGGTCGCGGCCCCGAGGCGCAGCAACTGCTGGATGAAAACCTCAAGGCACATCCGGATGCCGCGCTGTTGCAGCACACCCGGGGCCTTTCGCTGATCCGCGCCGGCAAACCGGCCGAAGCCATGTCACCTCTGCGCAAGGCCGCGCAACTGGAACCGCAGAACGCGCAGTACGGTTATGTGCTGGCGGTGGCACTGCACGAAAGTGGCAAGGTCGATGAGGCGTGCGCGCAGCTGGAGGCGCTGCTCAAGCAGCAACCGGCGAACCGCAATGCGCGGTTGTCGCTGATTCAGTGGTATCTCGACAGTGGGCAGGAGCCGAAGGCGCAGGTGGTGTTGCAGGGGTGGAAGAAGCTGAATATGGGGGATCCGGCTTTGAAGTGATCGGCTGGAGATTGCTGCCCTCACCCTAACCCTCTCCCGGAGGGAGAGGGAACTGACCGAGATGTCTCGCGAAATACATCGACCTGAAAAACCGTGTCGATTATGGATTCACAACCAATCTTCCGAAGGAAGAGGGAACCGACTGAGATGTCTTGCGAAATACATCTACCTGAAGAACCGTGTCGATTATGGATTCACAACCAATCTTCCGAAGGAAGAGGGAACCGACTGAGATGTCTTGCGAAATACATCGACCTGAAAAACCGTGTCGATTATGGATTCACAACCAATCTCTCACGTCGGTGAACCTCTCCAATATTCCCCAATCGGCTCCCTCTCCCCCCGGGAGAGGGCTGGGGTGAGGGAGCTTTTGACTTTAGCGGACCACAAGAGCTACCAGCTCGAAGTCTCCCCACTCCTCAACGCCATCTCCCGCCGACTGTTCGCCCGCATCGCCTTGATCAGCGACACCGTCCCCACCAGCAAAATCGCCGCACCAAACAGAAAATCAATGTTGTACAGCTGGAAATCCTGCACCGGCCCCACCAGCACCGTGCGCACCACGCCGATCCCCACCAGCGTTGCAAGGAAGTCGATCCCCGGCTCATCGCGGTAGAACACCAGCAACAATGGCAGGCACAGCACCAGCAGCATCAACAGCACCACGACCTTGAACGAGCCTTTGCGCTCGACGCTGAACGCGCATTCGTGGGGGCCGTAGGCCTTGTAGTCCTCGTCGCGGATCATCGAGTTTTTCTCGTTGATGTAGTCGGCGCGGTTGTACTTCTGGATCGGCGTGAAGGTGTTGGACATCTCCATCAGCGTGGTGATGTTCTTGAAGCGCAGGTCGATGCGCTCGCTACCCTTGAGGTAATACAGGACTGGCTTGTAGCCGTAGCGATAGGTGTCGAAAGGAAATTCGGTGACCCGGCCCTGAACGCTGATCGGGCGCGATTCGAGTTCGGCGAAGGCACTCTTGTCGGTCGAGGCGAGGTTGCGGCTCAGGGGCAGGACTTTCACCTGTTCGAGGAAGATCGGCGTGACACCAAACGACCACTGCAAAGGTTCCAGGCGCAGACGCAATTCGTTGCGGCCCAGGTCATAGCGGTTGAAAGTGCGTTCGGAGACAACCACCGCGCCGCTGAGTATGAACTCGCCGCGCAGGTTGTTGGTGATGCGCAGGGTCAGTTGATCCTTGCCCAGCAGCGCCGCTTCGGTGTTCGGCGGCGTGCCGCACCAGGCGGTGCTTTCGCCGACGCCACCGAGCTGACCGCCACGGTTTTCGTTGAACACATAGATGTAACCGGCCCACAGCGTCACCATCAGCAGCAACGCGGTGATGCCCAGAATTTTTTTGCCCGGACTCACTGATCAGACTCCCTTCTTCGTTCCGTCGTCCAGCCGAAAACCCGCTGGCGACGGGGACTCTACCAAAAGGCCACCATCGACCCAAGGAAAAATCTCTGAAATACGCCCGTCGTAGGGGATTCCCCGGTACATGGCGTCAGAACCCGATTGTGCAATCAATCCGCGAGCATTCAGTTTCCATATGAAACTTTCCGTTTAGAAATTACAGATAAAGCGAAAAACTCTAAAAAACTGTAATTTCTGACAGTAGGAAATCGATACTAAACAATAGAAAAATAGATCCATTCTAAAATTTCCCGCTCTCTCACTCATGAAAAATATACTTCTGATCTATTACTCCCAGACCGGACAGTTGAAACAGATTGCAGAGTCCTTCATACGTCCGATCATTGACAGTCATTCCGTTACGGTAGACGTGGAAGAACTAAAACCCATAACGCCCTATCCATTTCCCTGGCCGTTCGGTCAGTTCATCGATCAGTTTCCGGAAGCTGTCTCATTAGTCGCACCTGCGTTGCATCCGTTTCAATTCGACCAGAGCAAAAAATACGATTTGATTATTCTTGCTTACACTGTTTGGTTTCTATCACCTAGCCCGCCGATCACCGCTTTTTTGAAATCCGGCGAGGGAAAAACGGTACTCAATGGAACTCCGGTCATAACATTGATCGCTTGCCGCAACATGTGGCTAGAGGCCCAAGAGCAAGTTAAACAACTGATAGGACAGGCTAACGCACACGTCTTGGACAACGTTGTATTAACCGACAGGGGAAGTTTTTTAAAAACACTTGTAACAACGCCTCGCTGGATGTTAACGGGTAAGAGAAATGCGTTCTTGGGTATTTTTCCCAGAGCCGGGATTCACAACAATGAAATCGTCGCAACACAACGATTTGGGAAAGCCCTTCTCTTTTCACTTCTCTATGGAGATATGCAAAAAAGGGAACCGGTCCTGACGGGACTGAAAGCCGCAACGGTTGATCAACGACTGATCGGCAGCGAAAAAATCGCACGTCGCAGCTTCCTGATCTGGGGGAAATTGTTTCGGACACTGGGACCACAAGGCCATTTGCTCAGAAAACTAGCGGCCATTGCTTACGGACTTTTTCTGATTGTTGTTATCGCAACCGTTGTTCCCTTGACGATGATTATCAGAGTGCTGCTAAGACCTTGGCGGAAACAGGCTATTGAGAAAGAGCTTCAATACTTCGAAGGCCCATCCGGGTCAAATGATGATCGAATGGAGGAATTTTCGTGAACAACACCGTATACATCAATCGCACTGGTACTTTCTTGCCAGGAAACCCTGTTTCGAACGAGGAAATTGAGGGAATCCTTGGTATGGTTGCGGGCAAACCATCAAAGCTCCGAGAACGAATTCTGAAAAGCAATGGAATAAAGAGTCGGCATTACGCTATTGATCCATTGACTGGAAGAACAACTCACACCAATGCACAACTTGCCGCAAAGGCAATCCAAAATGCTTTGTTAAATTATTCATCACTATCTGACATTTCATTAATCAGTTGTGGGACAGGCAGTCCCGATCAAATCCTTCCTAGCATTGCCTCTATGGTACATGGTGAGCTGAAAAATCCACCTTGTGAACTTGCATCTTTTAGCGGTGCTTGCTTAAGCGGATTATCTGCGATGAAATTTGGTTACATGTCGATCCTTTCAGGTTTGGAAAACAATGCAATTACGACAGGTTCAGAATTGACTTCGACAATGATGTGCGGAAAAAACTTTGTTGAGGAGTTACATTCAGCTTTCGAGAGATTCGATTCCAACCCTGAAATAGCCTTCGAAAGAGACTTTCTCCGCTGGATGCTGTCTGACGGCGCTGGTGCCTTTCTGATGACCAACAAACCTAACGAATCAGAACTATCCTTGCGTATCGACTGGATTGAAATTTTTTCCTACGCAAGTGTGTTGCCACCTTGCATGTATTTAGGCGCAGAAAAACTTGAAGACGGTTCCCTTAAAGGCTGGCGCGAATTTAACTCTTATCGGGAGCTCGGGGATCGATCCATTTTTTCGCTCACGCAAGACGTGAAGCTCCTGAATGAACATGTCATCGATTTCACCGTTGCAAGAGGATTACAAGACACCCTTAAAAAACACCCAACAAACCCACAACAAATCGCCTGGTTTCTGCCCCATTACTCCTCAAACTATTTTCGAGAAAAAGTTTACAACTCGCTCAAATCCATTGACTTCGAAATACCATTCGAGTGCTGGCATACGAATCTGGAGAGGGTAGGAAATATTGGTTCCGCCTCTATTTATTTCTTGATAAACGACTTGCTCAAAAGCAAAAAACTGAAGCATGGAGATGCGATTCTCTGCTATGTCCCCGAGAGCGCTCGCTTTTCAACCGGCTTCGCAAGAATGACAGCCGTTCAGCATTAACGATAAAGCCAAACATGCTGTCTTGTTGGACAACTCGAGAGTATTGCCATGAATCACGACTTTTCCATGCAAAAGAAATCTGTTCCAGACGCTGCCAATCGCTTGTTCGATCTGATCATTGGTTCTTGGGCTTCACAGATCATTTACACCAGCGCGAAGGCTGGAATCGTCGACAAGATCCAGACAGGTTTCAACTCTCCGGAAAAACTTGCCAGCATCCTCAGCGTCAATAAACCGGAACTCAATCGACTGCTGAGCGCCGTTGAAACTTTAGGCCTCATCCGATTGCATGACACTGACTTGATTGAACTGACCGAGATGGGCGAACTGCTGCGCTCAGACACGGATGAAACACTGCACCCTTTTGCATTGCTTTGTGGTCAGGACTGGCACAGCACAACTTGGGAACATTTGTTCGCACGTCTTGGATCAAACAAACCTGCCTTTGATGAAGTCATGGGCGAACCCGTCTTCGAATACCTCACAAAAAACCTGGGTGCAGGTGCCTTGTTCGATAACGCCATGAATGCCCTTTCATCACTATGGGGTCCTTACGTAGTCTCAGAACTGGATCTTTCGGAACTCCACTCGATCTTGGACATTGGTGGTGGTAGTGGCATTTTTCTTGCTCAAATCCTCAAACACCAACCTCACTTAAGAGGTCATTTGCTTGATCTACCCGACGCCGTTGACCGGGCTCGGCGAAGCAAACACTTGAGCCACTTTTCCAGCGCCCAACGCTGTGACTTCATAAAAGGCTCTTTCTTTGAGCCTATCCCGGTGAAAGCCGATGCCCACATCATGAAGTTTATCCTTCATGACTGGGCGGACCACGATGCCCTGACCATCCTTTTGAACAGTCATCGAGCACTCAATCCAGGAGGCCGTCTGTTTGTCATTGAACAAGTTATTTCCGCCACCAGTCCCCCTCTTGCCAGACTGAGTGACATTGAAATGATGCTTTTTGGCACTGGGAAAGAACGCACCGTCCAGGAGTTCACCAAATTGCTTGAACAAGCCGCTTTCAAGGTAGAAAACATCAAAGCAACGACAACGCCCTTCTCGATCATTGAGGCCAGCGCACTCTGAGCCAGATACTCGAAATCACAGGTTGAAGCACCTGAGTCAACGCCGTCGGAACAACGGTCGCGGCTCGATCACCGAGCGCCCGTACAACACGCTCATCCCCGCCAGGCCCTTGAGTGCATCCTCGGCGGATTTGTCCTCGCGCACAGCGAAGCTGTCGAAACCGCACTGGCGCATGTGGCTGAGCTGGTCGCGCAATACATCGCCGATGGCGCGCAACTCGCCTTTCCAGCCGAAACGGCTGCGCAGCAGATAGGCCTGGCTGTAGGCGCGGCCGTCGCGAAAGCTCGGGAAGTCGAGCGCGATCAGCGGCAGCGAGGTCAGCCATGGCAACAGGCTTTCAACCCCGTCGTCCGGGCCGAGCCAGACCGCATGGGTCGAGGGCGATTCGAGCCAGTGGGCCAGCGGCAGAATCAGCATTTCAGTGCTGTCAGCCGTTTCGGGCGAGCGAATCAAAGTCCATGGATCATCCAGCACGATCCGCGCCCCGCCCGCCTCCATCCGCAACAGATTGTTCATGCCGGCACCTCCAGCGCCTTCGGATAGACCCGTTCTTTGAACGGTTCCAGCCCAATTCGCGCCACGGTATCGACGAACAATTCTTCAGCCTCGCGATAACGCACGAAGGTGCCGATGATCCGCTCGATCACCTGCGGCACTTCAGCGGCACTGAACGACGGGCCGATGACTTTGCCCAGCGCGCTGTTCTTGCCCTGCGCCCCGCCGAGGGTGATCTGGTACCACTCGCTGCCGTTTTTATCGACGCCGAGAATCCCGATGTTGCCGATGTGGTGATGGCCGCAGGCGTTCATGCAGCCGGAGATGTTCAGGCTGATGTCGCCCAGATCATGCAGGTAATCGAGGTTGTCGAAACGCGCCTGAATCGCCTGGGCAATCGGGATCGACTTGGCATTGGCCAGCGCGCAGAAATCCCCACCGGGGCAGGCAATGATGTCGGTCAGCAGGCCGACGTTGGCGGCGCCCAGCCCCTGCTCTTTCGCCAGTTGCCATAGCGCGAACAGATCTGATTTGGGCACATCCGGCAGGACGATGTTCTGCTCGTGGGCGATACGGATTTCGCCGAAACCGAAGCGCTCGGACCAGTCAGCCACGGCCAACATCTGCGCATCGGTGACGTCTCCCGGCGGCGAGGCCAGGCCTGGTTTGGTCGACAGCACCACGCTGGTGTAGCCCGGCACTTTGTGCGGTTGCACGTTGCGCGCGACCCAACGGGCAAACGCCGGGTTGTCTGCCAGGTGCGTGCCGAAATCCAGATCGGTACCCGCCAATGTGCGATAGCTCGGCGGCACGAAGGCACTGGCGACTCGCTGGTATTCATCCTCGGTCAGTTGCGCGGGGCCGTCCTTGAGGTGTTGCCATTCCTCTTCGACCTCTTTGGCGAACGCTTCGATACCCAGCGCCTTGACCAGAATCTTGATCCGCGCCTTGTACTTGTTGTCGCGCCGGCCGTGGCGGTTGTAGACGCGCAGCACCGCCTCGACGTAGGACAGCAAGTGCTGCCACGGCAGGCCGTCGCGGATCTGCAAACCGAGGATCGGCGTGCGCCCCAGACCACCGCCGACGATCACTCGCAGCAGCATCTGGCCGTCACGGCCGGGGTAAAGATAGAGGCCGATGTCGTGCATCATGATCGCCGCGCGATCCTGCTTTGCCGAGCAGATGGCGATCTTGAACTTGCGCGGCAGGAACAGGAATTCCGGGTTGATCGTCGACCACTGCCGCAGGATTTCCGCCAGCGGACGCGGGTCGATCAACTCGTCCGCCGCGACCCCGGCGAAGGCTTCGGTGGTGATGTTGCGCACGCAGTTGCCCGAGGTCTGGATCGCATGCATGTTGACCTGTGCCAGACGTTCGAGGATGTCCGGCACTTCGTGCAGCTCGATCCAGTTGAACTGCATGTTCTGCCGGGTGGTGAAGTGGCCGTAGCCACGGTCGTAATCCCGGGCGATGCTCGCCAGTGTGCGCATCTGTTCGGCGCTCAAAGTGCCGTAGGGAATCGCTACTCGCAGCATGTAGGCGTGCTTTTGCATGTACAGGCCGTTCTGCAGGCGCAGCGGCAGGAACTCTTCTTCGCTCAACTCCCCGGCCATGAAGCGCTCGACCTGATCGCGAAACTGCGCAACGCGCTCGAACACCAGCGCCCGGTCGTAATCATCGTACTGATACATCGGCCTACTACCTCGTCAGGAACTTGCACGGATTCCTGTGGGAACGGGCGAACCCTCTCGGGTTCGCCCGTTCCCACAGTATTTTCCCTGACTATGGCGGAACAGCGCAGCTCGTTACAGATTCACCTGAACGCATAAAAACCGTATCAGGGCGCGGCAGATGGCCGCAGGCAGCGCCTGGATCTGATCCGCATAAATGAACAATTCCTGAGCCTGTTTTGTTTCCGGTGGGGTTTCTACAGTGCAGCTCGTGCCAGACCGGGTGGCCTGGCAAGACTTTGCAACCGTGGATGAACTGACCATGAGCACAGCAACAATCGGACAGGCTTATAACTACAAGGTCGTCCGCCAATTCGTCATCGCGACTGTTTTCTGGGGTGTCGTAGGCATGGCGATGGGGGTATGGATCGCCTCGCAACTGGTATGGCCGGACATGAATCTGGACCTGCCGTGGACCACCTTCGGCCGCTTACGACCGTTGCACACCAGCCTGGTGATTTTCGGCTTCGCCGGCAGCGCACAATTCGCCGCCAGTTACTACGCCGTGCAGCGTACCTGCCAGGTGCGGCTGTACTCGGACAAACTCGCCGCCTTCACTTTCTGGGGCTGGCAATCGGTGATCGTGATCATGCTGGTCACCCTACCGATGGGCTACACCACCACCAAGGAATACGCCGAGATCGAATTCTCCGGCGCAGTCTGGATGGCGGTAGTCTGGGTCGCGTATGCCGTGGTGTTCTTCACCACCGTGGTGCAGCGCAAGACCAAGCACATCTACGTCGGCAACTGGTTTTTCGGCGCGTTCATTCTGGTGATTGCCATGCTGCACGTGGTCAATCACCTGTCGATCCCGGTGGACTGGTTCAAGTCCTATCCGGTGTATTCCGGCGCCACCGATGCCATGGTGCAATGGTGGTACGGGCACAACGCGGTGGGCTTCTTCCTGACCACCGGGTTCCTCGGGATGATGTATTACTTCGTGCCCAAGCAAGTGAATCGGCCGGTGTATTCGTACCGGTTGTCGATCGTGCATTTCTGGGCGCTGATCACCCTGTACATCTGGGCCGGCCCGCACCATCTGCATTACACCGCGTTGCCGGACTGGGCGCAGTCCCTCGGCATGGCGATGTCGTTGATCCTGCTGGCCCCGAGCTGGGGCGGGATGATCAACGGGATGATGACCCTCTCGGGCGCCTGGCATCAGTTGCGCACCGACCCGATCCTGCGTTTCCTGGTCTTGTCGCTGGCGTTCTACGGCATGTCGACCTTCGAAGGCCCGATGATGGCGATCAAGACCGTCAACGCCCTCTCCCACTACACCGACTGGACCATCGGCCACGTACACGCCGGGGCACTGGGCTGGGTGGCGATGATCACCTTCGGCGCGACCTACCACATGGTGCCCAAGGTCTTTGGCCGCGAACGGATGCACAGCACGCCGCTGATCAACCTGCACTTCTGGCTGGCGACCATTGGCACGGTGTTGTACATCGCTTCGATGTGGGTCAACGGGATTACCCAGGGCTTGATGTGGCGGGCGATCAACGAGGACGGCACGCTGACCTACTCGTTTGTTGAAGCGCTGCAGGCCAGTCATCCGGGGTTTGTCGTGCGGTTTGCCGGTGGGGTGTTCTTCCTCAGCGGCATGTTGCTGATGGCCTATAACGTGTGGCGCACGGTGCGGGTGGCGGATGTAGCGATTGCTCATCGTGAAGCGCAGATCGCCTGATCAAGGGAGCTGGTCATGTTCGATATCTTTTTGAATGTGTTGGGTGTGGTGTTTTTGTGGCTGGCGGTGGAGTACTGCTTGCGGCACGAGACGGCCGAGAGCCTGGATGAGGCGAGTCTGACGCCGTTTGCGGATGATCCGAAGGTGGCGCGGCGGGTTGAGTTGGCTACGGGTAAGACCGTGAAGGCGGTGGCGCCGGAGGTGGCGAAGCCGGGGTGGGTCAATCTTGAGATGTGAGGTGTGTCAGCCGAGCGGCCCTCACCCTAGCCCTCTCCCAGAGGGAGAGGGAACTGACCGGGTTGTTCTTTCGAGTTACGCCGACCTGTTAAATTGAAGGTGAATGCAATATCAACAACGAAGAACTGCCCTTTCCCCGTGAACTGAGTTTTTGACAACCACGAAGATCTGCTCCCTTTTCGCCGAGCTCAAAATTGAAAACTACGCAGATCTGCTCCCTTTCCCCCTCGCCCCCTTGGGGGAGAGGGCTGGGGTGAGGGGGTAGGCTCTTGATCTTAGGTACGGTCACGCGGAATCAAACTTTGTAACTGCTGCGCGAGGAAATTCGCATCGAAGGCAAAGGTGTCGGGATCCTTCAACCCATTGGTCTTGCGCCACTGCCAATCACCATTGGGCAGCCCCACCAACGAAACACTCCCGTACCGCGCCGCCGTCAGCCCCATCACCGCCAGCGAAATCTGCCCGCCGCTGCCCATCACATCCGGTACGAACTCCACCGGTTTGCCGGCAATCACGATGCTCAGCTTCTCGGTCTTGAAGGTCGAAGTCTCAACCGGAGTGCTCGGCCCGAACGCCACATAAGCCTCCCGACTCACCTCCAGCAACCCCGGCGCCTGCACCGGTTCCAGCCATTGCAGAATCTGCCCGAACAACTCGGTAATCCGTGTGGCCCAGGTCGCTGACTGCGTCTCGAACACTTGCTTCTTGTGCGCTTCGCTGTCGGCATAGTGGCGAAGCATTTCGCCCAGTTGCTGTACGTCGTCCATTGCGGTGTTCCTTCAAGGAGCGGTGCTGCGGACATCGAGCATGGCAGATGCCGATGACGACCGTGCAAGTCATTTGCCTGCACGGTCGCCTCGTCGGCCCTTGACGGACAGAAGGTCAGCGTTTGCGCAGGCGCGCCATGCTCAAGGTGTCGACCCATTGCCCGTCACGCACGGCGTAATCGCGGAACAGGCCCTCGGTTTCGAAGCCGAACTTGCGATAGAGCCCGATGGCCGCCTCGTTGTCGGCGTACACGCTCAGTTCGACCCGGTGCAGGTTCATCCAGTTGTCGGCGATGTCCAGCGCCGCTGCCAACAACTTCGAACCGACACCCTTGCCCTGCCACGCCACCGCAACGGCCATGCCGACACTGCCGGCGTGACTGCGGCGAATTCGCGAAAAAGCCTCCAGCCCGAGATGCCCGATCACCGCACCTTGATGCAACGCCACCAGTTTCACCATCCGTTCGTTTTCCGGCATCAGTCGTTGACGCCAGATCTCGGCAGACTGAAACGGCATCTGCAGCACCTGCCGGGTCACAGCCGGGTCGTTGTAAAGCGCGGTGACGCTTTCAACGTGGGATTCGCTGAAACGTTCGAGGTGAATGGCGGGGTTGTGCTCAGGCATGAAAGATCCCTCCTGGATCAGCGCGTGGCCGGTCACTGTAAACCGCTTCTTCACGGATTCGCCATGACTGTTTAAAGCCGTTGACCGAAACGTCCGGCAAGCCACAACGCCTTGCGCCATTGCCTACGCATCCGCCAGAATCCGCCGGCTTGTGCGCCTTGAGGGCCGGCTCTATCGTTTCCGGGTCGCTGATGAATCAGCGATCGGATTTGACCGTCCGACTCAATCAAGGCGCGCCAGTGCCCAAGACCGGCTTCAGATGTCTTTCTGAATCCACGTGTTGCGGTGGCTGTGCGTGGGATACCTTCGGGTATGCCGGGTTCCTTGATTCCCGGTCGGTCAACCCGCGTACAGCTGCCACCTGTTCGATTGACCGCGAACGGTTGCAGCTCCGTCTATCAAGGAGCTTCACCATGATCAAACCAACACCAAACCCACCCGAAACCGACACCACCTCGCCTTACGAATCCGTGGATTCAAAGACCTTCCACGAAGCCGCCGAACGCGCCCTCGATCACTACTTCAACCCCCTCCTCCCCAGAAAACCGCTGCTCAAACCCAACACCCGCTACCTCATCGCCCCCGGTATCGACAGCGAAGAACTGCTGGCCGACGCCTGCGAAACCCTGACCTCGGCCAAAACCATGGCCACCGACTTCGCCGGGCTGGTGGACGGCTCGCATCGGCATGTGCTGTTGGGCATTGCGCAATTGATCATGCTGGGGGAACTGGCAGTGAACCGGGCGCTGGATAATCTGGAGGTGGCGGCTGAGCCGCGCGTCTGAGTGGTGAAACCAAAACGGCCCTCTGCGGGCCGTTTTTCTATCTGTGGGAAGTGTATGGGCGACTCCGATTGATGACCGTCCGTCTTAAAACCAGCCTCACCTGTCAGATCTGACAGTAGCCGAAATGAATCGCACAGAGTTTTCATGGCACATCAATCCCCTAGGAGCTGCGTGCCATGAACAATCCTGCATCCAGCGGCGGCCCCATCGTCGCCCTGGCACTGACACCACCCTATATTCCAAGCCAGACCTACCCGATCATTCACCCGGTCGCCCAGGTTGGGCTCTCCCGGCTCAACTATTACGCGGACTCGAAGGGACTGTTGGTGTTGTTTGGGCCTTATCTGGGTCAGGTACGCAACGAGACTGGACGGATTTACCTCAATGGCTTGCCTGTGCCGACCCCGGCCAAGACCACAGTGGATACGACCTCACCGCTTGAGTTTCTCGTGCCACCGGGGTTGCTGTCAGACGGAGTAAACAATCTGAAAGTCAGCCTCCAGCGCCAGTCGGGCAACGAGGATTCGTCAGAGCTGTCCGTATTGCATTCCCTCGTTGCCCCTGCCGGTAATGATACGGATCCGAACCCTGGCAATTCATTGCTGAACATTGATGTCACCCCGAAGAGCATCGGCCCGGCCGAGGCTATAGCAGGCGTGAAGCTGACAATGAGTTACCCAGGCATGGCGCTGTATGATCTGCTGACCATCAACTATGGCGGTAAAACCCTTACCCATCAGCTCGTGCCAACTGCGCAGGATCCCAACCCCGAAACCAAACCAGTGGTCTTGACCTTCAACACTGCCGATTTCGCTCACGCCCCCAACAACCCACAGTTCATATTCAAGTACAACGTCATCAGTCAGATAGACGACTTTTCCGGCACGTCATCGAACGGAGTATTCAACCCGCAGGAGTTCTGGTCGAAAGATTGTGTGGTTGATGTGCATCTCGATTGGGCAGTGCTGGTGGAGGCAATCCTTCAGGAAATCCTTGGAGACAACGGTGACGATCCGGCCATTGTTGATCTGGGCAAAATGAATGGCGGGCCGTTGTGGGCGTTGATTCACTTGATCAATACGATTTGGCAGGCGGGGGATCAGATTCATCTAACGTTCGAAGCGTGGCTGAACGGCGTCATGGTCGCCACCCATGACGAGACTTTGCCAATCGGCAATGTACCGGGGCAGTTTTCCTGGCCAATACCCAATGTAAAGGTGGTTGCCAACAGTCAGGTGAGGGTCAAGTTCGAACAGATCAGGGGAGGCAAAGTCATTGGCGTTTCCAGGGAAGCCCAGGCACGAGTAGTTGGAGAGGGTTTGCCGGATATTGAGGATTTTGAATCCACACCCAGTCAGGGAGCCTCCGAGGTTGGGCAATCGGTTTCGACCAATAAAATCAAAGTAACCTTGACGGGAAAAGTTCATCCGAATGACTCGCTGGCCATTGCAAGGTTTACTGATCCCGTTGACGCAAATGGACAGGCGTTTTATGGGTATTTAGCGCAGCCTAATGGGCAAATTACCTCTCTATCTTATGAGGTGGAGCTGATTGGCAGGACTGCCAACAGACTGGTGATCTGGATTGCGGGTGGCAATATTTTTGGTAATGCCGCTCAAATGAATTTGGTTTTCAGGGATACCGCTGGGGCGACGCTTAATATCATTAACCTAACGGTCACCGCCTACCAGCGTCAGCAACAGATCGATACAGGGGTTCTGAACGGTATCAAGTCGATTGCAGTGGTAGTGAATGGTCAGGTAATCATCGATCGGATACAGTTTTTGTAGCCCTCGCATAGCTCTCACTCCAGCGTCCCAAGACAACGGAAAAAACGGGACCAAAAAACGGGACGGATTTATTCAAGCGAATAATCCGTCCTTCTCTATTCAGCTATTCAAACCACTCCCCCCGCTCGCTGAAAGTGCGCCTGATCAACTCAACCAGCACCTGCACCTCCCCCACCATCTCCGACTCACTATTCACCGCCAACCACGCCTGCAACCGCATCGTCTCTTCAAACAACCCCGGCAACGCCACCAACCCGCGATCGAACCGGCTCATGTACATCGGCAGCAAACCGATGCACGCACTGCACCGAATCATCTCCAGCATCAGCTCGTAAGACTGCATCTGAACCACCCCGGCCAACCGCTGTTCGACCAGTTCATTCCACGGCCGGAAGCTGTCGATCTGCCGGTCATGCTGCCATTGCACCAGCATGAAATCGGCGAGGTCGTCCGGGCTTTCTGGCCGCGCGGTAACGCGGGAGTAGCGTTTGGCGATGTGCGGCTGGTATTCCAGTTGCGCCAGGCGCTGTGGTTCGCTGGTGGCGAAGGTCGGGCCCGGATGCGGAGTTTCGCCGTGGGCGAGCCAGAGCACGATGTCGGCGCTGACGGCGCGCAGGGCGAGTTCGCTGTCGAGGGCGATGATTTCCAGGCGCACGCTGGCATTGCGGCGCAGCAGTGCGATGAGGTCGCGGCCGAGGATGTCGTGCAGGATCGATTCGGCGACGGCCAGCCTTATCAGCGGTTGCTCGATCACCGGGAGTTTGCGTTCGTGAGCCAGGGCGATCAGTTGCGCCTGCAATTGCTGGCCTTCGCGGGTCAGGCTGAGGGCGCTGCCCTGAAAGCTGAACAGCGCGCATTGCAGTTGCTGTTCGAGTTGCGCCAGTTGTTTGCGCAGCAGGGTCGAGCGCACGTTGAGGCTGCGGGCGGCCTGCATGAAGCAGCCGCAGCGGGCGCTGACCAGAAAATATTGCGCGACGTCGCCGTCGAGGGTCGCGGCTTGCGCCAGCCAGGGTTCGTCCTTGTCCCGGGGCCAGCGGAAATCGGCGCTGCTCTGTCGTGCTGCGGGTTCGGTGAATGACATCGATGACTCCCTGTCGATCTTTGTTGTTTGCCTTTGCACACATTCCCTGTGGGAGCTGGCTTGCCAGCGATGGCGGAGTATCAGCCACCAGTGATGTTGGAGCTGCCGGCCTCATCGCTGGCAAGCCAGCTCCCACAGGGACTTCAGTGATGCTGAAATCAGCGTTTTTCCTCCAGCACCTTGTTGAGCTCGGCCCCGTCGATGCTCAGCGTCGCGGTGTTGAGCATGCCGTCCAGATACGCCTGGGCGATCTGTTCCTGACGCTGGGCACGCAAGGCCTGGGTCAGTTGATCGCGCAACTCGTCGAGGGTCGCGGTGCGGGCCGGTTGTTGTTCGGTGAGTTTGATCACGTGGAAACCGGCGCTGCTTTGAACAGGATCAGAAACCGCGCCGACTTTGAGCCGCGCCACTGCACCGCGAACTTCCGGCACCAGTTGCTGCAACGGTTGCAGGCCGGTATCGCCGCCGCGTTCGGCCGTGAGGCGATCCTGAGAAAACTCCTTGGCCAGCGCTGCAAACTCCGCTGGGGTCGACTGGGCTTTCTTGCTCAACTCCGTCGCCTGTTTGCGCACGGCCTCAAGATTCTGCGGCTCATTCACCCCGAGGAAAATCTGGCTGACCCGATACAACGCCGGCGTCTGCCAATTGGCCTTACCGGCGTCGTACGCCTGCTGCAACTCGGCAGCGCTCGGATAATCCGCCGGCACTTGGCTCACCGACTGCAAATAGTCGCGGAACACGATCTGTTCGGTGGCCGCACGGGTCTGCCGTACCACATCCGGACGCTGCGCCCAGCCTTGGGCATCGGCCTGTTCCAGCACGGCTTTTTCGGCCAGGCGTGAGCGAATCCAGCGCTCCAGCGCCTCGCGATTGCCGCGCAGTTGCTCGCGAGTTTGCGGTGGAACAGCCGCCAGCAACGCCTGCAATTCCTCCGGCGAAACCTGCTGATTGCCTAATCTGGCCACTGCCGGTCCATTGTTCGCCGAAATCACCGGCGCCGGTTGCTGGGCGGCGACCGGGTCATTACCCGGCCGCACCACCAGCGCCACGGCCACCACCAACAGCGCCACCGCAGCGGCGCTGATTACCATGGCAGGTTTTGTCACAGCGCGACTTCCTCTTGCTCAACCTTTGGAGCCTGGGCGGCAGCGGAGTTCTGAGTGAAGTCACGCAGATAAACGATGAACTCTTGCAGCAGGCGATCCCACAGTTCCAGGTTGCCGCGCAGGTAATCGCTGCTGACGCCTGCGGCCACCACCACGTCCATTTCCATCACCAGAAACTCGCCTTGCAACGACAACCGGGCAAACCGGCGGGTCGCGTTCCACTGCTCGGCCACACCGGCCGGCAACTCGCCCTGCACGCGCAAGGCGCAGCTGAAGGTGAAGTCGACGTAGCTGCCCTGCTCGGCCACCGCCGGGTTGCCGAAACGCACCGCATAACCGATGCCCTGGCTGGCGCTGAGCAACTGGACGATGCCGTTCTGTTCGGTCTGGTTGACGCGGTAACCGGCAGCTTGCAGTACGTCGGTCAGGGATTGCGGGGATACGTGGGAGATCAATTGAGTCATTACTTCTTCCTTGTCCATGAGTCTTTTAATCAGTGCGCGATCGCGGCTTGCGGCGCATCGAATTGAGTCTTGTACAGTTCGTCGCCAAAGCCCTGAGCCAGTTCATCGAACTTGACCCGGGCACTGCCGGCGAAGGGCTGGCGGATCTTCATCACCTCGGCCACATCGATGTTTTCGTAGGCGGTGAGAATCTGCTTGGCAACGCCGTACATCTGCTGATTCTTGACCGAACATTGCTGCACTTGTGTGTCACGTTCAGTCAATTGCGCTTGAAGCTTAGACCGTTCTGCCTCTTTGGCACGGGCCATGACCAACAGCTCGTCATAGGCTTTCTTGAACTTGCCGGTCTGCTCGTTGCTGGCCGCGACTTGCGCCTGGGCCTGGCTGTGCAGGCTTTGCTGCTGCCCGGCCAGTTGCTCGGCGAGGCCTTTGGCCTTGGCCAGTTCGGCGGTCAGTTGCTTGATTTGCGCCTGTGCAGCCTTGGCTTCGTTCTGCGCCGCCAGTTGCGCGGCGCTGGCCTGGGCCTGCTGGCTTTGCAGGGTTTGCAGCTGCTGGGTGGTGCTGCGCAACTGGGTGCGCAGTCGTTCCTCCATGCCTTCGGCGCTCGCCCCGGTGGCGATCAACATCCCGAGCCCAAGCCATAAAAAGCGGATTTTCATAACCCTCTCCCGGCGCTTAGAAGCGCGTGTTGATCTCAAGCTGCATGACGTCGATGTCGAACGGCGCGCCATACACCGCCTCCGAGCTCAGCCAGCGGCCGGTGGCGTAGACGTTCTTCGCCAGACCGTAATTGCCGCCCAGGAAGTAGCCTTTGGCGTTGGTGCCGCCGAGGTGGAAGGACGAATCGTTGAAGCCGTCCGGCAAGGCGTCCGGCTGGATGTACTTGTAGCCGGCGAACAGGTTCCAGTCGCCCTGCTTCTTCAGCTCCAGCGCGTTGCCGAGGGTGAACTGGACCATCCACGCATTGGCGCCGCTTTCGATGTTGCCGTTGCTGTCGAGGTTGTTGACGATCTGCCCCGCCGAACGCTTGCGCATGTCGCCTTCGTCGTAACCGAGGTTGTGGATGTAGTTGCCCTGGCTGCGCAGTTTGAAGTCTTCCGGCAGGTCGGCGTCCCACACCACGTTGAGGTCGAGCAGGTTGAACTCGGAGGCCAGGCCAACGAATTGCGGCTGCGGCGTAGTGCTCGGGTTGAGCGGGTTCGGCGTGATGTCGCGCAGCAGGAACACGCTGTTGCCCTTCTGCATGAATGCCGCGCGGGTGCCGTCGCTGTCGCAGCCCGGTGCGCCGGCCCACGGTTCGCAGGGGCTGGAGCGCTGGCCTTCGATGTCGTCGAAGCGGTAGTAGGCCAGCGCGCCTTTCAAGCGGTTGTTGCTGTTGATCGCCCACTTGGCGCCGATCTGCGCGCCGTACAGCCATTTGTTGTCGCTTTCTTCCTTGTCGAAGCCGTTGCTGGTGGTGGTGTCGTTGGTGTAATCCACAGGGAACGCGCCGACGGTGCCGAACACGCCCCAGTCGCGGCTGAGCTTGTGGTCGAAAATCGCCGCCACGCCGTCGAAGTTCAGGTCGTTGGAATACAGCATGTCGGTGGACATGAACGGGTTGGCGAACCGGCCACCGGTCAGGGTCAGTTCATCCGACGGCTTCCAGGTCAGGTAGCCCTGATCGAGCCAGATGTCTTTTTTCGAGAAGCCGCCGCCGAGGTTCTGGGTGGTCGACACCGGGTTGTTGTCCGAGCCGGTGCCGATGCGGATGCCGGCGGTCCATTCCGGCGAAATCACTGCTTTCATGCCCAGGCGGGCGCGCAGGCGGAACAGGTTTTCGCGGTCTTCGCGGGTGTTGAGCAATGGCGGCAACGCGGTGCTGCTGTTGGGGTTCACGTCGTACGGGCCGTTGTTGTTGAGCTTGGCGAAGTCGACGATTTCGTTGCTGTTGCTGCCCGAGTAGTAGCGCGACTCGTCACGCAGACGGATGTCGCCGTCGAAGCTGATGCGCGACGCCCAGTCCGGAAAGGTGTTGGGCGCGGCCCAGTTTTCCTGTTTGGCGGTGGCCATGACTTCGGCCTTGACCTGATCGCGGATCTGGTCGCGCACTGCGGCCGGCACGTATTGCACCCGTACATCGCCCGGTGCGGCGACCGGCCCGGCGGCCACGGCGGTGGACGCCGCAGCCTGCTTGGCCTGGGCCGCTTCGTTCTGCGCCTGGGCGATCAGTGCGTCGGCCTTGTCCTGTTTCAGAATGCCCTGCTCGACCAGCAAGCGGATCAGATTGATCGTGGCGTTCTCCGAGGGCGCAGGCGCTGCCGCGGCCTGACCGACCAGGGTCGCGATGACCATGCCGACCGCCAGGGACAATCGATTCACGTTGGAAATCATCTGCACACAACTCCTTTTCATACAGCTTTATGAATTCGGTTAACCCGGACGCCGCCCTTGCAGGGACATGCGCACAGGCAAGGTGATGGAGGCCGGTGGCCGCTCGCTCAAAGCAGGCGCATTGCGCAGCGCGGCGAGCACTTGCGTATCGATCTCGGGGTTGCCGCTGGACTTGATCAGTTCGACCCGGGTGATCTCGCCGACGCTGCTCAGCCACACATCGGCCTGCAGCGAAAACGCGAGGTTGCGCAGGTCGGGGTTCTCGCGCAGCAGCTTCTGGAAGGTGAACGCGAGGAACTGGCTGTAGGTGCCGTTGCCCAATCGCCCACCGCCGGAACCGGCCATGCCGCCACCCTTGCCCGCGCCAATGTTGAAGGCGTCGCTGCCGCTCTGGGCGTCGCCGTCCATTTGCATCGGGTTGGCCAGATCGTCCGCCGGCGATGGCGGTGCTTCTTCTTCGGGCTTGACCTCTTGCGGCTCGGGCGTTGGCTCGGGCTCGACGATTTTTTCTTCCACCGGAGTTTCCGGCTCCGGCGGTTTTTCCGGCGGCGGAGGTGGCGGTGGCGGCAACGGAATGATCGTCGGCACCTTCGGTGCTTCCCGGCGGATGCCGCTCATGTCGTTGGCCCACTGCCACAACAGGAACGCCGCAACGGCGCCCAGCAGCAGCCCGGCGCCCCACTTCACATAGCGCAGTGGGGACTTCTTCACCGGCAAAGGCTCGATTGGCAGTTGTGCAGTCATCACTCAGCCCTGCGTCGGTTTGCCGGTAACGAGACCGACCTGGGACAGTTCGAGCCGGCGCAGCAGATCCAGCACTTCGATGACTTTCTGGTACTGCACCGTGGCGTCGCCGCGCACGATCACCGGGAAGTCAGGGTTCTGCGCCTTCTCGATGCGCAGGCGTTCTTCCAGCTCCGGCAACGTCACCGGGTAGGCGTCGAGGAACACCTGGCCGCCGTCGTTGACCGAAATCGCCTTGGTCTTGGCCTCGGACAGCGACACGGCGGCGCTGGCCTTGGGCAGGTTGATCTGGATCCCGGAGACCTGCGCGGTGGCGGTGAGGATGAACATCACCAGCACCACCATCAGCACGTCCACCAGAGGCGTGATGTTGATGCTGTCCACTGCGGCATCTTCGTCATCGTCGTGGGAGGCATTTACGGACGCCATGTCAGTGCTCCTCAGGCCGGTACGGAGTGATTGGCGTGATGACCGCGCTGATGCGCCGCTTCACTGGACTGGCCTTCGCCGTGCATCTCCGCCAGACGGGTGATGAACTCGTCGACGAACACGCGCATGTCAGCGCTGACTTCCTTGTTGCGGGTGATCAGGCGGTTGTAGCCAAACAGTGCCGGGATCGCGACGAACAGGCCCATGGCCGTGGCGAGCAAGGCGGCCGCCATACCCGGCGCGATGGCGTTGATGTTGACGTCGCCGGCCATGGCCGTGCCGAGGAACACCACCATGATCCCCAGCACGGTGCCGAGCAGGCCGATGTACGGGCCGCCGGCGATGGCGTTGGACAGGGTCGAAAGTTTCGAGCTGAGCTGCTGGTTTTCACGGGTGCGCACGCCGTCCATGGAGCAGCGGATCGCTTCGATGGTTGCGGCGGAAACCGACGAGGTATCGGCGCCCTGCTCGCGGCGGGTGCGGATCTCTTTCACCGCCACTTGATACAGGCGCCAGAGCGGCGAGTGCTGCAAACGCTGGGCGAGCTGGGTGTCGTCGGCGAACATTTCCAGGCGGGTGCCGACCTTGGCAAATTGCACGCGGAAGTCTTCGTTGGCGGCGGTGACGCGGCTGAGGGTGCGGTTTTTGCGCAGCATGATGATCCACGACTGGAACATCATCAGCACCAGCACCGCGATGATCACCCAGGCATCCACCGGTACCGCGTTGAGCAGGAAGCCGAGGCTGCCGAAACCGAAGCCTGACTGTTCTTCATCGACGCCATAGGCGACCAGTTTCGATTCGGCGCCCTGGGAAGTGGCGTCGGCCAGCAGCAGCGGCGCCGGACGGGCGACTTTCGACAGGCGCAGTTCGTCGATGGCGCCCACGAACGGCTGGAAAGGACCTTCGTGCAGATCAGCACCGATGGCCATGACCGAGTTGAACGCCGGCATCGCTTGAGCCAGCGTCGCACCCTCGCGACCGTTGATGTACAGCGTCACTTTGGCGCCTTCGGCGGTCAGTGCGACGTGCTGCCATTGGTCCGGATTCAACGGTTGCGTAGCGACGGCGCGCTGGCCATCGATTTCCACAAATGGCACGCCTTGATTCACACCAACCAGCAAGCTGTTGGCGCCTTCGCGGCGGGCCAGAATCAGTTGTTCGCCATTGGCCTGATCCAGACGCAGCCAGGCACTGAAAGTGAACGCGCTGCCGGCGTTGTGCTGCAACGACGGACTGGCCGGCAGCAGCAACGGCTGACCGCTGAACTGCAAGGCCCGCCCGACTACGCCGTCGATGGCGGCGCCGGTCGCGCTCTGCGCGGTGTTGCCGTAAGCGGTGGTGTCTTTGGCCGGGGTGCCGGTGGCGCCGTCGAAGTGATAGAGCGCGGTGTAATTCGGATCGAACGTCAGTTGGCCGTTGCCGGTGGCCGGCGCCTTCTGGTTGCCGTAGTACATCCAGATGTCCTGACGCTGACCGCCCTCGACATTCGGCACGTCTACCCAGATCAGCGCCATGCCCATCAGCGCGTCGAAGCTTTCGATCTGGTGGTTGAGCACGGTCTTGTCGTCGGCGGCGACGAAGCGCAGGTCCGAGCCGTCCTCTTTCACGCCGTCGAAGGTGAAATTACCGGTGTGCAGGCGCACCAGCAACGCGGTGCGGCCCAGGGCCTGATTGATCGCGGCACCTTGCGGCGTGGTGTCGACGGCGATCTGTTTGCGGTAATGCCAGTCGTCCTGCCACCAGGCCTGAGCCGTGGCCGGGAGCACGAAGCCCAGGCAGATCAACAACGAAAGGAAAAGGCGCTGCATGGAGGTGCTCCTTGTTAGAAAGTGGCCTGAAGGTTGAAGTGCAGGCGCGATTCCTGTTTCGAGGTGTTCGGCCCTTCGAGTAGCGGATAGCCCCAGTCGAGGCTGCCGGACAGCCATTTGCTCAGGCTGGCGCGGGTGCCGAGGCCGACACTGGCCAGGGCGTAATTGGCGTCCTGGTCCGGCAATTCGTCGCGCAGGTAAAGTTGCGCGCCTTCGGCGAAGGCGTAGAAGCGCCAGTCCTGCATCCAGCCGCCGACGTACTTGGCCAGCGACGGTGTACGCAGCTCTTCGCTCAGCAGGAAGCCGTCATCGGCGGTGCGTTCGGCCGCCAGATAGCCGCGTACCGAAGTGGCGCCGCCGGCGGAGAATTGTTCGTTGGAAACCAGCGGCCCGGACGCCAGTTGGAACGCGGCTTTGCTCGCGCTCTGCCAGTCGCTGTCGAAGGTCCAGGTGAAGTTGGTATCGCCCTTGAGCACGGCGAAACTCGGGTTGGCGCGGTAGCGTTTGTAGTCGAAGTCTTCGTCGGAGCTGCCGTAACCGAAGATGCTGCGGGTGGCGGCGACCAGGCTCAGACCAAGGCCGAGCTGGCTCTTTTCGCTGTAGCGATAGCCGTTGTAGGCGAAGGTGAACGGCGCGTATTTGAGCGGCACCTTGTCGCTTTCGCCGGACAGGGTCAGGCGTTCGTCGAAGTCCTTGAAGTCGATGCCCGCCGACAGCGAGTTCGACCAGTTGCCGCTGGACGGGATCGTGTAGATCGCCGCTACGCCGTAGGAATGGCCCTTGCCGAGCACGTTGCTGCCGCCGATGGTGGCGACGTTGCTGTCGGACTGGTAACCGGAGAACTGCACGCTCCAGCGCTCGGTCAGCGGCGCGGTGTACGAGCCCGACCAGACCTTGGCGTTGTCGGTTTCCTGCGGCGCGGTAAAGAACGTCAGGTTGACGCTGTGCCCCAACTGCCAAAGGTTGTTGTAGCCGAGGCTGGTGACGGTGCGCAATTTTTCGGTGTCGGCGCTGTAGTCGTTGTTCAGCCCGACGCTGGCGGTCCAAGGGTTCTGGTCTTCGACCTGCAAGTCCACGTCCATGGTGCCGGGGCGCTGGCCTTCGCGCACCAGCGGCATTACCTGCCGGCCTGGGGTCTTGTTGAGTTGCGCCAGTTCGCCCTGGACCTTGGCAAAGTCCGGCACCTCGCCTTCCTTCAGCGCCGGGACGTTGTCGCGGATGTCCAGCGGCGAATAGTGTTTGGCCCCGACCACGCGGATCCGGCCAACTTTGGTTTCGCTGACTTGCAGGTAGACGATGCCGTCGGCCACCGCTTGCTCCGGCAGTTCGACGAACACCGATTGGTAGCCGCGTTCCTGATAGGCCTTCTGCAAGGCATCCCGCGCGCCTTCGATGTCGCTCAAGGCTTTTTGCGGGCCGAGGAAGGGGTAGACCGCTTCTTCGATCGCCCGTGCATCGAGCACGGTGTTGCCGCGCACGAAGTATTCATTGACGTCCACCAGACGCTGCGCCGCTGCGTTCCCGGCCTCATCGGCGAACGCCGGCTGCGCGCCGGCCGTCACCAGCAGCCAGCCCCACAGCGCCAGCCGTGACGTGAAAATCTGATCCACACTACCCCCTGAAATTCGCGATGACCTGTTGGCGCTCATGCGCCATGCGTGTGCGTCAGTTACTGGCGTTCTTGATTGCTGAAGTGCAGGCCCCGGTGTGCTTGCCCAGCCAGGTGTGCAGCAGCGCGAAGTTCAAGGAGAACTCGGGCATTTGCAGCAGCGCGCCGCAGAACACTTCACCGATGATTTTCTGGATGAGCTGCACCGCACGCGGCTCGTTGAGCAGCGTGGCGATGTCGCGACTGAGGACGTTGAAGCTCCAGACTTTCTGGTTCAGGCCCAGGCCGACGAACCAGCGGAACAGCAGGTTGTAATTGAGCTGTTCATAAAGCTGCTGCTCGCTGGGCACCGAATACAGCAGTTGCAGGAGCAGGATGTGCATGACCGTCTGCGGGGCGATCAGCATGCCGGGTTGGGCATTGAGGTCGTGCAGGAGGTCGCGGTGGGCGTCGAGCAGGTCGTCGATCTGCGGGCGCAGCAGCACCAGCGAATGCCCCGGCGGAATGTAGCTGGAGACCTCTTTCAAGGCGCCCTGCCAGTCATCCTGCGACACGATCCAGACCCACGGCGCGCCGTAGCGATACACCGAAACCGGCTTCTTGCGCGCGGCTTCGACGATCTTCGACAGGCGTTGATCGAGTTCCTGCATGCCCACTTTCGAGTAGCGTTCCATAGTCCCCATTGCCTCACTCCCGGCGTCCCGCCTCGGCTTGTGAAAAGCGCCCAAAGGGCCCCTCAAGCGCGTTACATAGGCATGACCGGACTGGCGATGTGCTACCGAACTTTTGTCATAAAAGCTTCATTACAGAATTGGAGTGAGATTGATCGGGCGATGAAGAACTTGTGGGAGCTGCGGTGCGACGATTCGACTTGCCAGCGATGGCGTCAGGTCAGCAACATTTACTTGGCTGACACACCGTCATCGCTGGCAAGCCAGCTCCCACAGGGTTTTGTGTAGTTCCTAAGAAGTCAGCAGATCAGGCGTACACCGGCCAGGTATCGACGATCTTGCCGCCGCGCACCGCCAGCAAATCACCGAATTGCAGAAGAACGGCTTCAGTCTGGGTCGGCCGCAGAAAGACTTGATCCTCCACCGTCAGCCCCACGGCATTCGAACCGTTGACCATCTCCTGATTCGAGCTACGGCCGTAAACGCCATTGCTCTGCAATCCTGGCGGCGACTCAAACTCGGCCATCCAGTTGCCGCCGTAGATAAAAAAGGTCTGGCGCTGGTTGGTGTCCCACCACGAAAACAGCTTCGACTTGTCATCCAGCGCCGGAATATTCACCGCCCCCGTGCTTTTCAATACCGGCGTTGCGATGTACGCAGCCGGCTCGTGTTCGACCAGCGACGGCAGATCGTAATGAGTCGGCTTGAGCATCGCCGTCCCCACCGACACTTCACTGCTCAGGCTTTCGTTTTCATGCATGCGATAACTCGGGCTGCCGGCGGTGTTCAGGCACAAGCCGTCATGCCACAGCGCCGGATATTGCTGCCGGGTGAAATCCACGCAGCGCTGATAAATCACCATCACCTTGGCGAACAGTTCCTCGGGCGAACCGAGAATCCCCGGCACGCCCATGCCCACGAACGGGTCGTAGCCCATGAACCCGGCGAACTCCAGGTGCTGCGGGTTGGCGGCGATCAGCGCGAGCATCTGCCCGAGCACGTTCAAATCGCTGACGCCGCCCCGGTGCAGACCGACATCCAGTTCGATGTTGATCCGCATCCGCGTGCCCAAACCCTGAGCCAGCGCGAGGTATTGCTGCAGGCGTTCGGGGTTGTCGATCAGCCATTGCAGTTGCTTCGTCGGGTCGAACGGGCCTTTGTGGGTTTGATAGAACAGCGCTGCCGAGCGCACCGGCAACGGCTTGCCGAGCAGAATGTCGGACTGCGGGAACGTCACCGCATCGTGATTGAGAAACGGCTGATGAAACGACATCAGCCGCTGCGTCCCTGCCCTCTGACCGATGTAGCTGAGCAGCCCCGGTGACGGCAGGGATTTCTCCACCAGCCGCAACTGCTTGCCCGCGCGTTTGACCGAGCGCATCACCACGTCGATGTTGTGGTCGAGGCGATCCAGGTCGATCAGCAACACCGGGCGCATCGGGCCTTTGGTCTTGAGTTGGTTGTTCAGCGCCCGGAAATATTCGCTGTAAGGCCCGCCGCGATCTCCAGGCCTCAACCATGCGCCAACCCCCACCAGCAAGGCGCCGACACCCAACGCACCGAGCACGAAGTTACGTCGATTGACCGCCATCAGCTCACCCCCAGAATCGACGATAGATGCCCGTTGAGAAACTTGCCGCTCGGGTCCAGCGCCTGGCGTACCTGAATGAATTCCTGCCAGCGCGGATAGAGCGTTTGCAATGTGCGGGCATTGAGCGTGTGCAATTTGCCCCAGTGCGGGCGGCCGTTGTACTTCCAGAAGATCGGCTCGACGGCGGCGAAGAAGTTGTGGTGGTCCATCTGGTAATGCTGGTGGACCGAGATCGAGCAGCTGTCGCGGCCTTCGAACATGCTCAGCGGAATGTCGTCAGCCTTGACGTAGCGATACTCGATGGGAAACCAGGTGCGCAGGTCCTTGTCGCGGATCAGCTTGAGAATCTCGCGCAGGCAGGCCGGGCCGTGTTCGGCGGGCACCGAATATTCCATCTCATTGAAGCGCACGGTGCGCACGTTGGCGTAGATGTCGAACGAGTCGCCGACCCGGTCGTCGAAACTCGCCAGATGCCGCAGGCTGTTGAGCAGCGAACTGCGCAGACCCGGGAAATCGCTGCCGTACTTGTCGATCTTCTCGATCAAGGTCACGAACTCGTTGCCGCCCTCTTCTTCAGGCGGGATCGGCGGCGTGGGCGGGTCGGTGGTTTCGTTGAGGGCGATCGATAAGGCGTAGTCGGAATGGGTGACGACGAGCATTTCCCAGTGCTGGTTTTCGCTTGTGTTCTTGTCCAGGTCTTCCAGCAGTTCTTCGGTCTTGGCGATCCATTGGGTTTCCCGCAGGCGATAGGCCGGGCGGTTTTGCAGGCGGATTTTGGTGGCCACGCCGAGTGCGCCGAGTGACACCCGGGCGGCGTTGAATACTTCGGGATGACGCTGGCTGTCGCAGTCCAGCACCTCGCCGCTGGCGGTCACCAGTTGCATCCCGCAGACGTGGGCCGAGTAGGACTGAAAGGTTTTGCCGGTGCCGTGGGTCGAGGTGGAAATGGCCCCGGCGAGGGTCTGGTAATCGATGTCGGCCATGTTTTGCAGGGCTTGGCCGATGTCTTTGAGCGGCGTGCCCATGCGCGACATCGGCGTGCCGGCGGCGAATTCGGCTTGCAGGGTTTTCGGGTCGTGATCGAGCAGACCGTTGAAGTAGCTCAGGGACAACAATGTGCCGTCGGTGGGCACCAGAGCGCTGAAGGAATGCGCCGAGCCGACCGGACGAATCTTGCCGGGGGCCAGTTGAATGATCGTCGTCAGTTCATCCAGATTTTTCGGCGCCACCCGCGCCGCCGGCAGGCAACTCTGCCCGCCCGACCAGTTGCGCCAGGGAATCAGCCGCGGCGCGCGCATCAACTGACCCAGCGCCGGATTGGAAGCCAGCGCGCTGAACGCGCCGACGATGCTTGCCCGGTGCAACAACTGCCGGCGTGTCAGATCTATCGGCATGCCAGGATCCTTATTGTGGGAGCGGCTGGTCGGCCATGAAGCCGATCAACTGAAGGAATTGTTCTTCCGAGCACTCGACGCACTGGCCCATCGGCGGCATGCCGTTGTAGCCGTTGATGGCATGGTCGAGCAGCGTGTCGGCGCCCTGCTGGATACGCGGCTCCCAGGCCTTGCGGTCACCGGTCAGCGGCGCATTGGCGGCGGGGTTGGCGTGGCAGAGCTGGCAGCTGTTGGCGTAGATCTGCGCCAGCGCCGGGTCGGAAGGCATGGCGCTCCGGGCGATGCCGGATGAGGTCGTGGGTTTGGCGTCTTCGCCACAACCGGCCAGTGCAACGGCCAGCATCAGCAGCCAGGTGAATCGGGATGCCCGCATAAAGATCCTCGCGTGAGGTGCCGCTTATTGTTGTGGTCACACCTTAAGGCAGCGACGGCGGCGGGTTGAGGGCATTGCGGGCCAGTGAAGGGGGCATCCGGGGACAGTCAGGACTCGGCTCGGGACCGGGTGCAAACAACAAACTCTTTGGGAACTGATGTTGCCAGCCCTCTGCTCTGCGCCTTTGCGTGACATTCCCGTGACATTTGCGGGTTTAAATTTCAGTGAATTCAGGCGTATAACCTGTAAAGCCTTTTCCAATCGGCCCGCCGACATCTTCTACGGGGTAGCGACATGACCACAGCAAACATCCTTGGCAACCTGTTCCCTTCTGTCAGCGACATCCCGGAAAAATACCGCCTCGACGGTCAGGTCGAGCAACGCGAATACCTGGTCGATGGCGAGTTGCGCCGCTGGGACGGCCCGCTCGCCACCGTGCGCAGCCCGGTCTATCTGCACGGCGACAATGGCGACGAACAAGTGATCCTCGGGAGCACGCCGCTGCTGGACGCCGACACCGCCCTCACCGCCCTCGACGCCGCCGTCCGCGCCTACGACCGGGGCCAGGGCCTGTGGCCGACCATGCGCGTGGCCGAACGCATCCAGCACGTCGAAGCCTTCCTCGGGCGCATGCGCCAACAGCGCGACGCCGTGGTGAAACTGCTGATGTGGGAAATCGGCAAGAACCTCAAGGACTCGGAAAAAGAGTTCGACCGCACCTGCGACTACATCGTCGACACCATCAATGCGCTGAAAGAACTCGACCGCCGCTCCAGCCGTTTCGAGCTGGAACAGGACACCCTCGGCCAGATCCGCCGCGTACCGCTCGGCGTGGCGCTGTGCATGGGCCCTTACAACTATCCGCTGAACGAGACGTTCACCACGCTGATTCCGGCGCTGATCATGGGCAACACCGTGGTGTTCAAACCGGCCAAGCTCGGCGTACTGCTGATCCGGCCACTGCTTGAAGCCTTCCGCGACAGCTTCCCGACCGGCGTGATCAACGTCATTTACGGCAGCGGCCGCGAGACCGTCAGCGCGCTGATGGCCAGCGGCAAGATCGATATCTTCGCCTTCATCGGCACCAACAAGGCCGCCAGCGACCTGAAGAAACTGCACCCGAAACCGCACCGCTTGCGTGCCGCACTGGGGCTGGATGCGAAGAACCCCGGCATCGTTCTGCCCGAGGTGGATCTGGACAACGCGGTCAACGAAGCAGTCACCGGCTCGCTGTCGTTCAACGGCCAGCGCTGCACCGCGTTGAAAATCCTGTTCGTGCATGAAGATGTGGTGGACAGCTTCATCGAGAAATTCAACTCCAAGCTGGCCAGCCTCAAACCGGGCATGCCGTGGGACAGCGGAGTTTCGCTGACGCCGCTGCCGGAGTCGGGCAAGGTCGATTACCTCCACGGGCTGGTGGCCGACGCGCAGAGCAAAGGCGCCCAGGTGGTCAACCCGAATGGCGGCGAAGCGCGGGCCTCGTTCTTCTACCCGGCGGTGCTGTACCCGGTGACGCCGCAGATGCGCGTGTATCAGGAAGAGCAGTTCGGCCCGGTGGTGCCGATCGTGCCGTACCGTCACCTCGATACCGTGATCGACTACGTGCTGGAATCGGACTTCGGCCAGCAACTGAGTATCTTCGGCACCAACCCGGTGGCGGTCGGCCGACTGGTCGACACCTTCGCCAACCAGGTCGGGCGGATCAACCTCAACGCCCAGTGCCAGCGCGGCCCGGACACGTACCCGTTCAACGGGCGCAAGAACTCCGCCGAGGGCACGCTGTCGGTACACGATGCGCTGAGGGTGTTTTCGATCCGTACGCTGGTGGCAACCAAGTTCCAGGAACCCAACAAGGATCTGATCAGCGAAATCATTCGCGGGCGCGATTCGAACTTCATCGCCACCGACTACATCTTCTGAGGAGGAATCAGCGCTGAGCACTTTCAGCCCCCACCGCTGGCCGCCGCTGTTGCGGCGGATCCTGCGGCCGTTGCTCGACCCGTATCGGCGTTACCGCCATGCACGCACGATTCATGCGGTGCGAGTGGCGTTGGGGTTGCTGGCGACGATCCTGCTGACCACCGGCATCAATCTGCCCCACGGCGAATGGGCGTCGGTGACCATGCTGGTGGTGATCGGCGGTTTGCAGCACCACGGCAACATCGGCAAGAAAGCCGCGGAACGCGCCACCGGCACCTTGATCGGTGCGGGCGTTGGTCTGTTGATAGTGGCGCAACAGGCATGGCTGGGCATGCCATGGCTGACCTATTTTGCGATGGCGGTGGTGTGCGGATTCTTCTCGTATCACGCCATCGGCAAGGGCGGCTACACCGCCCTGCTGTCGGCCATCACCGTTTTTATTGTCGCCGGGCATGGCGACAACCCGATCACCGACGGGCTGTGGCGCGGGGTCGATATCCTGATCGGTATCGCCCTGGCCCTGGCCTTTTCCTTCGCCCTGCCGCTGTATGCGGTGTACTCGTGGCGCTACAACCTGGCCGACGCGCTGCGCGATTGCGCCACCGTGTACGGACGGATCATTGGTGGCCAACCGGTGACCGCCGACGAACACTTGAAATTGATGAGCCGGCTGAACGCGGTAATGGTGCAACTGCGCTCGCTGATGCCGTCGGTGTCCAAGGAAGTCAAAGTCTCGATGACCGAACTGGACGCGATCCAGCGCAACCTGCGCATGTGCATCAGCACCCTGGAAATCCTCGGCAACATCCGCCCGGACGCCAACGACCCCGACGCCATGGCGCACCTGCAAGCGGCGCTCAAGGCTGAGCACCGGCATATTCGCGTGCAATTGATCGGTATGGCCCGAGCGTTGAAGTCCGGCGCGGTCCAGCGGCTGGGACGTCCGGTGGAATTGCCGGACGCCAGCCTCGACACGCCGGTCTACAGCCCGTTGGACGGCTACCGTTTGTTGACCCGGCAACTGGCGGCCAACGTCGGCGAGATGCGCCAGCGCCTGGCGAAGACTGCGCCGCGCTGGAACATCTGAGGTTTACTGCGCGGCCAGACGCCGCGCCTTCAGGCCCCAACCCTGTTGCATGCCGGCAGCGGCCAACAGGATCGCCGCCACGCCGATCCATTGCAGGGTTTGCAGCTGGTGGCCGAAGGCAAACCAGTCAACGAAAATCGCCGCGATCGGGTAGATAAACGACAGCGCGCCGGTCAATGCGGTCGGCAGTTTCTGGATCGCACCATAAAGCAGCACGTACATCAGACCGGTGTGGACGATGCCCAGGGTCACCAGGCTGGCCCAGGCACTCGGCGCCTCGGGCATTGCTGAAAAATGCGCGAACGGCGCGAGCAACAGCACGCCGGTGCAGACCTGGATCAGCGCAATCAGATGCGGCGGTGTGCCGGTCAGGCGCTTGATGATCAAAGCAGCGATGGCGTACAGAAACGCCGCCCCCAGCGCCAGCGCAATCCCCATCAGGTAATCATTACCGCCCTCGCCCGGCCCGCCATGGGCACTGACGATGGCCAGCATCCCCATGAAAGAAATCGCCAGCCAGAACAGCTTCTGCAGGGTGATCTTTTCTCCGAGAAACAGCGCCGCCAACCCCACCAACATGAACGGCTGCACGTTGTACACCGCCGTGCCGATGGCAATCGAGGCCCGTGAATAGGAGGCGAACAGCAGCACCCAGTTGCCGACGATTGCCACCCCGCTGAGCACCGCCAGCAGGAAGGTGGTGCGGGTCAGAATGCCTGGGCGCAGGAACCCGAACGCGGCGCAGATCAGCAGCAAAGTCCCGGCGCCGAACACGCAGCGCCAGAACACCACGTCCAGCACCGGTTGCCCTGACACCAGCACGAACCAGCCGATGGTCCCGGATATCAGCATGGCGGCGGTCATTTCAAATGAGCCGCGACGGATTGTTTTGTCCATCATCAATCTCCTTAATGTGTGGCAAAAGTATGCCAAGCGAGACCGGGGCTTCTCCAGCGCAAAAAGCAGGCTAAACTCGATTTCTGCCTTTTTTATCAAGGGTGGTTTGCGTCATTCGCCTAATGCGGGAGTTTTTTTGTATGACCGACGATATCGACCAGATCCTGATCGGGGCCTTGATGGAGGATTCGCGGCGCTCGCTCAAGGCGCTGGCGCAGATCAGCGGGTTGTCCTCGCCGAGCGTGGCCGAGCGTTTGCGGCGGCTGGAAGAACGCGGAGTGCTCAAGGGCTACACCGTGGAGATCGATCCGAAATGTTTCGGTTACCAGTTGCAGGCGATTGTCCGGGTGCGGCCATTGCCGGGGCAGCTCCAGGAAGTCGAGCGGCAGATCATGTCGATTCCCGAGTTCACCGAGTGCGACAAGGTCACCGGCGAGGACTGCTTTATCGCCCGCCTGCATGTGCGCTCGATGGAACAGCTGGACACCTTGCTCGACCGGTTGAATACCTTGGCAGAAACCAATACAGCGATCGTCAAGAAGACCCCGGTGAAACGTCGATTGCCGCCGATGGCCTGAGCGGCGTAGATTGAGTTTTTCCGGCGAAGGATTGGCGGCATGAAAATTCAGGCAATGATGCTGACGGCGTTGATGCTGGCTGGGTGCGGGACGGTGCAGACCGTGGCATTCAGTGACAAGCATTCCACCGATCAGCTGAAAGCGAACAAATCCTACTGCGGCGCTGTACCGCGTATCTACAGTGGCGTGACTTACGACTTCTGCATGCTGCACGCCGAAAAGCCGGATGACGTCGACGCGTTCAACTACAAGAACGCGACACCGGGTCTGCTGGTCGATGCGGCCGTGTCGGGAGTACTCGATACCTTGCTGTTGCCCTACACGATCTACAAGCAACAGGCCGACGGCAGCATCGAGATCAATTGATCGACTGCTCCCTTTTTCGCAGGCAACAAAAAACCCGCTTTCGCGGGTTTTCTGTTTATAGCGGTGCAGCGATCAGTCGTCGCGGCTCATGATGCCGAAGATCTGCAACAGGCTGACGAACAGGTTGTAGATCGATACATACAGGCTGATGGTCGCCATGATGTAGTTGCGCTCGCCGCCGTGGATGATGGCGCTGGTCTGGAACAGGATGCAGACCGACGAGAACAGCACGAAACCTGCGCTGATCGCCAGTTGCAGGCCGCTGATCTGGAAGAACATGCTCGCCAGCGTCGCGCCCAGCAGGACGAAGAAACCGGCGGTGATGAAGCCACCGAGGAAGCTCATGTCCTTGCGGGTGATCAGCACGTAAGCCGACAGGCCACCGAA
This sequence comes from Pseudomonas aphyarum, assembly GCF_028657055.1. Taxonomy (NCBI): domain Bacteria; kingdom Pseudomonadati; phylum Pseudomonadota; class Gammaproteobacteria; order Pseudomonadales; family Pseudomonadaceae; genus Pseudomonas; species Pseudomonas aphyarum. Next base: position 78,801 of record NZ_JAMDGS010000001.1, read on the forward strand.
CACCAGCGCAGTCATCGCGAACGCGGAGCTGACCACTTCAGCGCCGCCCTGCATGCCCAGGTAACGGTTGAGGATCGGGCCGAGCAGGAAACCCATGAAACCGGTCAGGGCAAACGCCGACACCAGGCCCCAGGCGGAATCACGAAGCTTGTTGGTGAGGAAGAACAGCCCGTAGAAACCGATCAGCACCACGAAAATATTCGGGTAGCCGACCCGCATCTGCTGGGCCACGAACGCCATCACACCGCTGAATGCGAGGGTGAGCGCCAGTAGACCGTAAGTGTTGCGCAGGACGCGGCTAACCTCTAGCTGCTCAGCCTGCACGCTGTTGTGAACTGCGTAATCCTGTTCGCGCATGGCGACACTCCTGTTGGTTTGAAACGTTCAGTCGCAAAGATCATAACAGACGCTCTGTAACAAGCCATGCACAGAGTTTGACAGTGTGTTTCATTCAGGTATTATGGCGCCCGCAACGCAACGGAGGTGTGGCCGAGTGGTTTAAGGCAACGGTCTTGAAAACCGTCGACTGTAACAGGTCCATGAGTTCGAATCCCATCGCCTCCGCCATATTTAGTACTTCAAAGCCCTGAATTTTCAGGGCTTTGTCGTTTCTGGCGTTCTGAAAAATCTGCTCCAGCCAAAATGCGCTCCCAAGACAGTTGACTGATCCCGCATATAAAAAAACCCAGCTCTTACGCTGGGTTTTCGCACTCAAGAAATCTGTCGGCTGTTGTGCCAATACAGGTATGCGAGTCCGACAGGAGCAATGAAAATCGCGAACGACCAGCACATGGCCATAGTGAAGCCTTTCACCATGAGCATAAGGATAGCGTTCACGAAGAACACATTCTCACCCATCACGTACCCCACCACACTCTCGTATACGAATCGAGAATAGGGATAAAGCAGCGTGCAGATGATCGACATAACAATCAGACCTGGTTTAGCCATCAGGCCGGTCGAGCTGTGGGCAGCGAGCGACAAAATCAGAATCGCAAACAGCGATCCGAAAATTAGCTGCCGAATGTAGTAGCTGGTTGTCAGCCCGCCAAAAGTCTTCGATAAAAACGACTGCATAAGATCCCTCTAAAACCCTGATTTGGTGGTGGCCACCATAATAACATCACCCTCTATACATTCAGAACTAATGATCCTGTCCTTTCCGTTTTCACAGCCGCGTGAAAAACTGCGCATTCTTTTTGTCTGTTTTGATGGAACTGCCGATGGACATCATGGATACCCAGCAAGAAAACACCCTCGAGAAGTCACTCAGGCTGGCAGCGGATGAACCGGCCAACCGACCTGAGTTTTTCACGACGCTGTTGAATTCCAGCGTCTACGTCCTCGGCGCGACAGGCACTGGCGATGGCCCGGCAAACCTTGAGGCTGGCAGCAACATCAGCATCGCGCATTGGCAAAAGCCCGACGGCAGCGCGGTCATCCCGTTTTTTTCGTCGTTGCAAACGTTACAGAAATCCATAGACAGCGAAGAGTCCTACATAGAGATCCCGGCCCGGTCGCTGTTTGAAATCACACTGGGTACCCCGCTTTTCCTCAATCCGAAGTCTCCTTACGGTAAAGAGTTTTTCCCTGAGGAAGTGCGCCATCTGCTCTCCGATGAGATCGGTCAAAAGCCGGTGCAGCGCACCGTCGAAAAAGACACCCGAGTGCTCCTCGGACAGCCGTCGCAATATCCGTCGAAAATGGTCAACTCGCTCACTCGGTTACTCGCCAAACATCGCAACGTAAAGCGTGCGTTTCTGGTGTTGATGCATGACGCATCGTCTGATCAAAAGCCTCATCTGGTCGTTGGTATCGAAGCGCAAGGCGATATTGAACGGGTCATGCTCGAAGCCGGTAACGTTGCCGGAGACACCGCTCCGGATGGCGAACCCGTGGATCTGTACCGCGTTCAAGAAGGTGATCCGGGCCTTGGCGATTACTTCCTCAAGCAAACCACCCCCTTTTATGAACGGAAGTCGGCAGGCTGGTTGCGTTCATTGTTTGGCTTTGGCAAGGCGTGACGAAGCACAAAGCCGCGCTAACGGTGCAGAGGGTTGTGCCGAGAAAACTGTGACCAGCGAAAACAAGTAAACCCATTGATTGAGTTTTACCCAGGTCCGACTTGATAAACCTCTCACCTCAAATCCGACTGCTGAGGAAGCCGCATTGCAAGATTCAAAGTATCTGGAAGACCTCCGCTCGCGCTTCAACGCTGGAGAGGCGCTTGAATACGCGTTTTTCTGGGGACACCAGCGAAGCAAGCATGGCGTCACGGCTTCGTGTTTCAGCCAGTGGTTTGAAGCCGAATTCGTTATCGACGGGCAACGCTACGCGACTGCCGAGCATTACATGATGGCCGAGAAGGCCGCCCTGTTCGGCGATCAGGACATTCGTGCTCAAGTGCTCCAGGCGCCTACCCCCAATGCAGCGAAAGCACTTGGCCGTAAGGTGCGCGGGTTCAACGAACAAGAATGGCTGCAACACCGATATGCAATCGTCGTCCGGGCCAACCAGGCCAAGTTCGCGCAAAACCCGGAGTTGCATGCATTCCTCAAGGGCACCGGTTCTCGCATCATCGTTGAGGCAAGTCCAGTTGATAGCATCTGGGGCATCGGGCTCGCTCAGGATCACGAAAACGCGAGCAACCCCAATCTGTGGCAAGGCCTGAATCTGCTGGGGTTCGCGCTTATGCAGGTTCGCGACGAAAGCTGATTGGTCAATTGATGGGGCTTCCCGGCTCGCTAGCGCCAGGCGAGCCGGTCGCGGCGTTGAACACCGCGACCGGGTAATCGCGCACCTTACGCGAACGAAGTCTCATGTTCGCTTTCGTGGACGTAAATCCACGAGATTCCCGACGGCGAATCCGGATCGAGGCGCATCAGCGCCGAGTCGACTTTCTTCTTGGTGATCCCGTTCTTGACCAGGTCGAAAACCGTCAGGAAGAAATCACCGGGAAGCGGCGTGATCGAAAGATTGATGATATGCGATTCGGGGCTTCCGGCACGCTTGCCGTGCAGGCCCCAAAGGCGTTCCCAGTAGTTCTCCCGGTCCATGATCTGACCGTCCGTAAGCACTACGCGGAAATCGTTCGCCAGGGCATCGTACAAAGGCTTTATCGCGTCTTCCGACTGGGAAGCCACGCCGCGCGACCACGGAAAAAAGAGGTTGTACCAGCGGTACACCTCGGCTTGGACGAGTGCTGTTTTATCGGTTGTTTCGGTGACTCGGCTGATTGCCATCTGCGTTCTCCTTAACGAGTTCAAAGGCGCGGGTTTCCATAAGGCATCGCCTGAGCGACGCTCCGCGCCTCATTCAAGATCCATCCTGAAATCAACGTCACGGGGCCAGCTTGAATTCGCTTCAATGACTTCAGAATTTCTCCTGTCATTTGGCTGACCCGGCCACAAAAGTAGACGCCAACCTGTTGGTTTGCATTGGAAACTGACAAACGGCTTTTCGGCTGTCTGCGCTGCAAGGGCCGTGCTTGGGCGGTTCCGTAATAACTCCAGCCCATCGCCCTCTCCCGTTGCGCGATTTCACATTTTTTTCACGAATCGCTTTGTCGCTGTAAAAAACCCTGACACTACAGCGACATCTTCACGCCCCAGAGCAACAAGGACACCTCCGGCAACCCGGTCAAACCGATCGTGGGCAAGAACTACGAGGTCGGCATCAAGGGCGAATACCTGGGCGGTGCGCTGAATGCCAGCCTCGCCGTGTTCCGTGTCAATCAGGAAAACCGCGCGGTACAAGTGTTCGTACCGAACTGCCGGCAGTCGTCCTGCTATGAAGCTTCCGGCGAGATCCGCAGCCAGGGTATCGACTTCGAACTGCAAGGCGCGCTCACCGACAACTGGCAGATCGGCGGCTACACCTATGCCCGCACGCACACCATCAAGGATGAGGCGAACCCGCAGAACGTGAACAAGCAGTTCGACACCGACACGCCGGAACACCTGTTCAAACTGACCACCCGCTACAACTTCCAGGGCCCGCTGGAAAAACTGCGCGTGGGCGGCAACATCTCCTGGCAGAGCCGCATGTACAACGACGTCGAGCTGCTCGATGGCGGCAACTACCGCCTCAAGCAAGGCGCCAACCCCGCCAACCTCCCTGCCGCCGGCCGGCTTCAGCGGTCAATCGGAAACGGCATCAACGGCAGCCCCGATCAATACAAACGGCAACAGCACGACCACAAAAACCGCCATCCAGGCATTACCGTAAGCGTCGTGAACTTTGTCACCCAAGCCTTGCTTTGGCGTATCCGTTCCCGTTTGCTCGAGTATCTGCATGTCGTAGCGGTAAACATCGCGCGGATCCCCCTGACGAACCCGACAGCCAAAAGCGCCCACGCTGACGTAGCGCTCACCCGGCAAGTACTGAAGACGTCCTGCGTTTTCAGGCAGGCGGTTCGCTTTGTTGTAGGCAAGTACCCGCTCCTTCATTTCGGCTACCCGCGCATCGGATTCGGCCACGCATTCATCCTTGGTGCCGAACGGGTGACTGATGTATTCGATAAGCTTGGGGCGATGTTTGCTGTCGAGGTACACCTGCAGCACGCCACCCTGCCCGTCGTCACGCTTGAACACGCGCACGCCGAATCCCCACTTGGCGCCCGTATCGTTGACAGCTTTGAACTCTTCATCGGTCAACGGCTGATTCAGGGTGTAGCCATAGGCCTCAGGGCCAATGACCACCGCTTGCGGCTTCGGTGGTGCTGTCGCGCAGCCGGCCATGGACGAGGTGATGATTGAAAGACTCAAGGCGAAGCACAGCAGCTTGTTCATGACTCATCCCTGAGCAATGTAGATCAATGGAATTTCGGGCGAATGACCGGTAAACCGCGCGAAGGCATTCTCAAACCTCACCCCACCGAACGCAACCATTCAACCAGTTCCATCTCAAGGCTGCCGGGCTTGGGAGGTGCGGGACACAGCAGGCAATAATACGAGCCGTCTTCAACAAACCCGGATGGCGCGGCCAATACGCCGCTCTGGAGATCGTCGCGAACCAGATGCCACGGGCCGATGGCCACACCCAGGCCAGCGACGGCCGCCTGAAGGCTGAAATAAAAGTGCTCGAAAGACTGCATCTCCGTCGCGGGAACGGGCTGGCCTTTGGCGCTCGCCCACTCTTGCCACGCTGTGGGGCGGCTGGTTGTTTGCAGCAACGGCGCCGAGGCATGCAGCTGTTTTCCGTCAAACCATTGCGCAACCTTTTCGGGTCGGCAGACGGGGCCGACCTTCTCCGCAAATAACCTTTCAGCGTGATAACCGGGTGGACGAGGAAAGTCGTCGCGCCGAATCGCCAGATCGATCCCCTGCTCGAATGAAAAGGGCCCACCGCCCGCCACCAGATGAATGTCCGGGCCGCGATGTTGCGTCAGGAAGTCGTTCCAGCGCGGGATCAGCCAGCGCATCAACAGCGTGGGTTCGCAGGACAGAACCAGCCGCCGGGTGCGGCGCGCTTCGCTGCGAATCTCGCGCACCGCCTGGTGCATCACCCCGAGCCCTTCACTCACGGCTTTCAACAGACGCCTTCCTGCGTCCGTCAGGAAAACTCTGCGTTGGCGCCGCTCGAACAGATCAACACCCAGATCCTCCTCCAGCAAGCGCACGGCCCGGCTGATCGCGCCGGGCGTCAGGTGCAACTCATCCGCCGCACGGGCGAAGTTTTCGAATCTGCCAGCGGATTCAAAACAGCGCAGCGCAAGCAGCGACGGCAACCGCGCCTCGGAAGACAGTGAGTCAAAGTCACCATTTACGTCAGAAATCATCGTTAGTTCCAGCGCACAGGATCTGTAAACATCGCTTTCTATCACCAACCACCCCAAGGTTCCACCATGAGCGAATGGATAGCTGTAATCACCATCACCCTGCTGGCCTGCATCAGCCCCGGGCCGGATTTCGCCATGGTCTGTCGCAACGGTTTGCTGCTTTCGCGACGCGCCGGCGTTCTTACGGCGGTAGGCATTGGTCTGGGGGTGCTGGTTCATGTCAGCTATACGCTGCTGGGGTTGGGATGGGTGCTGCAACAAACGCCGTGGCTGTTTACGGCGCTGAAGTTGGCGGGCGCTGCGTATCTCATCTATTTGGGGATCAAGATGCTTCGCGCCCAGCCCGACGATCAGCCGCTGGACGCAGCGCCACCGGCCCTGTCGGATCTGGCCGCGCTGCGCACGGGTTTTCTCACCAATGCGCTGAACCCGAAAACATCGATTTTCATCGTCAGTCTGTTCATGGGTGTCGTGCGACCGGACACCGGCCTGACAACGCAAATCGCCTACGGGCTGTTCATCGCAGGGGCGCACGTGGCGTGGTTCAGTCTGGTTGCGCTGTGCTTTTCGGCCGGGAGCGTGCGGGAGAGGCTAATGGCCGCGCGGCAGTGGATTGACCGGGCGTTTGGCGGGTTGCTCGTGAGCTTCGGGGTTTTGCTGACACTCGCTCAGCGTTCTCGCTGAGCAGGCCGCTGGGTATCAGACGCAAAAAGGCCTGCCACATCGGCAGGCCTTCTTCATTCTGGCGGGACGTTACTGCTTGAGAATCAGCAGCGGCTCGCCCTTCTTCACAATGTAAGTCGCCAGCTCCGAGCCCTTTTCGTTGCCGACGTTCTTCGCGATATGCGCCACACCCGCCGGGATGAACAGCGAATCCCCCGCCTTGAGCGTCACCGGCGCCTGGCCTTCCAGCCGATACTCGAACGTGCCGCTGATCACGTAAGCCACTTCCACCCCCGGATGCGCATGGTTGGGCGACGTGACGCCCGGTTCGAAGTCGACGCGAGCCTGGATCACTTCGCGATCCGCAGCACCCAGATCCTGACGAACCAGATCGGTACGGCTCAGGCCCTGCTGCCAGCTTTTCGCCGGGGCGGCGGTTTGGGTGTCAGCCGCGTGGGCGAGGCCGGTCAGCGAAACGAGTACGGCGGCAGCGGTCATCAGAAGTGTGCGGCGCATGGTGTTGCCCTCTTGGAAGTAGTGGTGTGTCGGCGACTACTTTGGGCGAGGCATGTACGCGGGATGTGTCCTGAGGTCGGGGTTTGTTACCTGATTGTGTATGGCGGCAGGATTGATACACGCGCATACAACTCACAGCACTTCTGACAGCCATTGCCTGAATGCCACGATCTTTTTCGACTCGGCATTTTCATGGGGCGTGACAAAGTAGAAACCCGACGTGGACTTCAGCCGCAGATCAAACGGCGCCACCAGTCGCCCGGCGCGCAAATCGTCGTCGACGTAGGTCGAACGTCCGATGCACACGCCCTGCCCGTCAATCGCGGTCTGCACGGCCATCATTGCCAGATCGAAGGTCAGACGCGAGCCTTTGGCCGTGAGCGGTGGCTGGCCTGCCGCGTGCAGCCAGTCGTTCCAGTCATTGGCGGTCAGGCCGCTGACCTGCAGCAAAGGGTGGTGGGCCAGATCCGCCGGCGTCTTCAAAGGCTTGTCGCCGGTCAGCAGTCGCGGGCTGCACACCGGGAAGATCTCGTCGGACATCAGCCAGTCAGCCCGCAGCCCAGGCCATTCGCCGTTCCCGTAACGGATCGCCGCGTCTATCCCGGCCTTACGAAAGTCGACCAGCCTGGTCATGGCACTGATCCGCACATCAATCTCGGGATACGCCTCGCGAAACGACGGCAGACGCGGCAACAACCATTTGGACGCCACCGACACCAGCGTGCTGATCGTCAGGACGCTGTGGTCGTTCGCCTCCAGCAAACGCTCGGTCGAGTGGCGCAACTCCAGAAACGCCGAACGAACGCCGGGAAAATAAGCATTGCCCTCCTCCGTCAGCGCCAACCCGTCCTTCAAGCGCATGAACAGGCGCACGCCAAGTTCATCTTCGAGGCGCCGGATCTGATGGCTGATCGCGGTCTGCGTGACGTTCAGTTCTTCGGCGGCGCGGGTGAAGCTCAGGTGCCGGGCCGCACATTCGAAGGCTCGCAATCCGTTGAGCGATGGTAGTCGGGGGAGCATATGACCTCTTCAGTCCATGAGATTTTGTCATACGCTAGCACTGCATTTGTCCTTTGCGAAGCGGCGCGGCGATAGCGGATTCTGAGGCTCTACCTGCAAGGAGATCCCATGAAACTGTACTTCGCCCCCATGACCTGTTCGCTGTCGCCGCACATTGTGCTGCGCGAGCTGGAGCTGCCGTTCGAGCTGATCCGCGTCAACAACCAGACCAAGCAAACCGCCGACGGCCGGGACTTTCGCCAGATCAATCCGAAAGGCTACGTGGCTGCGCTGATGCTGGACAACGGTGAAGTGCTGACCGAAGGCCCGGCGATTCTGCAGTACCTCGCCGACCTTGTACCCGGTCATTCGCTGGCCCCGGCCAATGGCACCTGGGAACGCTCGCGCCTGCAGGAATACCTGAATTTCATCAGTTCGGAAATTCATGGCGGCAGCGCGCCGTTGTTCAGCAGCGAAATCCCGGAAACCACCAAAACGATCTTCAAGCACAAACTGTTCAAGCGCCTGGACTACCTGAACCGCATCCTCGCCACCCAACCCTTTCTGATGCAGGCGTTCGGTGTAGCGGATGCTTATCTGTTCACGGTGCTGAAGTGGTTGCCGACATTCAGCATCGCCATCGAAGACTGGCCAGCGCTGGCGAACTACATGACGCGCATCGCCGAGCGGCCCAGCGTGCGGGCTGCCATCGCGGAAGAGGATGCCACGCAACCGGTGTGAATCCTCCGGTTGCGTGGCCGTCGTCAGGCTTTGGCGGCCTCGTCGATCAACGCCGCCACTTCCGTCGCGTGAGAAGCCAGCGACGCATGGCTGGCATTCAACGTAATGACCTTTTTTGCATTGAGCCGCGCCGACATGCGCTTCTGGTTGTCCGGGTGAATCATCCGGTCTTCGCTGGAAATCTGATACCAGGACGGTTTGTTCTTCCACGCAGGGTTGTTGATTTCATCGCCGAAAGTGCTGGCCAGCGGTGCCTTCTGCGTGACCGCCATCACCAGCGCTTCATCGGCCGGCAGATCCTGGCAGAAGCTTTCATGGAATTTGTCGGCCTTGAGCCACAGGAGTCCGTCGCTGTCCGGCGCCAGATTCGGCGCGGCAGCCGGCAAATGTTCCTGGGTGATGCCGCCGGGGCTTTCGCCTTGATCCGGGGCGAATGCGGCGATGTAGACCAGACCGACCACGTTCGGCTGATTGCCGGCCTGCGTGATGACCGCCCCGCCATAGGAATGCCCGACCAGCAGCACCGGCCCGTTCACCTGAGCGACCATTTTGCGGGTGCGCTCGGCGTCGTCGGCCAGTGAGGTCAGGGGCATTTCCACCGCCTGAATCGCGCTGTAGCCCTTGCGCGACAGTTCCACAATGACCTTGCCCCAGTGCGCGGCACCGCCCCAGAAACCGTGCACCAGCACAATCGTCGGCTTTTCACTCATGGCCTTTCTCCTGCTGTTCATGAAGGTCGATTTACCAATGGCGCTCAGGAGTATGGAGCGGTTCTGCCGATGCGCCCGCTGGCCAGACCAAAGGTGCGTTTCGGGATATGACAGTTGTTGAATGCCCCAGCGCTTCTATAGTGAAGGGGTTCAAGCCCTTCTCCCGTCGAGCGCCCCATGGCCAGCACCGATCAACTGATCATCTGCGAGCATTGCGACTGCGTGTATGAAAAAGTCACGCTGGCCAAACACCAGAAGACCCTCTGCGTGCGCTGCGGCGGCGTGCTCCAGCGCTACAACGGCCTGAGCGTGGAGCAACGCCTGGCGCTGAGTTTCACGGCGGCGATGCTGTGGCTGTTCGCCAATTTCTACCCGGTGATGAGCATCAGCATGAAGGGTCTGAAAAACAGCGCAACCCTGTGGGATTCGGTGCTGGCCCTGAGTCAGGGGCCGATCACCTTCATGGCGATGGTCGCGGCGATCTCGATCATCATCGCCCCGGCCTTTCAGTTGGTTCTGTTGATCTGGGTCTTGAGCTTCGCCCTCGCCTCGCGCCGTTCGCCGGGGTTCAAACTGTGCATGCGCTGGCTGGAAACGCTGCGGCCGTGGAGCATGCTCGAAGTGTGTTTGCTCGGCGCGATGGTGGCGGTGTTCAAACTGGCGGGCATGCTCGACGTCATTCCCGGCATCGGCCTGTTTGCGCTGGCCGTGCTCAGCCTGTTGCTGATCCGCATCGCCGGGCGCGACGTGCGCGAACTGTGGGACATCCTATGAAACGACCACCGACGGCAACCGAACTCAACCTCTGCCTGTGCCACAGCTGCGGGCTGGCCTGCGACATGACCGGCGAACCGCACCAGTGCCCGCGTTGCGACGCCCCGCTGCACCGGCGCAAAACCAACTCGCTGACCCGCACCTGGGCCTACATGTTCGCCGCGCTGGCGTTTTACGTGCCGGCGAATCTGCTGCCGGTGATGAACACCACCCTGCTCGGCAGCGGCGCCGACAGCACCATCATGAGCGGCGTGCTGGAGTTCTGGGAACACGGCGCGTGGGACATCGCCCTGATCATCTTCGTCGCCAGTATCGCGGTGCCGGGGGTGAAGTTCGTCGCGCTGACCTTGCTGCTGGTCACCGTGCAACGGGACAGTCATTGGGCGCGCAAGGAGCGTTCGAAGCTGTACCGCTTCGTCGAGCTGATCGGCTATTGGTCGATGCTCGACGTGCTGGTGGTTGCGCTGGTGGCTGCACTGGTGAAATTCCAGGCGCTAGGGGATATCGAGCCGCGACCGGGGATTCTGTTTTTCGGTCTGGTGGTCGTGTTTACGATGCTCTCGGCGATGAGTTTCGACCCGCGCGTGATTTGGGATAACGCGCCGGACGAAGAAACGGAAGAACCCCGGCACTCGACTGAACAAGTGCCGGGGCATCAAGCGACTTAAATCAGATCTGCGCAGTACCGCCGTCAACGAACAACTCGATGCCGTTGACGAAGCTGCTGTCGTCCGAGGCCAGGAACAGCGCAGCCTTGGCAATCTCGCTCGGCTCACCCAGACGACCGATCGGCACTATCGACGCCAGTTGATCGAACAGCCCTTGCGTGTGTTCCGCCGGCACCAGCCCTGCCAGACCAGGGGTGCGCACTGGGCCGGGGCTGATGGCGTTGACGCGGATGCGCCGTGGTTTCAGGTCCAGCAACCACGACCGCGCGAAGTTGCGCACCGCCGCTTTGCTCGCGCTGTAGACGCTGAAGTTCTCCGTGCCCTGCACCGAAGTGGTCGACGAGGTCAGCAGAATCGATGCGCCATCGCGCAGCAGCGGCAAGGCCTTCTGCACGGTGAACAGCGTGCCCTTCACGTTGGCGCCGAAAATCCGGTCGAAGTGTTCTTCGGTGATCGAGCCCAGCGGCAGCATGTCCCCGCCGCCAGCGTTGGCGAACAGGATGTCGAGGTGCCCGGCCTTCGCGGCGATCTCGCTGTAGATGCGATCCAGATCGTCCAGCTTTGCCACATCACCCTGAATGCCGATAGCACGCGGGCCAATGGCGGCGACCGCTTTGTCCAGTTCGGCCTGACGACGACCGGTGATGAATACCGTGGCGCCCTGGGCGACGAATTCCTGTGCCGAGGCCAGGCCGATGCCGGTGGTGCCGCCAGTGATCAGTGCGATTTTGCCTTCAAGTCTGTTGCTCATGATGAATCTCCAGTAACCGTTTCGAGGATGGTGACGGGTCGTAGGTGAGCCGTTGAAAGCGACTTTAGGCCGATCGATTGATTTGAAAAATCCGCTAAATCGGTTTTGTTTGTGCACAGACATGCACAATACTCAGCCCTGTCCAATCCACTGAGCCCGAGCCGATGAATCAGTTAATGGCGATCCGCACCTTCGCCCGCGTCGTGGAAAGCGGTTCGTTCACCAAAGCCGCCGACTCGCTGAACCTGCCGAAAACCACGGTCAGCAAACTGATCGGCCAACTGGAAAACCACCTCGGCGTGCGCCTGCTGCAACGCACCACCCGCCGCCTCACCGTCACGGCCGACGGCGCTTCCTACTACCAATTGACCCAACAACTGCTGCATCAACTGGACGACATCGATCAGGGTTTCAGCCAGGCCCAGGGACTGCCGCGCGGCAGAATCCGCGTGGACATCGGCGGCTCGACCGCGACGATGCTGGTGATCCCCGAGCTGCCGAAGTTCTTCGAACGCTATCCGGACATCCAGGTTGATCTCGGCATCAGCGATCGCCCCGTGGACCTGATCAGCGAACGTGTCGACTGCGTGATTCGCGGCGGCCCGTTGACCGAACAAACCCTGGCCGTGCGCCGCCTCGGCGAAGTGTCCTGGACCACCTGCGCCACGCCCGACTATCTGCAACGCCACGGCACCCCGAGCCACCCGCTCGAACTGGCCAGCCATCAGGTGATCGCCTACCGCTCGGCCTCCACCGGACGCATCCTGCCGTCGAACTTCCAGCGCAACGGCGAACGCCATCAGATCGAAGGCAAAGGCCTGATCAGCGTCAACGAGAGCAACGCGCACCTGGCGGCCGGGCTCGCGGGGCTGGGGATCATCCACACCTTCAACTACACGGTGAGGACGGCCATCGAGCGCGGCGAACTGGTGCCGATTCTTGAGGATTGGCGTCCGCCGGCGTACCCGTTTCATGTGCTGTATCCGCCGAACCGGCATTTGAGCAATCGGGTGCGGGTGTTTATTGACTGGCTGGTGGAGCGGTTTGCGCAGGTCGATTGAAGTGCTGCGGGGCATTGCTGATTTTTGCGCAAAACACCTTTGACCCAAGGCCGGTTCTTCTCATGCACGTTGCCACCGATACTGGCGGCCATCGACTGTCATGGGAAATCGCACAATGCAAACCGATTACGCTGCCTGGGTCTGGAAGTCCGGCCAAGGGCTGGATGGCCTGACACTGACCCGCAAACCCCTCATGCAACCCGGCCCCGGGCAAGTGCTGGTGGCCAACCGCGCCATCGCCTTGAACCCGGTGGACTGGAAGATCATCGAGTGGGACCATCCCGCCTGGAGCACCGGCCGCGTTCCGGGTGTCGACGGCATGGGCGTGGTGTTCGCGGCCGGCGCCGGGGTGACACTGCAACCCGGCAGTCGCGTGGCGTATCACCAATCGCTGGCGAGCGATGGCAGCTTCGCCGAGTACTGCTTGCTGGACGCCGCCACCGTGCTGACGGTGCCCGCCGCGCTCGATGATGCGGCCGCAGCGTCACTGCCCTGCCCCGGTTTGACCGCATGGCAAGCCGTGGAAAAAGTCTCCGCGAATGGCGCGGTCGATGTGCTGGTGATCGGTGCCGGCGGCGCAGTCGGCCTGCTGCTGGTGCAACTGGCGGTACAACGCGGATGGCGGGTCTGGGCGACCGCATCCGGCGCGCATCATGCAAAGCTCAAAGCCCTGGGCGCAGTCGGCGTATTCGATTACCGCGAACCGGACTGGAAAACCGCACTCACGGCCAGCCTTGGCGAACGTCGTTTGCACGCCGTGTTCGACACGGTAAGCGGCGCTCACGCAGCGGAAATCGCCGACCTGCTGGGCTACAACGGCCATCTGGTGTGCATTCAGGATCGTCAGGAAAGCGCGCCGCTGCCGGCCTTCACCACCGCGATTTCGTTGCATGAAGTGGCCTTGAACAGCTTCCATGCCCACGCCAGCCTGCATGATCGCCAGACCTTGCGCCGCAACGGCGAACACCTGCTGCAAGCCCTGCTCGACGGCAGCCTGATCGGCCCGGCGTTGCAGATGTTCGACTTCCGCGAACTGCCCCAGGCCTTGCGTGCCTTGAAGGACGGCGCGGGTGGCGGGAAATGGGTGGCGCGATTGCCCAGCGTTTGAAACGCGTCAGTCAAGGCCTTCTCCAGCGCCTTGACTGACCTCCCGGGTCAGACAATCAATCAACGCCCGCGCCGAAGCCGATAGTTGCCGGTGCGGCGGATAGATCACCGAGAACGGTCGGGAGCGCCCGCCCGACTGTTCAAGCAGCCGCACCAGCCGCCCGCTTTCGATCCGCTCGCGGACGATGAAGTCGTAGGTCTGGCAGATGCCCAGGCCCTGCTCCGCCAGCGACACAATCCCCAGCACGTCGTCGGACACCTGAATATTGGCGCTGGGCAACCATTCGCGATCTTCGTCCTGCTCACGGAACAGCCACGGTCCGACGCGGCCGGTGCTGGGCATCACAAATGGCAGGCACGCGTGCCGCTGCAAATCGTCGACACTCTGCGGTGTCCCGGCCCGTTGCAAGTAATCCGGCGCGGCCACCACACACAAACGCGCGTCCTCCAGTTTTCGCCCGATCAGTCCGCTGTCCGGCAACGCGCCCAGCCGAATAGCCAGGTCGTACCCTTCGGCCACCAGATCGACGTTGCGATTGCTGATGCTCAGCTCAACGCGCACTTGCGGATGCTGCCGGGTGAATCGGGCGAGCATGGCCGGCAAACGATAGTGACCGTAAGTGGTCGGCACGCTGAGGCGCACACGGCCGCTGAGCTCACCGTCCTGTCCCTGGATCGTGCGCTCCGCATCATCGATCAGGCCGAATGCCGCCCGCGATTGCTCCAGATACAACACACCGGAATCGGTCAGGCTCAAGCGCCGCGTGGTGCGCCGCAGCAACTGCACGCCCAGACGCGCCTCCAGCCGCGAAATCGCCCGGCTGACCACCGACGGCGTGGTTGCGAGAAACACCGCACCGGCGCTCAGCGAACCCTTTTCCACCACCGTGACGAACACTTCGACGTCAGCCAGATAATCGAATCGGCGACTCATCTTGATCTCCAGAGAACAAATGCTTTGTCTGCGCGCGAGTTTATCGCCCACTGGGGCATCAATACAGTGAGCCACACCTTTCCTCCACTCACTGGACCTTCCATGCACCCGATCACCCGCCTCGCCTTTGCCCTGTCCCTTTCCGCCGCCGCGCTGAACGTCCAAGCCGCCAACGTGCTGGTGGTGCTGTCGGATTCCGACCATCTCGATCTGAAGGACGGCAAGGTGTTCAGCACCGGTTTCTACCTCAACGAACTGATGCAACCGGTCAAGCTGCTGCTCGATGCCGGCCACACCGTGACCTTCGCCACCCCGACCGGCAAGGCGCCGACGCTGGATCGTTCCTCCGACGACAAGATGTATTTCAACAATGACGTGGCAGCCCTGCAGACCCACAAAGCGCTGCTGGAACAACTGAAGATCACCTCGCCCGGCGAATCGCCGGTCATCAGCCTGTCGCGGGTCGAGCAAGTCGGCTACGAGCGATTCGATGCCGTCTACATTCCCGGAGGCCACGCGCCGATGCAGGATCTGTTGCACAGCCAGGCGCTGGGCAAACTGCTGAACAGCTTTCATCAGCAAGGCAAGACCACGGCGCTGGTGTGCCATGGCCCGATTGCGCTCCTGTCGACGCTGGCCGATCCGACCGCGTTCACCCACCAACTGGAAACCGGCAAAACCACGACGGCAAACAACTGGACCTACGCGGGCTATAAGTTCACGGTCATCAGCAATCAGGAAGAAGAGATCGCCAAAGGCCTGTTGAACGGCGGCGCGATGAAGTTCTATCCGCAGACTGCTTTGGAAAAGGCTGGCGGTGTTTTCAGCAGTAACACGGCGCCGTGGGCCAGCCATGTGGTGGTCGATCGCGAACTGGTGACCGGGCAGAACCCTGCGTCTGCCCTGGCAGTCGGCAAGACCCTCATTGACCGCTTGAAGTGAGCCCGGCGCCCTCGCACTTTCGCCGTTTCGTCTAACCTGACTTTGCACCCGACGATGATTCCCCATCGTCGGCGCACTGATCTTGACGCCCACGAAACGGAGAATTCCATGCTCAAGCGAACCCTGGCACTGACCGCTGGTTTGGCCCTGTCCCTGTCCGCCGTGCTGGCGCAAGCCGCGGAGGTGTTGAAGGTCAGCGCGATTCCCGATGAAGCCCCGACCGAGCTGCTGCGCAAGTTCGAACCGTTGGGCAAGTACCTGCAACAGCAATTGGGCATGGACGTGCAGTTCGTCCCCGTGGCGGATTACCCGGCGGTGGTCGAAGCGTTGGCTACCAACCGTCTCGATCTGGCCTGGCTCGGTGGCTTCACCTTCGTCCAGGCGCAGCTGAAAAGCGATCCAAAGGTCATTCCGCTGGTGCAGCGTGAGCAAGACGCGCAGTTCACCAGCAAATTCATCACCGCCGACCCGAACGTCAAGAGCCTCGCCGATCTCAAGGGCAAGACCTTCGCCTTCGGCTCCGTGTCGTCCACCTCCGGCAGCCTGATGCCGCGCTATTTCATGCTCAAGGACGGCATCAAACCGGAAAGTTATTTCAGCCGCGTCGGTTACTCCGGCGCCCACGACGCCACCGTCGCCTGGGTGCAGGCCGGCAAGGTCGACGCCGGTGTGCTGAACGCCAGCGTCTGGCAAAAACTGGTGGACGCCGGCAAGGTCGACACCAACAAGGTCAAGGTCTTCGCCACCACCCCGGCCTACTTCGATTACAACTGGACCGTGCGCGGCACCCTCGACCCGGCGCTGGCGGCGAAGATCAAAAAAGCCTTCCTTGACCTCGACCCGGCCAACCCCGAGCACAAGAAAATCCTCGACCTGCAAGCCGCCAGCCGTTTCATCGAAACCAGCCCGGACAATTACAAAGGCATCGAGGAAGCCGCCCGCGCCGCCGACTTGCTGAAATGACCTTGCGCCTCCAGCAGGGCTCGCTGCGCCACGACAATGGCGTCGACGCCCTGCGCGGCGTGGATCTGCACATCGAGGCCGGCGAGCAGGTGGCGATCATCGGCCCGTCCGGCGCCGGCAAATCCAGCCTGCTGAACCTGCTGGCAACCGCCATTCGGCCCAGCAGCGGCGACATCGAAGTGCTGGGCGAGCGCGCCTGGCATTTGTCCGCCCGCCAACGGCAACGCCTGCGCGCACGCATCGGCCTGGTGCATCAGGCGCCGCCGCTGCCGCCCCGGCAACGGGTGGTGACGGCGGTGCTGGCCGGCAAACTCGGCCAATGGAGCCTGGGCAAAAGCCTGATCAATCTGCTGCATCCGCTCGACGTGCCCGGCGCCCGCGCCGCACTGGCACGACTGGATCTGGCCGACAAACTCTTCAGCCAATGCCAGCAACTGTCCGGCGGGCAATTGCAGCGCGTCGGCATCGCCCGCGTGCTGTATCAGGCGCCGGAGGTGTTGCTGGCCGACGAACCGGTCTCGGCGATGGACCCGGTGCTGGCCGGGCACACGCTGTCGATCCTGTCGCGCCATGCCCGAGAGCACAACGTCACGCTGGTCGCGAGCCTGCACGCGGTGGAACTGGCGCTGTCGCACTTCCCGCGCATCGTCGGTCTGCGCGAGGGGCAAATCCTGTTCGACTGCCCGTCCGCGCAGGTCAGCCGCGACATGCTCGACACCCTCTACGCCAACGAACAACTGCAATCCCCGGCGCCCGCCGTCGCGCCGCTGGTTGTGCAGATTCCGCGATGCTGAGCGCCGACACCCGCGACCCCGCCGCGCTGCCACGGTTGCTGCTGACCGTACTGGCGATTGCCTTGCTGTGGCCCGGCATCCAGCTCAGCGAACTGGATCTGGGCGTGCTGTTTCATGCCGACAGCCAAAGCGAAATGGGCCGCTTCGTGTCGATGTTCTGGCCACCGGAGCATGATCGCGAGTTTCTTCAATTACTCCTCAAAGCCACCCTGCAAACCCTGGCCATCGCCACCGCCGGCATGGCCCTGGCGCTGCTGTTGGCAGTGCCGGCCAGCCTGCTCGCCAGCCGCGCTTTGTCGCTGACCGCCGCCTCCCGCAGCGGCCGCCCGAGCCTGTTAGGCCGACTGCTGCGCTGGCCGGTGCGCGGGCTGCTGATCTTCCTGCGCAGCGTGCCGGAAATCGTCTGGGCGCTGTTGTTCGTGCGCGCCGTCGGCCTCGGCCCGGCGGCGGGCGTGCTGGCCATCGCGATCACCTACAGCGGCATGCTCGGCAAGGTCTACGCCGAAATCTACGAATCCACCGACCAACGCCCGGCCCACGCCCTGCTCCAGGCCGGCAGCGGCCGCCTCGCCAGCTTCGCCTACGGCGTACTGCCCAACGTCGCGGCGGAACTGCTCTCCTACACCGTCTACCGCTGGGAATGCGCCATCCGCGCCTCGGTGGTCATGGGCTTCGTCGGCGCCGGCGGCCTCGGCCAACAGATCGACCTGTCGATCCGCATGTTCGCCGGCGGCGAAGTCGCCAGCATGCTCCTGACCTTCCTCCTCCTCGTCCTCGGTGCCGACCAACTCAGCCGCCTGCTGCGCTGGAGGCTGGCATGAAACGACTGATTAATCCGTTGCTGATTCTCGCCATTGTTGCGGCCGTCGTTGCCTCGTTTGCCTATTTGGGCCTTGATCTTGAAGAACTCGGCAGCCCTACCAGCGTGAAACAGATGGGCTTGTATGTGGCGCGGTTTCTCAGCCCTGACCTCAGCGCTGATTACCTGAATGCCATCTTGCGCGGGTCGATGGAAACGCTGGCCATGTCTGCGCTTGGCACCCTCCTCGCTGCCGTGCTGGGGCTGTTATTGGCGCTTCCCGCCGCTGGCCGGTTTGGCTGGTTCTTTCAGAGTGCCTCTCGCCTGCTGCTCAATGCACTGCGCGCCATTCCCGAACTGGTGTGGGCTGCGTTGATGGTGCTTGCGGCTGGGCTTGGGCCGAATGCCGGGACATTGGCCCTGGCCCTGCACACCACGGGCGTGTTGGGGCGGTTGTTTGCTGAGGCGCTGGAGAACACGCCGCCGGAACCGGCGGATGCGATTCGGTTGCAAGGGGGGAATCCGGTTTTGGCGTTCTGTTACGGCACACTGCCGAATTTGGCGCCGCAGTTGCTGGCGTACTGTTTGTATCGGTGGGAGAACAATATCCGGATGGCGAGCGTGCTGGGGTTTGTTGGCGCTGGGGGGTTGGGGCAGATGTTGTATGTGAGCTTGAGTTTGTTTCAGGAGGCGCAGGCGGGGACGGTGATTTTGGCGATGTTGGTGCTTGTGTGGGGGGTGGATTCGTTGAGTGCTTGGAGTCGGGGGCGGTGGGTTAAGGCTTAGGTTGAATGGTCTTTGAAGTTGCTTAAAACAAATACTCATCGAGGTTCGCATCCGGCCAATAGCAGCCTTCAAATGACGTCTATCAAACTAAGCCACTTAATTACTATGTTTCAACGCAGGTGCTGACATGAACCCGCTTCAGCCGAAGATGTATACGCAGTCGTCAATGCATTCCAATTCTTGCTGCGTGTATCGGGCGCTGCCATATTGTCGTACATCCTCCAATACTCCCCTGATAGGAACTGGTTGCGATGAATCTTCAATCAACTCAATTAAGAGCTGACAATCAGGGGCTATCCCTTTGAGATACTTCCCTACTAGCTCTTTGAGTGCTATTCGAGCTTGCTGATCGGTTAGCATTGTCTCTCCGGAAAAACAGCCCCATTAGCCGCAATCGATAATAGTCGCCAGATGCGCTTCAGAGAAATCTACGGTTTACAGGGACGACTTACGATTACCTTCGCTTGCATTGTTCAAGTTCGCTTTGACTTTGCAATGTCGTATCCAATCCAAGCCGATACTTGCAATAATTAATAACGAGACTTCGCTCCGCCTCGCTTAGCTCACTCAACTTTTTATCATCTGACTCGTACGCGAAAATATTTTCAAATTCCATCTGAAATGTGGGACTCTTCTTAATGAAGAATACTTTTTCCGAATAAGCATCCTCCATCTTTTCGTAAAAGCCTATATAAAGTATGGCGACAATCGTGGTCGATAATATGATTAGCAGCGTTTTCATGATGAAGGCGGTCGCAAAAGTTTGGTTTTAATCCGAAGGTTTCTAACAAGCTCCATGCCGATATTACCAAGGCAAATTTTTCCTTCGCCGGCTTGCATGGGGAATTCACGGTGCCCACCTAACGTTGTCACCCTGAAAACGCTGGTCAGGGCCTGAATCAAGGTCAGAAGGGTATCAATTTGTATAGCAGGGATTTTCTGGTCCATGTTGCCGTTGATGCTCTCGAGGGCTTGCCGAGCAAAAGCGACCATATCGCCACCCTCTTCGGCGGTTGTCAGGTTTTCCAGTAAAACGATACCAATCACACCCGTGTTGTAGTTATGTACGCTTGAACCCTTGAACCGTATGCCACGTCCTTCAAAGACCTTACCCGTACAATCGATGCCGTAGTGATAGCCGATATCATCAAACTTAGCCTGATGTTCACTCTGAATCGCGCGCATTTGTCCTGCACCAGCACCGCAGCCTACACTTCGTCCCGCGTGGTGAAGGGCGATCATCGAGTAGTCCCAGTCATCCACCATTTCACCTTTTGCTTTATGCGCCCCCCATGATGATCGCTCTACAAATTCGCACTTGTTTTTGCTGAGCAGTCTGATGATCGCTTCTCTAGTGGCAGCTCTATCGTTGACGGTGATAATTGTGGGAGCAACTGGCACAGCGGGTTTGACTTCAGTCGCTTTTGCTTCAGTAGTAAATTGTTCAGCCATTCTGGGTCAGTCCGTTAGTTCGTTAAGCGTCCGAGCTGGAGAAGTGAAATCAATACCGATGGAAATATTGGCATCTTTGACTGGAGTCTTGATCTTTGCCATCCCGGCGTTGTCGGTAACACCTGTAATCTTTTGACCATTTACAGTGGCAGTGAAATTTCTTCCGACTAGAGGTTGACCAGTCTCGCTATCAACGATGCTGAAAGTATGCCCATAGGTTTTCTGCAGTAAAAGCGGGAGTGGAGGCGTGAACGGCGCAGGATTATGGGAGTCGCCGATGATCACCGTACCCGAGCCACCAATAACTACGTCGCCGTGTGTGCCGACGGTTCCCACCAGAGCGGCATTCTTGCCATTGATGAACACCGTCGCAGACACTGCCGAGTCCAAAGCGCTGCCGCAGGTGCAAGTGTCGCCTTTCCTTGCAGCTGCGAGGCCGTCAAAAAACACATCGGGAGATCCGGACGCAATGGCTTTGGGCCCGTGCCCAGGCATAGGGCAACTGGTGGGGTCAGTTATTCGTGCAGCTGGCTTTGCCATGTATGACTTCCTGTCTACGATTTTTCCAAGGGCGACTGTATCAGAGTTGCGTCGAACAGTGGCTCAAGGCATCGCTCTGGTTGGCATATCGGCAACCGCTTTGAATCGCTTATGGTTAGACAGAGGTCGTTGAGCGTCAGCTTTCGGCCATAGTGGTTCGTGATGAACGGCCGCTATAAACCTTCGATGATTCCCATGACCCGGATCTGCGGCGTACCGATGTGATTTCCGAAATCGCCAGTTCATGAGACTTGTAGACACCCGCTCAGACACAATGTAGCTTTTTGCCATCCGTGATCATTGATCACCATGGGGTTCGACACAGAGGGAACTGAAGTGCTCATAAAATCTCTTCGCCTGACTAACTTCAAAAAATTCAGCTCTTACGAATTTCTATTCAACGATGACGTGAACGTATTCGTCGGTGACAATAATGCTGGCAAGAGCACAATCCTCGAAGCTCTAGAGATAGTGCTCAATTCCAACCATCGCGGTCGCCCATTCAATAACGAATTCACCCCAGATCTGTTTAACTCCAAATCGGTAGAGCTATTTTTAGCGACCGACATGACACCGGAGAAAATGCCAGAGCTAGTCATTGAGGCGTTCATCGAAGGTATCCCTGAGTATAAGGGCACCAACAACAGTCTTGGGGTGGATGCACAGGGGATAATGGTGCGCGCTTATTTCGACCCTGATTATGACGCCGTTTACCGTGATTACTTAGCCAGTAAAGCACGTATCACCAGCATTCCAATCGAGTTTTACAAAGTCGAATGGCTCGACTTCGCTGGTGGAGTCATCAAGCCCATGAACAAGCAATTCCGGGCCCTTTATATCGACCCAACGCGCATTCATCCAACCGTAGGCAAAAATCAGTACATTCTGAACGTCTTAAACACCGCTCTTGAGAAGGATCAGCTAAACAAGCTGACGTTGAATTATCGTGAAAACCTTCAGTCATTCAACAGCTCCGATGAAGTCAAAGCAATCAATGCAGACCTAGACGCTGACAACAAAATTACAGAAAAAATGCTGTCCATCGCGGCCAACACGATGCCTGCGGGAGCAATCCAGACAGGCCTCCAACTCGAAGTGGACGAGGTGCCATTCCACCTGATTGGCAAAGGTGAACAAAGTAACGTACAAATCAAGCTGGCTATTCATAACAAGTCAAAAGACATCGATTTGGTAATGATGGAGGAACCAGAGAACCACCTCTCTCACATGAGCTTAATCAAACTTGTCACTTATATCGAGGAACAACGGGCGGACAAACAACTGTTTATTACGACACATAGCTCTTACGTGTTGAATAAGCTCAGCATCGATAAAATTTGCCTATTACATAATGGCTATCAAAGATTAGACAAGCTCGCACCTGACGTTGTTAAAACACTAAGGCGTCTTCCTGGATACGACACACTCCGAGTTGCTCTATCTCAGAAAGTAGTACTCGTTGAAGGGCCTTCTGATGAATTGATTTTAAAAAAAATTTACCTTAACTCTCACGGAAGGCTGCCAGAACAGGATGGCATCGATATCATCGTCGTACGCGGTGTGGGTTTTAAAACTTTTATCGAAATAGGTAAAGAGATCGGCACGGCGATTCATGTTCTTCGTGACAACGACGGCGATTATAAGAAAAACATTGTTCCAGCACAGAAAGAGTACGCCGCTCACATAAACATCAAACTGTTCTCCTCGGAGGAGGACGGTGAGTTTTCACTCGAGCCGGCAATGATTGCTGCTAACGCTACCACTGAGGCAGAACTGAACGCTTTCGCAAAAATTGCGCTCTCTAAACAGACGCTGAACAAATATGACCTCGAAGTCTCTCTAGCTGATAAACGTGCCTTTCTCGTGAACTGGTTCAAAAGCGAACCAGGAAATGGAAAAGGTACAAAAAAGGTCGATACTGCAATGCGCCTTTTTGACACTGACGAAGCTTTCAAATACCCAGACTTTTTGAAAGAGGTTCTTAATTTTGCCTAACGAACTCTGCTTAGCGGGTGCAGGGTCCGGAAAGACCCATAAGGTGATCACCGAATCAATTGCGGAAATCATGCGCGGCGGTAAGGTTCTAGTTGTGACCTACACAACTAACAACCAAATCGAGTTGCGTTCTAGATTTGTGAAGGAATATGGAAAAGCCAGCGATCGGTTTGTGGTAAAAGGACTTTACTCCTTTTACCTTGAGGACATGATTCGTCCATATCAGCGTGCAGTATTTCCCGACCGTATTGAAAGCTTTTTTTTCAACGCCGACAATCCGCATTTGAATCAAAAAACTCGCAGACCTCTGCCTGGACGCGCGGAGAAACTAGCCAATGGAAAGGTGAACCCACTCTACTACCTGACATCCTGTAGAACCAAAGCCCATACCGGATTGCTTGCGAAGCTTGCAACGCTCATTGCCAAAAAGACCAAAAATTCGGCCTCTCTCAGACTGAAAGAAATCTACAGTAAGGTGTACTTCGATGAGGTCCAAGACCTGGTTGGATGGGATTACTCTGTGCTAACGCATTTAAATAAAGCGATGCCAGACTCGATATGCTGTGTCGGAGATTTCCGACAGACTATTTATGACACGACCTTTGGCCAAAAGGCACCGCAGAGCGCCATTGATAAAATCAGCGCCTTCACGGCAATGAATTTCGAACTCAAGCCGTTGGCGATGAATCGGCGCTGCATCCAATTAATTTGTGATATCGCAGACCAAGTTCACCTAAACGCATACGAGAAAACCGAATCGGCGGTCGGAATGGTGCCGGATGAATTCAGTCACCATCTGGGGGCGTTTATAGTAAGGCAATCGGAAGTTTCGGATTACATCTCAACCTTCAGCCCGATGGTGCTTCGCTCTAACGTGAGGTCAGGAACAAAATATCTTCCGCGTGAAGCCCGTTGTCACAACTTCGGCAGTAGCAAAGGACTCGGTTTTGATAGGGTGCTCATCATACCCTCGGAAAGCCAGTTGAACTTTGTGTATGGCATAGAAAATCCTTTCGAGTCCAAAGACTCAGAGACCGCTCAAAACAAGCTTTATGTAGCAATAACCCGGGCAAGATACAGTATCGGGTTTGTTGTTGCAGACAAAAAAGCGGATCGTCTCGCTTACCCGGTTTGGAAAAAAACTGTGGCGTGATCAAAAAGCCTCACTGCCAAACGCTGTAGTCCCAAGAGGTATCTGCGTATGAGCTCTAGAGTTTGCTCCTTGTGTGTAACTGATACATACCTGAAAGACTTGATTCATAAAATGGGGGAGTCACAAAGCGAATGCGACTTCTGCGAGCTTCGTTCAACTACGCTTGAACTCGACGAACTGGCTCCACTCTTCGAAAAGATGCTAGAAGATTACTACGAATGTAGTAGCTTAAGTGCGGCAGTGGTGGTTTATGACTACCCTCCAGATGGCGAGATCATTGACGAAATATTTCAAAATTTTATCCTGCCTGAGCCGGCAAAAGAACTTGCGGAATTGGTTTCAGATGGGTGGTTCGACTGGAGTTCGCATGAGCACCGCTTCGGTGAGGATCCGCACTTTATCAGAAGCTCTAGTCTCCCAGTACAACTCAATCGCGAATGGTACGATCTAGATCAGAGTCTTAGAAGTTCTGCTCGACTGGTTAACCCATTTGTGGCTGGAACGCTAGAGAAAATTTTTTCCCCATTGTTTAACAATATAACAACAGCAGCGATTATCACGGCTGGCCCTGACCAATTAATCAATACGTTATTTAGAGCACGCGTTTTTCAGTCTGCTCAGAGAATGAAGATTGAGCTCAGCCACCCGGAGCGCGCACTCGGTCCTCCTCCAAGTAAATTAGCAACGGCAGGCAGAATGAACGCGAAAGGAATTCCCGTTTTCTATGGTGCCACTCACAAACACACTGCCATCTCTGAGGTGCGCCCTCCCGTAGGGAGCTTCGTCGCAACATGTTCCTTCACATTAACAAGAGATCTAAGGCTACTTGATCTAAGGGAACTGTCAGAGGTTGAGCCACCTCCGAATCTCAGCCTGTTTGATCCCGCGACTCGTGAACTTGATGCTCGGTACCGATTTCTTAAGCTACTGGAAGGTAAATTAACTATGCCAATAATGCCAGAGGCTGCAGATGAAGGGTATTTGATCACGCAAGCCATAGCGGACTTTCTTGCCACTCACCCCAAGCTCAATATTGACGGACTGGTTTTTTCATCTAGCCAGACAGATACAGACGGTCCGACAGGTTGTAACATAATATTGTTCACAAAGGCCGCCTCGGTCTGCTTCTCTGCTGAAAGCGAGAAGGGTAGTTCGCACTTTGAGCTCTGGGAGTTTGATGACGAATCGGACAGTTCTTGGATTAGTCCATGCCTTCATGAGTCGTTGCCTCCACAGGAAGACTTGAACCAACCTTTCCAAACTTTACTTCCCGCCCTTCGACTCAATCGTGAATCTCTTGCCATCCATGAAGTTACCGGCGTCAGTTACCGCACTGATGAACACAGCGTTTATCTGCGTAACTAATTGAATCTAATCCGCTTTTAGATAGGTGTTTGGCTTGGAAGTGATTTCAGGCCACCGAGGTGTCTGTCTGCAATGACCGCTATGTGGCCGATAGCGGACACTCGCAACGAAAAGAGGAGACGGCTTTATTTTCAGACGAAGAGCTCACTTCTCAGACCAGTGAAGGCACTGTGATAGCATGCGTCCGCCCCCCGGAGAGGGGGAATTATCCACATCCCGCAAGGAATATGCCCCGTGAAAGACTTCGTCATCAGCGTCAACAACACCGTCCTCTATCTCTCCCTGGCATTCATCTGGCTGGTCGCTATCGTCGCGATTTTCACCAGCGGGTTCTTGCCGGCGCTGGGTATATTCGTGGCCGGCACCCTGTGCTGGTGCATCATTTCCGGCTTCTGGTTCGTCCAGTCGGCGACCTACGAAGAACTGCGCAAGCTGAACGCCAGCAAGAACTGAAACATCAGGGTGGAGCCGTAAGTGCCCCGCCCTACCCTGAGCGCTTGGTTCCGAGCCAAGCGCTCTCGCCCACCGCGAATGGCTCGCATAAATCCCGCACTTTCCGAAATCCTGAAAGTCCCGCCGTTCCCTTTCTGCCAATAAAGCCCAGTACTATCTTTCAAGAAATATCCCCGTCCCTTGTCCTCATCCACTGAGTGGCGAACTAAAGGAGTTTTGGTTTTGGGACATCTTCTGACTGAGCCTCAGCTGACCGACGTCAGAGCTGCACTCTCCTGGCCTTTCAACGATTTTCCGGTCGAATACGATTATGTGGCGGCGGAGGTCAGGGGCATCGCTCCTGACGTTCTCTACGAAATCCTTTATTCAGAGGTCGCGCCGGTGTGCTTCACCAACCTTGTGGCTGCTGTGCCTCCGGTATGGACTGGCTTTGATCCAGACTCGCTCAGGGTAATGATCGAGGAAAGGCTAGCTGCGAGGGAGAACAGTTGGTTTCGCAGGCAGCTTGATAAGGCGTTGGTTCGCTGGCTGCAATACAACTACGGCTACATCTGGAAGGAGATTTCCTCCAGGCTTTGAGCGCTTAAACAGGTCCGTTTAAAGCAACCCGCCGTAACTTCCCCAAGGCTACAACGCCTTGCGTCATTGCCTACGACTACGCCAGAATCCGCCGGCTTGTGCGTCTACGACGCGGGTCTTATCGTTTCCCGGTCACTGAAAAACAGTGATGGGGTTTGGTAGCCCGAGACAAACACAAGATGCAGAGCACACCATCGCGGCGGTCAATCGCCCCGGTTTTATGGTGGCCATGCACAGGGCGTCTTCGGGCGCGCCGGTCTCCTTGTGTCCCGGTCTACCAACCTGCGTATGGCCACCACCCAACGTTTGGTAGCGAGTGGGTGATGGCTCCTGATGACGACACAAGGAGTTTCACCATGATCAAACCAACACCCAACCCTCCCGAAACCGACCCCACCTCCCCCTACGAATCCCCAAACTCCAAAAAACTCCACGACGCCGCCGAGCGCGCGCTGGATCACTACCTCTTCCCCGCCGCCGGGATCATGTCGTCCTTGAACGAGCCCGAGCGGATGTACCTGGCCAATCCGAAGTACAACACCGAATGCTTGCTGGCCAACGCCAGCGAAAATCTGGGAGCGGCCAGTGAGATGCTCAGCAATTTCGCAGCCACGCTCGATCCGTCGCATCGCAAGACGGCGATCGGTATTGCGCAGGTGGTGATGATTGCCGAGCTGGCGGTGAATCAGGCGCTGGATCACGTCGAGGTCGCGTAACCCGGCGATGGCTGTAGGAGCCGTTAGCGGCGGCTTCTATAGCGCGATTTGTTGAGTCTCCCGCTGCTGCAGGAAAAAGCGCGACTCAAGAGGTAATGGAATGCAAAACAGCCCGGGCCGACACCCTCGTTAACTACGAAGGGCGTCGGCCCGGGCTGTTTGCGTTTAAGTGAAAAGATGGCCGAGGTTTGCGACACGGCGCAGCGATGCCAGCAAAGACAAGTCAAACCGATGGGCAAGATCGATTGCCGTAAGCCGCTCTGGCTCAACCTTCATCACACCTTTCACAAATCCCCAACCTACGTTAGCGTGCAGGCTTTTCATGCTGGGAAAGCTTCAATGAAAGCAGTGACGGAACGACTTGAAAAATGGTTGGAAGCCAACATCCCTGAAACACTCGAGGATCTGGCTCCGGGATGTTCGGACGCTGCAATCGCCGAGTTCGAAAGCATTGTAGGCAAGCCTTTCCCGGAGAGTTTGAAGCAACTCTACAAGTGGCGTGACGGGCAACGCGGCGCTGCGAATTCGGGTCCCTTCTATGGTCTTGAATTTCTGTCGCTGGCAAAAGCCAGGGACAATTGGGAGTCCTGGAAAAGCATTATCGATGGATGGTCGCCCGAAGAAATGACCGAGGCGAGTGCCTTCTGCACTTCAGCAACTCCCGATGCTGTCCAGAAACTGTACGCCAGCAAATATTGGATTCCCTTCGCCTACGACTACGGTGGTAACCATCTCGGAGTCGATCTGGACCCGGGAGCGCTTGGCACCGTGGGTCAGGTCATCAACTTTGGCAGTGACGAAGACGACAAATACGTCGTGGCCACCTCCGTTGCCGCGTTTATGGAGTGGCTGGTCGATCAACTCGAAAGCGGTAACTTCATGATCGAGGAGGAGGATGATGGCTCGCGAAGCTTGAACACCAAGACGCCTGAGATGTTTCATTTTCTGGACGCGGTTCCCGTTCTGTTCGGGGCGCAATCGGCTTGACGCTTAAATGGGGACTCGAATAAGTCAGTCCCCATTTCCAGGCGGGCGTGGCGTTCAGGAAGAATTCTTGAACCCTACTGACTTCACAAAATCGCCACTTGAAAGTCACCACTCGTCGTTTCTCTGCCGGAACCTCCAATCACTACTAGTGTTTATCTGACTTCAAGACAACCGCGAAGAAACCGGTAGTCGCAGTTCAGACATTCAATGTGTTGATGATTTCGCAGAGGACGCGCCATGACCGTAAGCCGATACGCTTGCCGACTCAGTGTTTCTGTCCTGGCCGTGGGCTTGCTGAGCAGCAATGCTCAGGCCGGCGGCATTCTTATCTATGAAGCAGGCCAGGAAGGTAATGGCCTGGCCAATGCCGGGGCCGCTGCCCTGGCGACCGATCCCAGTGTATTGATGAGCAACCCCGCCGGGCTCACCGAACTCAAAGGCACACAAATCAGCGCCAACGGGCAGTTGATTCTGGGTGACATCCGCTTCTCCCGCGACAGCAACAACCAGTTCGATGGCAATGAGGGCGGCAATGCCTTGCAGTATCTGCCGGGTGCCAGTTTCTTCGTCAGCCACCAGATCGATGAACGCTCGGCCGTCGGTTTTGGCATGTATGGCAACTTTGGGCTGGCCCTGGATTACGACGACGATTGGGCAGGTCGATATTTCAATCAGGAGGCCGCCGTCATTGGCGTGTCCTTTCAGCCGACACTGGCGCACAAGTTCACCGATGACCTGTCGATCGGCATCGGCCCGCGCATCATGTACGCCTATTACCGGAATGAAACAGCGATCAACAACAACCTGCTCGGATTGCGCGACAGTCCCGACGGCCAGCTCGAATATAAGGACACCGACGTCGGCGCCGGCATCAACCTCGGCCTGCTTTATCGCTTGAGCGAACGCACGCAGATCGGCCTGGCCTACACGAGCAAGATCGATCTGGAGTTCAAGGACAGCCCGAGCGTGCGCAAGGTCGACAACCCGATCATCAACGCCGCGCTGCGGCGTCTGGACGTCGACTCGCTGGAACTGGACATGTCGGTACCGCAAACCGTTCTGCTCAGCATCGCCCACGACCTGAGTCCGCAATGGAAACTGCTGGGCAGTCTCGGTTGGCAGGACTGGAGCCAGTTCGGCGAAATCGGCGTGGGGGTCGACGCCAATGCGGCCGACGTCACCCGCACCGCCGACCGCAAATACAAGGACACCTGGCACGCTTCGATGGGCGCGCAATACCAGATGACGCCACGCCTGCGCTGGAGCATGGGGCTGGGGTATGACAGCTCGGCGGTGGATGACAAGGATCGCACTGTCGACAACCCCATGGGCGAGGCCTGGCGTGTGGCGACAGGCGTCAATTACCAGATCGATGAGGGGCTGGATGTCCATGCGGCCTACACCCTTGTCTGGCTCGGCGATATGGACGTCGAGCAGACCAAGTCCCGCTCCGGCGAAACTCTGTCCGGCACCTACCGAAACGCCGCGCTGCACATCCTCGGTGGCGGCGCGACGTGGCGTTTTTGAGCCTTCAATGCCGAAGCACTTTTGTCTCGGCTAACCGATTTCCTGACTTCCAAAGGACGCCGATATGAGCCCGGTGATAAACAAAATCAAACATGAGTTCATGAAGGCGCTTCCACCCACGATCTTCTTTTTCGTGATCTTGCATATCGTTGCTTTGATTCGTTCGCTCATGATCAAAGGGTCGGGGGTCGATCTTCCGGTTTCAGCCTCTGTTCTGATCGCGTCGCTCATACTCGGAAAGTCGGTATTGGTCGCGGACATGCTGCCCTTCATCAACCGTTTTCCCGATAAGCCGCTGATCTGGAATGTCACCTGGAAAACGCTCATGTATAACCTGGTCGCGCTGATCGTCCATTATCTGGAGCGGTTATACGACTACTGGAAGGAAGCCCCGAGCCTCATGGATGCGAACAACCTGCTGTGGTCTTCGATGAACTGGCCCCGGTTCTGGGCGGTGCAAATCCTGCTCATCACGCTGATATTCATGTATTGCGTGATCGCAGAGCTGGCGCGTGTCATTGGACGTGATCGGCTGAAGGTGATGTTCGTGGGGCCGCTTCCACCCTCCGAGAGAATCTGAGCCGCGGCCTCCGGTTGCTTAAAAGAAAAGCAGCAACCGTAAAAACTCAAACCACGCCATGGGCGGCGATGTTGCAGTACTGCCCTTTGAAATACAGCAGTGGCTGGCTAGCAACCGCTTCTTGCAGGTTTAACGCTTTCACTTCACCAATCACGATCAGGTGATCACCGGCGGCGTGTTCGGCGTGGATTTCGCAATCCAGCCAG
Organism: Pseudomonas aphyarum; assembly: GCF_028657055.1. Classification (NCBI taxonomy): domain Bacteria; kingdom Pseudomonadati; phylum Pseudomonadota; class Gammaproteobacteria; order Pseudomonadales; family Pseudomonadaceae; genus Pseudomonas; species Pseudomonas aphyarum. The sequence goes on from NZ_JAMDGS010000001.1 coordinate 109,341, forward strand.
TGCAGGCTGCCGGCGATAACGGGATTACCCAGCGGCGATGCCTGCCATTCGACGCCTTGCCACTTGTCCGTGCCTTTGCGCGCGAACTGATTGGAAATCCCCACTTGCTCACCGGAAAGGATATTGACCGCGAACCGGCCTGCCTGGCGAATCCTGGGATAGCTGGCTGAGCTGGACATGACGCTGAATGACACCAGCGGCGGGCTCATCGACACGCTGTAGAACGACTGACAAGTGAAGCCGACCGGTTCGCCATCGATATGGGATGTAATCACCGTGATGCCTGATGCGTAGTGCCCGAGCGCTTCGCGAAAGCTCAATGGCTCGATAGCATTACTGGGGAATGACATACAAAATCCTGAATGTTGGGTGCAACTCGCAAGTACCAGGGAGGGCGTGAAGCCGTTGGATGGTTTCCCGATCTACCGCTTCAACCCCTCCTTCAGCCCGGCATTAGTTCGAGAGTTCTCTGCGAACGATTTCTGCGCCTGCACTCAGGGCACTCAGCTTGCCTCTCGCTACTTGGCGAGGTAATGGAGCCATCCCGCAGTTGGTGCACGGATAGAGCTTGTCGGCATCGACAAACTGCAGTGCCTTGCGCAGGGTATTGGCGACTTCCTCCGGGGTCTCGATGGTATGGGACGCCACATCAATGGCACCCACCATCACTTTCTTCCCGCGAATGAGTTCGATCAGATCCATCGGGACATGAGAGTTGTGGCATTCCAGCGAGACGATATCGATGCTGGACTTTTGCAGCTTGGGGAACGCTTCTTCGTATTGGCGCCACTCCGAGCCCAGAGTCTTTTTCCAGTCGGTATTGGCCTTGATGCCGTAGCCATAGCAGATGTGCACGGCCGTTTCGCATTTAAGCCCTTCAATGGCCCGTTCCAGCGTGGCGACGCCCCACTCGTTCACTTCATCGAAGAACACGTTAAAGGCTGGCTCATCAAACTGAATGATGTCGACACCGGCCGCCTCCAGTTCCCTGGCTTCCTGGTTGAGAATCGTGGCGAATTCCCAGGCCAGTTTTTCGCGGCTTTTATAGTGACTGTCGTAGAGCGTATCGATCATGGTCATTGGGCCCGGCAGAGCCCATTTGATGGGTTGGTCTGTTTGCTGACGCAAGAATTTTGCATCTTCAACGAATACCGGTTTTTTGCGAGCAACCGCCCCCACGACCGTCGGCACGCTCGCATCGTAGCGATCTCGAATCCTGACGGTTTCACGCTTTTCGAAGTCGACGCCGTCGAGGTGTTCAATAAAGGTCGTGACGAAATGCTGGCGGGTCTGCTCGCCATCACTGACGATATCGATGCCTGCCCGTTGTTGTTCTTGCAGCGATAACCGCAAAGCATCCTGTTTGCCTTCGACCAATTCCTCATCCTGCAATTTCCAGGGCGACCAAAGTGTTTCAGGCTGCGCAAGCCAGGAAGGTTTAGGCAAGCTGCCAGCAGTCGAAGTGGGTAACAGTTTTTTCATAACGATTTGCCTTGTATTTTTGATGAGTCAAAGAGCGTAGTTGGCCGACCACTGTTCAAGAACAGCCTGGTAGGGTTTGATGAAGTGCTCTTCGACGAACTTTCCTTGTTCAATAGCCAGTCGGCTACGTTCCTCTCGGTCATAAACAATTCGGGTAAGTGAATAATCTTCGTGCTTCAAGCTTGGCTGATAGGACTTCCCTGCGGCAGAGTTCGCATTGTAGATCTCGGGCCGGTAGATCTTCTGAAAAGTGTCCATCGTGCTGATGGTGCTGATCAGTTCAAGATTGGTGTAATCCGCCAGCAAGTCGCCGGAAAAATAAAAAGCCAAAGGCGCTACGCTGTTCGACGGCATGAAGTAGCGAACTTTCAGCCCCATTTTGCTGAAGTACTCATCCGTCAAAGAGTATTCATCCTGCTGGTATTCAACACCCAACACCGGATGCTGGTTTTCAGTTCGATGGTAGGTTCGGCTGCTGGAAACGCTCAGGCATATCACTGGCAGCTTGCTGAAATTTTCTCTGTAAGCGCTTGAATTCAGGAAGCACTTGAACAGCTTTCCGTGCAGATCGCCAAAATCGGCTGGCGTGCTGAATCCGGCCTGCCCCTTGTTATGCCCCAGCAACACAACGCTGAAATCATAATCCCGGACATAGGAAGAAAAGTTATTCCCTACGACTCCTTCGAAGCGCTCGTTGGTCTTTCGATCAACAACACTGGTCTTCAGCACCTCAATCAGGGGAATTGAATGACCGCTGCGTTGCGCATCAACGTTCATTTCAACGGAAATGATTTCAAGTTCAACGCCATATCGATCACCTTGAGGATTATCCCAATGCGCCAGAGCATTGAAGCGGTTGTCAATCATCTTCAAGGTGTTGCGCAAGTTCTCCCGACGACTCTCACCCCGAGCCAGGTTGGCGAAATTCGTGGTAATGCGGGTATTTTCAGAGGGGTGATAATGTTCGTCGAAACGAATGCGCTTGATAGCAAACTCAAAATCTTTGTTCATACAGTCCAGCACCTTGGTCCTTGAAATAAAACCTGAGTCCATTGATTGATGCTTTTCAATTTTCTTTCTGGTTTTACTTGGCAGCCTTTAATTAAGGTGCATTCTAGGCCGGGCCATTGACTGACTGAAAATGAATTGATTTCACTGAATCGTTAGCCCTGTTCACGATGCAATCCAGGAACAATCTAACCCCCGACCGCAAAGATGATAATGGGCCCACAAACAGCCAACAGCACGTTGGATACCGCATAACAAACCGTGAAGCCGATCACCGGTGTATTGCTGCCGGACTGCTCGATGATCTTGTTCATCGACGCGGCTTCGGTCTGCGCGCCCGCCAGACCGCCGAACAGCACCATCGGGTGCAGACGCAGTATGTAGCGACCGAAATACAGCGCCACCAGAGGCGGCAGAATGGTCACCACCGCTCCGGAAATCAGCAGTGACACGCCTTGTTCCTTCATCGCCTCAAAGGCCGCAGGCCCCGCCAGCAAACCGATGACCGCGCCGAAGGCTGTCAGGCCGAATTCGGAAAACGCCCATTGCGCAGCAGGTGGCAGCGCACCGACTTCCGGGTGACGTGAGTTGTACCAACCGATCGCCAACGCCACTACCAGCACCCCACCGCCGATGCCCAACTCCACGGGAATCATGCCGATGTGCGTGGACAGCAGCCCCAACAATGCCCCCAGAACCATGCCCAGGGTGTGCATCGCAATGTCGCTTTTATAACCCTGCTTGCGAATCCGCCCCAGGCGCTGCGCCAACGCTTCGACGCTGGCGGTGCGCCCCGTCACGCGGATCACGTCGCCTCGGCGCAGGACGGTATTGGGCAGCAGCGGCAACTCATAGCCTTGCCGGCTGATGGTGTTGAGAAAACAGCCCAGCCTCTGAGTATTTTTCAGTTGAGCCCGGGCTTCGTGCAGGGTCTTGCCGGCGAATTCTTTCGAGGTCAGGACGATGTCCGCCTCGCGGGTTGGAAACGACAACGACTGCGGATGATCGATTTCCGGGCCGATCCAGTGGCTGAGCGTGCCGACCGCCTCACGCAACGCATACACCCCGACGATATCGCCCTCCATGAGCACGAAGCTTTCATCGCGCTCGATGATCCGCCCGCCCCTCACCACGCGCTCGATGCTGAGGGCGTCATGCAGCTTTTCAAGATCGGCGATGGACTGTCCGCAGGCCTGGCCGACCGCTGCAACCTGATGGGCGCGCACGACAATGCGTGTGTAGGAAACGGTGATCGCGTCCTCGTCTTTCTCGATCCCCAGCTCCAGTTCCAGCTCCCGTGCCGAGGCCTTGAGGTCGACCCCGAGCAACCGTGGCGCAATGCTGCCGACGAAGACAATCAGGCCAATGGTGCCGAACAGGTAGGTGATCGCATACGCAATGGCCATGTGGCTGTTGAGCGTGGCCTTGGCGGCGCTGTCGATCGGCAGTTGGTTGAGCGCGCTGGTGGCGGTGCCCATGATCGCGGTGTCGGTCAACGCGCCGGCGCCGAGCCCGGCGGTGAAGCCGGCGTCGAAACCGTAGATCGCGTTCATCAACAGGATCGAGCCCAATGCCGTGGCACACAGCACCACGGAAAGCACCACCAGTTTCAGCGTGCCTCGGTTGAGGCTGCCGAAAAACTCCGGCCCGCTCTTGAACCCGACGGCGTAAATGAACAGCACGAAGAAGATCGACTTCAACCCCGCCGGGACTTCCACGCCGATCTGCCCGATCAGCAAGCCCATCAACAATGCGCCTGCCACAGAGCCGAGGTGGAAGCTGCCAATGTGCAGGCGACCGATGAACACACCAGAGGCAATGGCCAGAAACACAGCGATCTCGGGATCGGTGCGCAGGGCGTTAAGGAAAAATTCGAGCATCTGACGGACTCCCGCTCAACGCCGCTCAAGTATCTTTCGGTTCTTTGGCCGGAGCCGCGAACCAGTTGTCTTTGGGCACTCGTTTTTCTTGCTCGGGATCGCCCAGATAATGCGGCGACATGATCTGCACGCCGTACTCGTTGAACACATCCTGAATGTTCGCGTGCAGCATGCTCAGCAGCTCCGCGCGCGGTCGCGGCAAACTGGGAATGGCCTGGGCCACCAGACGATACTCGGGGTAGAAATCGGACAGTGCGGTCTGGAACACCTGCGCCGGTGGCTCCTGCAGGACACCGGGCGTGCGCCGGGCCGCCTCCAGCAACATCGCTTCCACCTGACGCCACGGGGTGTCGTAGCCGATGGTCACGACCGTATCGACCACATAACCCGCCCCTTGCACGGTGCGCGAATAGTTTTTGGTGACGGTGCCGGTAATCATCGAATTGGGCAGGGTCAGCACTTCACCCAGCCCCGTGCGGATGCTGGTGGTGAACATGCCCAGTTCGGTCACGGTTCCTTCGTATTCGCCGATGCGCACGAACTCGCCGGGACGCAAGGTGCGGGTGTACGTCAGGATCAGTCCGGCAGCCGCCTGCCCCACCACGCTGGTGGCGCCCAGCGAAATCATCAGGCCGATCAACACCGACAAACCCTTGAACGCGTCGGTGCCCGCCCCCGGCAGATACGGGTAAGCCATCGCCAGTGCAAACAGCCAGATCGCCAGTGAAGTGAGGCGCTGGGTCGGTTGCAAGGTTTCATGGTTCAGCCAGCTGAAGGTGCCCGGCGTCGCCATGCGCCGGAGCACCCGGCGACTGAAGGCCGAGGCGCCACGGGCAATGAAAAAGATCGCCAGGGCCACACCCAGACCGGGGATCGCTCCGACAATCGCTTGCAGCAGATAGCTGGCGACTTCGATCAGGTAGTTGTTGAGGCTTTCACCCCACGGCCGGGTGTAAGGAAAGCGGGAAAGGACAAAGCCCAGCCACTCATACGTCAGCAACAGAATGACCAGCCAGCGCAGCAGCCAGAACAGTCGTATCACCAGCGGATAAAGGTAGTTGGCATCAATGACCTGCACCTGCCCCACTTTCAGCGCGCGGGTGTGCCGATGCATCAGATCGGGCAAGCGTCGGAGCAACCGGCGCCGAAGCCAGGCGATGCTCCACAGCAATGCCAGGTAGATGCCCGTCGCGACGGCTGCCAGACCGGCCGAGCGCAACATCAAGTGCAAGCTGCGCGCTTCGCGGGTTTCCGCCACAACAAGTCGCAGCTTGTCCGCCGCGCCTTGGGCAGCCTGCTGCACAGAGCTGTATTCGAGTTCGTCAACGTCCTTGGGGGCGACGATAAATGCACGCCGGTTGCCCAATAGCACCAGGTAGTCTTCCTGAAGAGGCTCGACAGTCACCGTCGGAGCATCCGACTCATCCAGTGCTTCGCTGATGACGGTTCTGGCGCGTTTCACCCGCGAAGCCGGTGCCTCGCCCAGTAACGTGGCGCGGAACACCATGATGCTGCGATTGGCGAGTTTCAGCTCGACGAAATCATCAGCCGCCCTGGGTTCGTCCACGGCCAATGACAGTGCAGACCAGCACAGACCGCAAATGACCAACAGGACGGCGAGCAACCTGCTTCGCATATCCGGGTTCCTTCCGCCATGGGTGTGAGGACTGAGCGTTCAGATCGCAGCCTAGTTCAGGGCCCATTACTTGTCAGATTTGCTCGGTTCGAATGACCCGCGGCGTACTCGCCAACCGCCCGAGGTATTGGCTGGATCGATCGGGCGACGGGCCCCAGGGCTGGGGTTTTCGTGCCTCCGTGACGTTCTTGTTTCCTCGTTGAATGAGGGTCGGTACGCAGCCCCGCGAAAATCAGGAAAAGTAAGCGCGCAACTCGCCTGATAATTGATCTGTCGCACTTTTTGCATGAAAAAGTGCGACCCACGCAGGTATGGGATATCGTGCCGGCCTCGAAATAGACGTGCATTCATGGAGGAATAAAGTGCGGATTTACACGACAGGGACATCGTGTGCAGGCGTGTCCACGCGGGGTCGAATCATCGCGGCTCCACTCGGTGTGCGGCAGAGGTGCCTGAGAGCCAAAACACTACTCATAGCCTTGCTAGGGTTCTTCGCACTCACCCAATCAGCCATATCCCTCGCGGATACTGCCAATGGAAAAGCCCTCTATTCACAGCGATGCGCCGTATGCCACGGAGCCGACATCAAGGGCACCGGGCCGTTGGCCAGGAAAAACAATCCGCCCACACCTGACCTGACAACAGCCGCGTTCAAGAAGCGACTCAATGACTACCCGGGGGTTATCGTGTCCTCGGTAATACTTCGCCCCAACGGGGATTTGATTCCAAAGACCCTGCGAGAGAATGGCGTGAAGATCCCGCCACACGCGTGGAGCGTTAACGACTTTCGCGACTTGCACCAATATATGAGCGGTGTGATTTCCCATACGAACAAATGAAAATGAGGCAGATCAGTTATCCGGTAACGGGATAAAAGGTCTGCCTCATTTTCACGATCAGGTTGCATCCACTATGACCGACACGTTCCAAGGCAGTTGTCTCTGCCGCGCCGTCAAATACGAAATCACCTCGCGCCCCAAAGCGCTTTCGCATTGCCATTGCAGTCAGTGCCGCAAAAGCCATGGGGCTGCGTTTGCCAGTTATGGCAGCGTGCCGCGCAAGGATTTGCACCTCATCCAGGGTGCGGAGCACATGACGGCTTACCGCTCTTCTGAATCAGTGCTTCGGCAGTTTTGCAGCCAATGCGGCTCGTCGTTGTTCTGGTCGAAAAGCAATGGCGATCATGCCGACTGGGTTTCCATTGCACTGGGGACTTTGGACACTGCTTTTACGGCTGAAAAACAACGCCATATCGAGGTCGCGTCCAAAGCGTGCTGGTATGAGATTCAGGATCAGTGGCCACAGTCGCAATGAGGCAAGAATAGATACTTCCCTTTTTTTTGCCCGCCGCCGTACTGCATTCCTGACAGGAATGCCCCCATAAAAAACATGAATTTTATTTAAAGCGCCCAATCTTTTAGCGTCGTCCATTCTGCATATGGAGATGACGCTATGAATGACTCAAGCCTGCGCCTTTACGTCGATGCTCAATTCACCAGTCCCTACGCAATGTCGTGCTTTGTGGCCCTTCGAGAAAAGGGAATCGAGTTCGAAATGAGAACCCTGGACCTGGACAAACTGGAGAACCAGGCCAGCGATTACGCCCGTCTTTCGCTGACTCAGAGAGTGCCTACCCTCGTGCAGGGCGACTTTGCGTTGTCGGAATCATCGGCGATCACGGAATACCTGGAAGATGTATTCCCCCAGACAGCTGTTTACCCACAGCATCCACAGAAGCGCGCGGTAGCGAGGCAAGTTCAGGCGTGGCTGCGCAGTGATTTGCTCCCGATTCGACAGGAGCGCTCTACCCTTGTCGTGTTCTATGGTCAGAAATACGGACCATTGTCAGCGTCGGCTGAGGCTGCCAGGCAAAAGTTGGTTGAGGTCGCTCAATGGCTGCTTACCGATAGTCCAGACTACCTTTTTGGTGAATGGTCGATCGCCGATGTTGATCTCGCCTTGATGCTGAACCGATTGATACTCAACGGGGACACGGTGCCGGCTCAACTGGAGGATTACGCTCAACGCCAATGGCAGCGCCCGACCGTACAAGAGTGGGTCAAGCTGCAACGACCTCGACTGTAACGGCACCCATTTTTTTGAATCCCCATTGTCCACTAGCTGCCGGGAGCGCCCGGCAGCAAATCTGAAAATAGATCTGTCCCCACTTAAATGAAGCCGTGCAACAGCCCCCTCTTGTTCAGCCCGCCTTTTTGTCGGAGCCTTTTATGTTCTCGATCAGGTCAACGACATAGTCTTGATTGAAACCCGCCACAAATGACCAGAACAGCAACTTGGCATAGGCCGCATACCCTTCCGCATGCTGGCAAAAAATATCGTTGAAGATTTGCTTCAAACACTGCGGATCGTCGTCTGGAACGATCACCGGAAACAGATCGCCCTTGATAACGCCGGAAAGGAACAAAAGATACAGGAGCCCCGCCAAAATCCCGCCAATGAATGAAGGCAGTATCAAAGCGAACCATGATCTGGAGAGGTTTTCGATTTCCGGATCAGTGAGTATCGACAGTCGTCTGTGAAACCCAACGTAGCCCCCGATGTTCCCGGCGATACAAACGATAAAGGGCACTTTGTAGTCGGGCAGACTGTAGGTGACGATGATCGCCAGCACCAACAGGGCGATGAAAATCCAGAATATCCGCTTCCAGATGATGTTCAGGTCTTCCTGACGATTCATGATCAGCTCCCTGATCTTGACCCTGTGATGATTTTTTAGACGATAGACGAATCCTGTCGAATAGATGGCGGATCAAATCGAAGAATGCCTCGAAGGTCCGTTCTGAAGCAGGCGTATCCTCGCGGCGTATCGGGAGTCGTCAGCAACAGATCAGAAAAAATGGAGATCGACCTATTAATCCTGAACAGGAAAATAGTCCTGACACTCCCTACACAAGCCTACAGACCCTTACGCAAGTGCCTACAAATTCGCCAGAAAGCGCCGGCTTTCAGGGCTCGCCCTCAAGTCGTATCCTTTTTTCCGTCACCTACATCCCGCCCAATGCATTAAGCCGTCCTAATCATCCAGGACGTGCCAAACCCTTGGGCGTTTTTGTTTTAAAAAAACGAGGGGCAGATCTATGAATCCGAAGCGTGATGATAGATCTGCCCCACGTCTGACGATGACGGCGCAAAGCGTACGCGGCGACCCATGAGCAGTGGCTTTTATCCGCTGCGAGACTGGATGAGCAAAGCGATAAATGCCACGAACGGTGCGAACAACACCAGCCCACCGACGGCGACCGCCCAGCCCCAGGCAAAACCACTTTCACCCTTGAATCGACCGCCACTTAGCAAGCCAAGCACGTAAACGCCGATTCGATGAGCCAGCCGGTTGAGCAAGATATCGAGGATGTAATCCATTCTTTTCCCTCGTGCCGCTCTGGGGCGCTACAGCTCCAATGTCTTCGCCATGATGACCGTGCGCTCCGCCCCGTGAAACTCGTCTCGTACCTTTTCAAACCCAAGCGAAGCATAGAAGCCTTCTGCAGTGATTGAAGAAGGCACACGCAGCCGGTTCAGACCTGCATTGATGGCAAGTGATTGAAGCCTGTCCATCAGATGTCTTCCGACACCCTTTCCTTGATAACGCGAGTCGACAAACACGCTTCGGACAATGTCGTGATCCAGGCTCGCGGTTGCAACGATATGACTGCCGGCTGTAGCCACCAGGACTTGACGCTCAGCCAACAGATGAAGGATCGCCGGGGGAGAAAAGCTTTGCGCGACTTGCTCGATGATTTCGGCGGAGTAGTCCTGAACGTTGGATTCGCGCAAAGCGCTGAGGATCGTTCGACTGATCGCTGGCGCATCTGCATTCGTAGCGTTTCGAATCAGGTAATCCATCAAGGGCCGCTCCTTGCGCGTGATCACTTGATCGTAGAAGGATTCGGCTTTATTGCTCCAAAAAAGTGGCAAGTCTTCAGAAACGCTCATCCAGTATCGCCGGCAGGGTGATGTCCCTGACAAAACTGGCGGAAGACAGGCTCAAGATCATGCGTACCACCTGCACCACGTCATGCACAGGAATGAAATGGCCTTCGCCACGCTGCTCGGCAATGGCTCTTGGCGTGTGCAGTGAGTCTTCGGTATTCAGGTAGCCCAGGTTCAGGCAGGTCACACCCAACCGTTGCTGACGGTAACCTTCACGCAGTGCGTCGGCGATGCCGTGCAGCGCGAATTTTGAAGCGCCGAAAGTGACTTCGGGGCGCCCGCTTTGCGGCAGACCTGAGGTTGAGCCGGTCAATATGATTCTTGGGTTGGCGCTGTTTAGCAGCAGCGGTAGCAGGCGTTTGATCAACAGAATGGTCGAGGTGATGTTGCAGGTGACGATGGCTTCCACTTGCTCGTCCTGGTCGGACAGGAAGTCATAGGCCGGGTCGAAGGCAAACTCTTCCCAGATGCCGAGGTTGTAAATCAGCGTATCCAGGCCGCCATCAGCAACAGCCTGTTCGATGACCTGCGCTGCTTTGGCCGGTTCGCCGAGATTGGCCTCTACCCAGCTCACCTCGACGCCCGCCCTGGGTGTCAGGTTGTCGGGGCGCATCCGGGAGACGCCGATCAGCGTGTCCCCAGGTTCGCCTAATCCATCGATGAAGGCTCTGCCCAACCCTTTGCTTGCACCGACCACCATGGTTTTCATTGATTGTCTCCTTGAATGCCTGCTGACATGGGACTGGCATGCAAGCAGGCGAATCAGGGCTTGGCAATCGAGAGGTTGTTTCCAGATATTCGCTGACTGCCGGAAGACCCGGGCAGCGAATCTGAAAATAAATCAGTCCCCATTTAAAGGTCAGTCCTTCTGGTCTTCCTCCAGCTTGTTGCGCAGCTGGTTCAGAACCTGGTGGGTGGTCTGAATAGCATCGACGTCCAGACCTTCGGAAAGCTCGTTGATCCAGGGCGCTTGCAGCTTCATTGCCAGATCGAATGTTTCTTTTCCAGCGTCAGTCAGCACAACCAACTGCGCCCTGCGATGGTGAGGGTTCGGTTGAAATTCCAGCAATCCATCCTTCACAAGATCGTTGACGATCCGCTGAACGTTTTGCCGATTCGCGCCCATGTCGCGGGCAATCCATGAGACCGGCTGCGCCCGATCAGCAGAGACAATGGTCCCAAGAAGCTGCCAGCGAGCGCTTGTCAGGCCAATGTCTGCGACGAGGCGATCGCCAGCCGTAATCATGCGCGTACTGGCTCGAAAGAGCTCAAGGACCAGATCAGTCATCGCGCGTCCAGCGGGGGTGTGGTTTGGTTTTTTCATGGCTCGAACCTTTCCACATTGACACCATGTTGTCAATTAACCTAGAGTTTCAAGCCCCGGCACCATATTGTCATTATGTTTACATTTTGGAGATCGTCATGCTTTCCATTCGCCCGCTGGACCCAGTCGTACCTATCACTCAACAACTCCAGTGCACCAAGTCTCCGGTGGTACTGGTCAACCTTTTTACCGTCGACGAGGCCGATGTACCTGACCTTCTATGCGCATGGGAGCTGGATGCCAACTGGATGAAACAGCGTGCCGGTTTCATTTCCACGCAACTCCATCAAGCCATCGGTGGAAGCAATATGTTCTTCAACTACGCCGTTTGGGAGTCGGTCGAGCGCTTCCGCGAAGCCTTCAATCATCCGGACTTCGCCAACGCTCTAAACCGTTACCCTTCAAGCACCCTGGCCATGCCGCATCTGTTCACCAAAGTAGCCGTGCCAAACATCTGCACGGCTTGAGCAATGACTGACTGACGGTATTCGAAACATGCTAAAACGACTCCACCTCGCAGCAAGCCTCCTGGCATTGCTGTGCATCACCACGTTCTTTTTATCGACCATTCTTGTCGAAACGCTGGGCACCCCACATTCGATCGCGCTGCTCAAACAGTTGATCGTGAGTCCCGGACTTTGGGTGCTGGTCCCGGCGATGGCTCTCGCCGGGGCAAGCGGAATGTTGCTGAGTCGATCACGGCAAGGCCGGCTGGTGAACTCGAAGAAAAAACGCATGCCTTTCATTTCCGCCAACGGCCTGTTGATCCTGGTGCCTTGCGCAATTGCGCTCAACCTGTGGGCGTCCAAGGGAAGTTTCGACACGCGTTTTTACATCGTGCAGATCATCGAGCTCATCGCCGGAGCAACCAATCTTGCGTTGATGGGGCTGAACGCGTGCGATGGTTTGCGTCTAAGCGGCAGGTTGCAGAAGGCCTGAGGCGGCTACCGGTAACGCGCTGGCTGCCGCCCCCCCCCGGCAGCCAGCGCAATCACCCCAACCGCATCGACACCTCAATATCATCCGCAAACGGCACGCTCACGTAACCATTCCCCGGCGAGCGCACATGCGCCAGATATTCCGGGCAATAATCGGTGTTATCCGCCACCACCAGCGCACCCGGTCGCAGGTGTTTCTCCACCCGTTTCAGCACGTCGCCATACAGCGCTTTTGCACCATCGAGCAGAAGCAAATCCACAGTCGAAGGCAGGTCGCGAGCCAAGGTGACAAGCGCATCCCCCTCCCGAATCTCAATCAAATCACTCACCCCGCCCTCAACAAAATGATGCCGAGCCAGTTCAATCTTCGACGGTTCAAACTCGCTGCCGATCAGCACACCGCCACCGTTGTCCCGCAGCGCAGCCGCCAGGTGCAGGGTCGACAGACCAAACGAGGTGCCGAATTCGACGATAGCTTTGGCGCGGGTGCTGCGGGCCAGCATGTACAGCAGTTTGCCGGTGTCGCGGGAGACGGGCAGCCACAGGTCTTTGAGCATGGCGTAGAGCTCGCGGTATTCGGTTTTGCTGTGCATCAGGCGTTCGCGCTCTTCGCCGGATACGTTGTTCAGCGCCGGGCTGGTGGCGGCGCTGGCCTGGGTGTACAGACGTTCGATGAGGGTCGCCAGCGGTTCGGTGGTCAGGGTTGTCATGATGGTTTTCCGTGGGTTGAGCGCTAATATGCGAATGATTCGTCGCATTTAAATGATGCGAGCGAATGGCCCTGTTCGCTATTCGCATTCCGCCCCGACGCCCGAGCTGCCCATGACCGATCGCCAGACCGCCCGTATTTCCTCACGCAAACAGCCGCAGCAGGCGCGCTCCGCCGAGCTGGTGGCGGCGATTCTGCAGGCGGCTATTCAGGTTTTGGCCAAGGAAGGCGCGGCGCGTTTCACCACGGCGCGGGTTGCGGAGAAGGCTGGCGTGAGTGTCGGCTCGCTGTATCAGTACTTCCCGAACAAAGCGGCGATTCTGTTTCGTTTGCAGAGTGATGAGTGGTTGCAGACCACCGGAATGCTCCAGCGGATTCTGGAAAATCATGACGAGCCGCCGCTGGAACGCCTGCGCACGCTGGTGCATGCGTTCATTCGTTCGGAGTGCGAGGAGGCGCAGATGCGCGGCGCGTTGAGTGATGCGGCGCCGCTGTATCGCGATGCGCCGGAGGCCCATGAAGTGCGGGTGGCGGGCCATCGGATCTTTGCGACGTTCATGGTGGAGTTGCTGCCCGGGGCCAGCGAAGCCGTTCGCACGCAGGCCTGCGATCTGATCCTGGCGACGCTCAGCTCGGTGGGGAAGGATTTCTCACTCAGCCCGCGCACCGATGCGCAAATCACAGATCGCGCCGAGGGGATGGCAGACATGTTCAGCGCTTACGTGGTGGCGCTCGACGCCTGATGAAGACGGCGCGCCCTGCCTGGTTGCCCGTCAGGCATTTCGTCCCCTTCCCTCGATGTCGAGTAAAGCCGTCTACGCTCCAGCCACCCCCTCTGGAGTGAACGCCATGATCCGCGCCCTGCTCACTGCTTCCCTGCTGCTCCTGAGTGTTCCGGCCCATGCCGACGTGACGCCCTTCCCCGCCTCGTTCCGCACGCAGGAGATCGCCGTGGACGGCGCGAAAATCCACACGCGCATCGGCGGCAAAGGCCCGGCGGTGGTGCTGTTGCATGGCTTTGGCGACACCGGTGATATGTGGGCGCCGCTGGCGGCGGATCTGGCGAAGGATCACACCGTGGTGGTGCCGGATTTGCGGGGCATGGGCCTGTCGTCAATCCCGGCCGATGGTTACGACAAGAAGACCCAGGCCGGTGATATTCGCGCGGTGCTGGCTTCGCTGGGCATCGAGCATTCGGTAGTGGTCGGCCACGACATCGGCACCATGGTCGCCTTCGCCTACGCCTCGCGGTATCCGCAGCAGACCGATCGCCTGGTGGTGATGGACGCGCCCGTTCCGGGGATCCCACCGTGGAACGAGATCGTCCGCTCGCCGATGCTTTGGCACTTCGACTTTGGCGGGCCGGATGCAGAACGGCTGGTAGCCGGGCGTGAGCGCATCTACCTCGACCGCTTCTGGAACGAGTTCGCCGGCGACCCGAAAAAAGTCGACGAAGCCACCCGCCAGCACTACGCCAGACTCTACGCCCGGCCCGGCGCCATGCACGCAGCGTTCGCCCAGTTCCGCGCGATTCGCCAGGACGCGGTGGACAACGAAGCATCGATGAAGACCAAGCTGAAAATGCCGGTGTTGGCGGTCGGCGGTGAGAAGTCCTTCGGCAACAACGAAGCCATCGTGATGCGCAATGCCGCCGACAACGTCACCGAAGTGGTGATCGCCGGCGCGGGGCATTGGTTGATGGAAGAGGCGCCGGCGGAGACCACCAAAGCGATTCGCGGGTTTATCGCACCGTGACACTACGGCGCCTCTATATCCGCAAGATCTGACCCGCAGGAGGCCTTTTCCGGCGGGTCCTGTACGCCAAAAAACTCGCGAATCAACGCCTGTCTTTTTTCATCATCAAGATCCCGGCTATGCAGCCCTGCCAATGAGCGCTCCATGCGCGCAACGATTTCGGCATTCAGGCTGCGCCGGTTCTTCTTCGCAAGGCGTTTCAACGTTTGACGCAAGCCGTCAGGTAATCGAAGCACAAATCTGTCGACGCGCTCAGCCACCACCCACCTCCGCTGACAAGTTCAAGTTTGACCGCACCGTCACTGGATCGAGGTGGTCTGTAGCGACGCAGGCGCTGTCAGCAAGCGTTTGACGTCCGCCGAAAAACACTCCACCTGCAGCGGGTATTCCTGCCCCATCAACCGTCCCTTGCCGTACCAGACGATACCGCCCTGACTCAGGACCAGACCGTTGCGGCCAAACTCGAAGACGCTGCCGACAGAGCTGCTGAAGGCGAAACGGCTGTCGTCCATTTGCAGCAGCTTGTACTGGGTGTTGGCCGGCGGCAGTTGCTCCTTGATGTGTTGCAGATAGGTCGGGGCCAGTCGGGTAAACAACTGCGTCGCCTGTTCGCGAAATTGCGGGAGTGTCAGGCCGGGGCTGCGCTGCAACTCGACCGCGATCAAGGCGAAGATATCGGCGTTGGCGCGCGCCACGGCCAGCTTCACCGACAGCGCCGACGTGAGCAGCGTGTTGTCCATCTGCAGCGACGACTTTTCGGGCTGTCCGTTGGCGGCCGGCTCAGTCACCGGGCGCATGAAGTCGGCGACGTTGACCGTCGTCAGCACAGTCGTCGCCAGATACGCCGCACAGGCCGAGGCCTGACCGGCCTTGTCGCCATTGACCAACAACGAAAACGGGCTGCCTTGCCGAGGCAGTGTCTGCGCGTCGATTCCCTGTTGCTTGAGAAAGGCGTTGACCTGTTCCTGTTTCACCTCGCCTCGCGCCAACGCGCACAGCTGCGCCATCATCAAGGCCTTGCGCGGCTCGTCGAACCTGGGCGAGAGCTGAAAAACCGCATCCTGAATCACCGGCAACGCCGGAACCCGCAGCCAGACGCGTGGGGAATCTGTCAGCTTGTCGGCCACAAACTTGTCGTAACCGGCCAGCGCCACCAGCAGGATCAGGATGGCGACGAAAATGGATTTCATGTTCATAGGCTTTTACCTGAAAAGAGTTGCCTGAAAAATTCGATTGAGAGCTGCATCAGCTCCGTCAACGAGTCACCACTGATACCCCACACCCACCGCCACCCCGACGTTGCGCTGGGTGTCGGTGCTGCCCTGCAACTTGGTCACCCACCGACCATTGGCGGACATGTGCGACACGCCGAAGGCCAGCGACGATTGACCGCGATAGGTGCCTGCCGCGACGGTTGTCATGCTGGAACCCGGCGAGTACGACTGCGGCAGGCTGGCCATGGCCATCGCACCGGCGATGCCCGCGCTGAGAATTTCGTCCTGTTCCTTGAGGTCGTTTTTCAGCTCGCTGTAACGCTGGTCGGTGTAGGCATTGGCGCCGCTGGTGATGTCCGCAACGCTTTTGTTCAACTGATCCAGGTTCACCGCATCCGTGCCGCGAGTGCCGGCCGCGACGTTGGTGATCTGCCGCTCGTTGCCCGCGTTGCCCACCGACACACTGTTGTCACGATCGGCCACCGAGTTGGCGCCCAGTGCCGTGGCATTTCTGGCCGACGCCTTGGCCCCGTTGCCCAGCGCCACGGAGTTTTCCCCGGTGGCTTGTGACCGTGTACCGACCGCCGCGCTGTTTTTGCCCGACGCCACCGCCCCCGTGCCGCCCGCGATAGCGTCGGCCCCCGTGGCTTTCGGCTTGGCTGCGGCGCTGCTGTTGTTGACCTGGAACATGCCGTCGGTGCCGTTCTTGATGTTGGCGACATCACCCTCGACCGTGGTGATGCGTGCGCCCTGTTGACCGGCATTGGCCCCCAGATTGGCAATCGAGTCGTCGGTGTATTGCTTGGATTCGGCGACCGCGCCGTCGAGCTGGCGCACGTTGACCGCATCGTTGGCGTTCTTGCCGTCGGCCACGTTGCTGACCGTCCGGGTTTCACCCGTCGTGGCGTTGCCCACCGATACCGTGCCCGACGTTACGTTGTTCGCCCCCGAATATTTGCCGCTGTAGGTTTCTGCACCGCGCCCGTCATCGCTGGAGCCGCTGCCCACCGCAACGCTGCCATCGGCTGTCGCGGTGGCGCCATTGCCCACCGCTACCGAGCCAGTGCCGGACGCCAGGGCCTGGGAACCCAGGGCCATCGCGTCCGTACCGGTGGCTGCGGAGTCGGCCTTGGTCGAGTTGACGTGCAGGTATTTGATACCGCCGCCCGAGCCGATGAGGGTTTCGAGCCCACCGACGCGGCCGTTCAGGTTGGTGATGTCCGAGGTGTTCTGATCGACCTGATCGCCGACCATTTTCAGTTGCGCCACGTTGACCGCATCGTTGTCCTGGGTGCCGGCCGCCAGCCCGGTGAGTTTGCGACTGCCCACTGCGGTGCCGATGCCGATCTCGCCGACGGACGTCTGCGGTGCGGCCAGTCGATAAGCGCTGTAACCCGCCTCAGCACCCACCGTGGTGACCGAACTCGAACCCAGTGCCACGCTCAGGGCGTGGCTGGCATTGGCCCCGGCGCCCAATGCAACCGACTGCTCCGCCGCTGCCTGCGCCGCGCTGCCCACCGCGATGCCGGACGCCAGCAACACCTGGGTGTTGCGACCGATGGCGATGCCACCGGCAGCGGCTTGACCGACACTGGCCTGATTGCCGATCCCGATGCCGTTGTCACCATTGACCACCGTGGCCGGGCCGACCGCGATCGACTCCGCACCGCTGGCGAGCGAGTCCACCGGGTTGGTTGAGTTGGCATGGAAGTACAGCGTGCCGGTGGAGCTCAGCGAGCCCATCGCACCGGTCAACTGACGCAGGGTCACGGCGTCGTGATCTTCGGTGGCATCGGCCACGTTGGTGATCTGCCGGTAGCTGCCGGCCTTGCCCACCGACACCGAGCCAAGCAAGGTCGCATCCGAGGTGTCATAGATGACCGCCCCGCCACCCGCTGGAATGGTGCCGGTGGTGGGTGCCAGGGCACGGTCGGCGACCGAGCCTTCGCCTAGTGCGATACCGCCCGCTACCTGAGCCTGGCTCAAACGACCCAGCGCCAGGCTGCCATCAGCCGTCGCATTGGCGCCCGAGCCGGCGGCGAACGAATTGGCACCGGCCGCAACGGACTGCGGCCCGACGGCAATGCTGTCCAGACCTGTGGCTTGCGAATCGGCCAGGGTGGAGTTGCTGTGGAAGTACTTGATGCCGGCGCCGTTGTTGACGAGGTTGTCGACGGTCTGGTTGGTCGCGAACAGTTGCGAGCCGTTGACGGCGTCGGTGCTGGTGGCGTTCAAGGTTCCGGTCGCGACGTTGGTCAATTTGACCGAGGTACCTGCCGGGTTGAAGGTCACCTGGGTTTTGGTGGTGGCGTCGTCGTATTTCACTGCGACGGCTGCCGTGTTGGTCAGGCTGGTATTGAGATTGGTCAGTGCTGCGCCGACGTCGCTGCTGAGCAATGGTCCGGTGTTGGCGCCAGTCGCACTGATGCTGTTGGTGGAATAGCTTGGTGCCGTCCAGACGCCACTGTTCGCATCAAGCGCTGCGCCGCCGCCCAAAGCGGTCGCATTGTCCTGCCCTGCCTTGTTCAACTGGCTGACGTTCACGGCATCCGTCGCCGAACTCCCAGCCGCCAAACCAGTGATTCGCCGGCCGTTGGCGCCGTTAGCGATGTTCACTTCGCCCCCCGTTGCGGCGCCACCGACACCATAAGCCGCATTAGCCAAAGTCGCGCCTGTGGCAGACGAGCCAGATCCCAGAGCGACGCTGTTGTCGAAACCAGCCGTGGCGCCATTGCCCAATGCGATGCTGTTGGCACCGGAGGACACGGCAGCCGGGCCCATTGCCACACTGTCCTGACCGGTCGCACTGCTGTCGGCGAGGATCGAGTTGCTGTGGAAGTATTTGATACCGGCGCCGTTGTTGACGAGGCCGTCGACGGTCTGATTGGTCGCGAACAACTGCGAGCCGTTCACCGCGTCTGTGCTGGTGGCGTTCAAGTCGCCGGCTGCGACATTTGTCAGCTTCACCGCTGTGCCCGCCGGGTTGAAGGTCACCTGGGTTTTGGTCGTGGCATCGTCGTATTTCACGGCCACGGCAGCGGTGTTGGTCAGGCTGGTGTTGAGGTTGGTCAATGCGGCGCCGACGTTGTTGCTGACCAACGGGCCGGTGTTGGCACCGGTCGCGCTGATGCTGTTGGTGGAGTAACTCGGGGCCGTCCATGCACCAGTTGTCGCATTGAGTGCCGCGCCGCCGCCCAGAGCGGTCGCCGTGTCCTGCCCTGTTTTGTTCAGTTGGCTGACGTTGACTGCATCGGTTGCGTTGGAGCCCGCTGCGAGGCCAGTGATTCGACGGCCGTCAGCACCGTTGGCGATGTTGACTTCGCTGGTTGCAGTACCGCCGACGCCATACGCCGCATTGGCCAAAGTCGCACCCGTGGCAGATGAGCCGGAGCCCAAAGCAATGCTGCTGTTGAAGCTGGCCGAGGCGCCATTGCCAAGCGCAACGCTGTTGACACCGGAAGATACGGCTGCAGGCCCCATCGCGACGCTGTCCTGACCGGTTGCACTGCTGTCGGCGAGAGTCGAGTTGCTGTGGAAGTACTTGATACCGGCGCCGTTGTTGACGAGGCCGTCGACCGTCTGGTTGGTCGCGAACAACTGCGAGCCGTTAACTGCGTCGGTGCTGGTGGCGTTCAGGGTTCCAGCCGCGACGTTGGTCAATTTCACAGCGGTGCCCGCAGGGTTAAAGGTCACCTGGGTTTTGGTCGTGGCATCGTCGTATTTCACGGCCACGGCTGCGGTGTTGGTCAGGCTGGTGTTGAGATTGGTCAGTGCGGCGCCAACGTTGTTGCTGACCAACGGGCCGGTGTTGGCCCCAGTCGCGCTGATACTGTTGCTGGAATAGCTTGGTGCCGTCCAGACGCCAGTGTTCGCATCAAGCGCTGCGCCGCCGCCCAAAGCGGTCGCATTGTCCTGCCCTGCCTTGTTCAACTGGCTGACGTTGACCGCATCGGTTGCGCTGGAGCCCGCTGCGAGGCCGGTGATGCGCCGGCCATTGGCGCCGTTGGCGATATTCACTTCGCCACCCGTCGCGGCGCCGCCGACGCCATAAGCTGCATTGGCCAAAGTCGTGCCCGTGGCGGACGAGTTGGAGCCCAACGCCACACCATTGGCAATGGTCGCACTCGCGAGCGGGCCGATAGCAACGCTGTCCTGGCCGCTCGCGCTGCTGTCGGCGAGAACCGAATTGCTGTGGAAATACTTGATGCCAGTACCGTTGTTGACGATGTTGTCGACGGTCTGATTGGTCGAGAACAACTGCGAGCCGTTCACCGCATCGGTGCTGGTGGCGTTCAAGGCGCCGGGCGCAACGTTGGTCAATTTGACCGAGGTGCCCGCCGGGTTGAAGGTCACCTGATTTTTGGTCGTGGCATCGTCGTATTTCACGGCCACGGCAGCGGTATTGGTCAGGCCGGTATTGAGGTTGGTCAGCGCCGCTCCGACGTTGTTACTGACCAACGGGCCGGTGTTGGCACCGGTCGCGCTGATGCTGTTGGTGGAGTAACTCGGGGCCGTCCAGGCACCGGTTGTTGCATTGACCGTCGAACCACCGCCCAATGCCGTCGCCGTGTTCTGGCTGTTCGCGAACAACTGCGAACCAGTCACGACATCGGTGCTGGTAGCGTTCAAGGCACCGACAGCGACATTGGTCAGCTTCACCGCTGTGCCTGCCGGGTTGAAAGTCACCTGGGTTTTCGTCACGGCATCGTCGTATTTCACGGCCACGGCAGCGGTGTTGGTCAGGCTGGTATTGAGATTGGTCAGCGCCGCTCCGACGTTGTTGCTGACCAGCGGCCCGGTGTTGGCGCCGGTCGCGCTGATGCTGTTGGTCGAATAGCTCGGCGCCGTCCATGCTCCGGTTGTCGCGTTGACCGTCGCCCCCCCGCCCAAAGCCGTTGCCGCGTTCTGGCTGTTCGCAAACAGTTGGCTGCCATTCACGGCATCGGTGCTGGTGGCGTTCAACACGCCGACCGCGATGTTGGTCAACTTGACCGCCGTCCCGGCCGGGTTGAAGGTCACTTGAGTCTTGGTTGCAGCGTTGTCGTATTTCACCGCAACGGCAGCCGTGTTGGTCACGCTGGTGTTCAGATTGGTCAGGGCCGCACCAACGTTGGTGCTGACCAATGGACCGGTGTTGGTACCGACAGCATTGATGCTGTTGGTTGAATAACTGGGGGCCGTCCATACACCGGTGGTTGCATTGAGCGCAGCACCACCGCCGAGGGCAGTCGCGGTATCCTGACCGACCTTGTTCAACTGGCTGACGTTGACGGCATCCGTCGCGCTGTATCCCGCAGCAAGGCCGGTAATACGACGACCATCGGCGCCATTGGCGATGTTCACTTCATTGCCCGCCGTCGCCGCGCCACCGACACCGTAAGCCGCAGAAGCCAACGTGGTCCCCGTTGCTGATGAGCCAGAACCCAACGCCACGCCGTTGGCGACCGTCACAGAGGCTCCTGCCCCCAGCGCCGTGCCGGAACTGCCTGCCGCCGTCACCGATGAGTCAGTCCCCAAGGCGACACTGTTTGAACCAAATGCATTGGCGGCCGAGGCCAACGTCGTGCCGCCACCCAAAGCGATTGCATTTAACCCGGTAGCGCTGGCGTAAGAACCTAACGCAGTCGCCTGGGCTCCGGAGACATCGGTGTTTCTACCGACGGCCGTTGCGTTCGCGCTGGAAGCATTGACCCCCCAACCTATGCCCGTCGCGTTAGCCCCCGTCACGTCAATCTGCCGCCCCAGTGCGATGGAGTTGGCGCCCGTCGCATTGGCAGCGTCGCCAATCGCGATACTGATATTGGAAGACGTGGAGGTTGATCCCCCGCTGATCGTGATGGAGTTATCGGCAGCTGAAGCCCCTCCCCCCAGTGTTGTGGCGGCGGACACCGAATTCATTGTTACTGATGCGAAAGCAACCAGTACAACAGCCACGGTCATTCGTGTTTCCCGAAGTTGGCGCTGAGGAGCCGGACCACTTCGGGTCTTTTTATCAGCAAGTTCAGACGCAACTACCCAGCAGCGTAATGCCGTGTTCCAGACAACCGAAAAGATTTTATTCATCACAGAACTGGCATCGAGCCAGCCTCCGAAACGCGCGTCACCTATTGCGTGATGACTTCCGCCTTTAATTCGATTGCGGATACAGAACCTCGCTGACAAACATCGAATCCCGTCCTTGATTGACGAAAATCGAACTTCGCTTGACGTAGCGAACAGGCATCACAATGGAATCAAGTGAGCGTATTTTCTCGACTGCCCCTGCGGATTAAGTTAGGAAATTTCCTGCTGTTTGTAGGAAATTTCCCAACTAACGAACGTCAAAAATACGGCCATAAAAAAACGCCAAAGAACATGTAATAAATGTCTTTGGCGTTATGCCTTTTCTGAATTGACTCGCGCGTTGTGCACTGGAACAAGCCACCTAACAAGTAGCCTCGGCCCCTCGCTGAAGATCCAGCCAGTTCAACAGACTGGCCGCCGACATCGGCCGCGCGCACAAGTAGCCCTGCCCTTGTTTACATCCCAGTTCCAGCAGCACTTTGCGCTGTTCTTCGGTTTCGATCCCTTCGACCACCACCGACATGCCCAGCGCCTCGCCCAGTGCCAGCGTGCTGCTGATCACGGCGCGGCGGCGCGGTTCATGTCTGAGCCCGCGTACGAATTCGCCATCGAGCTTGATCTCGTTGAAGGGCAACTGACACAGCCGCTGCAACGAAGAAAAACCTGCGCCAAAGTCATCGATGGACAGGCTGCAACCCATCATTCGCAGGCGCACCAGACTTTCCAGGCTGATCGCCGGAGCTTCGAGCAAGCCCGTTTCGGTCAGCTCGAAAGTCAGCCCGGAACCAGGTAGATCATGAGCCGCCAATATGGCCTGAACCCGGGCCGTGAGTTCCGGGTTGACCAGTTGCCCCGCATGCAGATTGAACGCGACATTCAGGGCAAACCCCTGATTGAGTGCCTGGCGCTGGAGCCTCAGCCCCTGTTCCAGTTGCAGGAACAACAGTTCATCCAGCCAGCCGCAACGCTCGATAACCGGCATGAACACCGAGGGTGGCAAGACGCCTTTGAACGGATGGTGCCAGCGGGCCAGCGCTTCGATGCTGCACACATCACCCGTCTGCAGGTTGAACTTGGGTTGAAAGTAGGTGTGCAACTGATGGCCGGATAGTGCCCGACGAACCTCGTCTTCAGTGGCGGGTACGACAGGCAGCACACCTGACTCATTGATGGGCTCGTTCATGTGTTTGGCCAGCAGTAACTGCAGTGCTCCTGGCTGCAAAGGCTTGCTGACATCGTCCAGCAGCGCCATGCCCAAAAGCGAAATCAACTGCCCCAGCACACTGCGTGAGTCGGCTGACAGCGTACGGCTGATGATGATCGAGCCCGCCAGCCCGGATCGGCCGATGGCCTGCAAAAGGTCCATGGCATCCGCCGTCTCCTTGCGAAAAACGCAAAGCGTGACATCCACCGGGCCGATCTGTTCAAGGGTCGCTAGCGCCGGCCCATCATCCATGGCAACAAAAACTTCCTGGCATCCTGATTGCCGTAGCGCGTTGGCGACCATCAAAGAATGGGAGGCCGTGTCGCCGAGAACCAGAATGCGTAGCGGGAGCATGGGCATGGAAGCAGCTCACTCTGAAAGGAATGAGCCCATTGTCCGGGCCTGGCCTGCGGGTATCTTTAGGAAACTTCCTTGTCGGTGTAGGAATTTTCCCAAAGTCACGACAGGCTTTTAATCGACGGCGACGCTGGCACCATCACCGACCGTTTCCGGGTCGGCCATGTGCTGCTCCAGCGTCAGCGCCAATCGCTCCATCGCTTGCTGCAACGCATCCACCGCCTCTGTCAGCGCGGCAGAGTCAGCCCCCATACAAACAGCCTCCAACTGTTCGCAACACAGAATCAGGCTGCCCGCCTTGATGATCCGCGCCCCGCCCTTGACCCGGTGAGCCAGATCGGAAAGCCCCGACAGATCGTGTTCGCCGAACAGTTTGATGAGCCGCAACATGTCTTCTTCGTTGCTGCTGGCCAGATCCCCGAGCAGTTTCCTGATCGCGGCCTGATCGCCACGGGTCAGTTGTTGCAGGCTGCCGAGATTGATGTCGCCCTCGACCACAGGGCTAACGGCGCCTTGCGCGGGTAACTCCAGCCCGGACTGCACCGAGGCCAGTCGGACACTCAAGTCACCCAGGCTGATCGGTTTGAACAGGCAGTCGTCCATCCCCTCTGCCAGACAGCGGTCCTTTTCCTCTGGCTGTGCATTGGCGGTAAGACCGAGGATCAGACAAGGCTCGGCCCCCGAGGATTTCTCTTCATCACGGATGGCCCGCGTCAATTCATAACCGTTCATGACCGGCATGTTGCAATCGGTGATCACCACATCGAAACGGCCATTGCGCCAGGCACGCAGGCCATGGGCGCCGTCCTCGGCGTCGCTGACGCTGTGGCCGAGGTAGGACAATTGCTGGGACAGCAGCAACCGGTTGGCCGGGTAGTCGTCGATTACCAGAATGTTCAGCACGCTCGCCTGATCCGTGAGCTCAGCCGCCGGCAATTCCGTGGCGGGCACCGGTTGCAGGATCAGTAGATCGAGGCAGATATCGATCTGCGTGCCCTTGCCCGGCACGCTGGTGAGGTGCAAATGCCCGTCCATCATTTCACATAGGGTGCGGCTGATGACCAGTCCCAGCCCAGAACCGCCGCGCGCCGACTGGTGATTGTTGCGGGCCTGGCCGAACGGGTTGAACAACAGCGCCTGATCCTCGGCCGAAATGCCGATGCCGGAATCCTTTACCTGAACATGAATCGCCAGGCGCTCACCGCACGCGCTGAGTACCGCCTGAACGCTCAGTCGCACTTCGCCTTCGTCGGTGAACTTGATCGCGTTGCTCAACAGGTTGGAGAGAATCTGTTTGAAACGCAGCGGATCGATCAGGACATCGCGACTGGCCTTGAGGTCGAAGTCCAGCAACAGTCGCACGCCCTTCTGCCGCGCCACGCCTTCAAACATGCGCACCACCGACTCGACCAGCTCACGCAGGCTGGCCCGCTCCGGGGTCAGGGACAGGCGGCCGGATTCGATGCGGGCAATGTCGAGAATGTCGCCGATCAGGTCCAGCAACCCTCGCGCCGCACCCGAGGCCACTTCGATGGCGAAGCGGTCCATGACACCCTGGTCGGCCTTCTTCATCGCCAGTTCGAGCATGCCGATCACGGCATTCATCGGTGTGCGGATCTCATGGCTCATGGTCGCCAGAAAAGTGGTTTTCGCCCGGTTGGCGTCGTCGGCGCTTTGCTTGGCGCTTTGCAGCTGGTCCATCAGACGCTGGCGATCGCTGATGTCGATCCAGCCGGCGATGATGCCCATCACCACACCTTCACTGGTGTGATACGGCAGCATCCAGTGATACACCGTGTGCACCACGCCATCGCTGTGGACGTAGGTGCGATCCTGAATCCATCGCGTGCCGCTCTCCATGACCTTGACGTATTCGGCCTGGAACGTCTGGGCATCGGAATGCCCGACCACCGGGCTGTCGGTCAGTCGTTTGCCCATCACGGCTTCACGCGGCAGGCCGAGTGCATCCAGGTAGGCCGAGTTGCAGCTGATCAGGCGCCCTTCACGGTCACGCACGTAAATCGCATGGGGCGTACCGTCGATCAAGGCCCGCATGAATTCCATCTGGTCATTGAGCGCCAGCTCGGCCTTTTCCCGGGTGGACACCAGTTTGCGCAGATGAACGATCCACACCAGCGCCAGCAACAACAGCAACGCGAAGATGACAAAGCCCTGGATGACCGCCGAACGATGGTGCAGCCAGCTGTCGTTATCGATCACCACGTCGTGGCGCCAGCGGCTCGTCAGTTCATCCAGTTCTTCCGGAGGGATGCTTTGCAGGGCCTTGTCCAGAATCGAGTACAGCTCCAGCGCCCCGCGATCGGTGGCGAACCCGGTCGGTGCCGACAGGGGACCGACCACACTGGCCACCCGCAGACGGTCACGGTACTGACGCAAAATCATGTAGCGGCCGTTGATCAGCGAATTGAGAGCCCCGTCCGCCTCACCTTTGTCCACCAACGTCAAAGCCTCGGCCGATGTCGGCGTCTCGACCAGTTGGATGCCCGGGAATTGCCCACGAATGTAATCGCTCAGCGCATTGCCCCGCCGCATAGCCAACCGTTTGCCGACCATGTCGTCCAGCGATTGTGGTCTGTCCGTTCCGTCCTGTGTGATCAGTACAAACGGGCTGGTCAGATAAGGCCGGGTGAATCGCAGCTCGCCTTCACGGACAGTGCTGGGGGTGAACGCTGCGATCAGATCCGCATTGCCGCCCCGGACCTGCTCGACCAGCTTTTCCATCGAGCTGCTACGCAGAACATCGAATTTCAGACCGGTGCGCTGGCTGACCTTGGCCAGCACCTCGGCGCCGATGCCCCGGAACTCCCCCTGCCCGTCAAAAAAGGAGACCGGTGGCAGACCGTCGTTGACGGCCACGGTCAGGCGGGGATGCTTTTGCATCCAGCGTTGTTCGGCTTCCGTGAACTGGAGCGGGTCGAGGCCGGC
The DNA here is from genome assembly GCF_028657055.1 of Pseudomonas aphyarum. NCBI lineage: Bacteria > Pseudomonadati > Pseudomonadota > Gammaproteobacteria > Pseudomonadales > Pseudomonadaceae > Pseudomonas > Pseudomonas aphyarum. Next base: position 135,808 of record NZ_JAMDGS010000001.1, read on the forward strand.
AACGTTGAGGTCCCCTGCTCCCCAGCGCCGCAGAATCGTCATGCGATCGCTGATCGGTATCACCTCCAGCGCCGCATTTATGATGTGCAACAGCTGGCTGTTGCGCTGATTCAGGGCGAACGCGAAATGCGTGCTGAACACACTCGGCAAAGTCGTCAGGTAAACGTCATTGAGGAAGTACTTGCCGACCAGATAATGAGTACTGACGGCATCCCCCAGATACGCATCTGCCTGATTGAATGCCACGGCGCCGATCGCACTCTGGGCCGATGAGTGCAGCTGTAGCGCAGCCTTGGGATAATTCGCGGTGACCGCCTCCGTCGGCTGGACGCGATCAACGATGGCAAGGCGGTTACCGGCCAGGTCAGGGGCCAGCGCCTTGTTGTTGCCACTGCGCGTTACCAGCACCGAAGGTGCCAGCACATAGGGACTGGTGAGCGCCAACTCCGGATCTGTCCCGTCGAAACTGTTGACGGCCCCCACCAGATCCAGCTGACCGTCCCTGAGTGCCTGCATCGCTTCGGCCCGGGAATCGTAACGAAGCACTTCGACCCGGATGTGCAACATGCCGGCCAGCAGCGCCGCGTAATCGGCGGTGATGCCCTCGTAGTCCTGACCGCCGGTGATCATGCCGAAGGGCGCATTTTCCGGCAGCGACGCTCCCAGGCGCAGCGATCCCTTGTCGCGCAACCAGCGCCAGTCCGCTTCATCCAGTACAACCGAAGGCAGATCGCCATTCGAGCGTCCGAAAAGGTTCAGGGTTTGCACCGCCGCCTGCACTGGCAAAACACTTCCCAACTGACCGAGCACACAAGCGGCCAACCCGACGCAACGCAGAAGAGTGTTCATCTAGATCAGGTTATTGCGCTTGGCAAAGTCAGCCAGATACACCACCGACTTCACATTGAGCTTTTCAATGAGGCGGGTTTTATAAGTGCTGACGGTCTTGTTACTCAACAACATGGCATCTCCGATTTCCTTGTTGCTCAAGCCCCTGGCAAGTTGCTGCAGGATGACCAGTTCTCGATCGGACAGGCCGCGAATCATTTCAAGTTCCGTGGAGTCGATATCGCTGCGGCGTACAGAGTTTCCTGCAAGGTTGGGGAAAAAGGTATAGCCGGCCATCAGCGCCTTGATCGCTTTGCTCAGCTCGCTCAATTCATCGGTTTTCGAGATATAACCGGCGGCGCCCGCCTTCATGCAGCGCATGGCATAGAAAGCCGCGGACTGAGAAGTCAGTACCAGGATCTTGCTCGACAGTTTCAGCGCACTGATCCGGTTGATGACTTCCAGACCATCGAGACTGGGCATGGCGATGTCCAGCAGAATCAGTTCCGGCTGATGCTTGCGTGCCATTTGCACCGCATCAGCGCCGTTGTCAGCCTCGGCGACGACTTCAAATTGCTCGCGTTCAAGCAACACTTTTACCGTCGCCCGAATGAACGGATGATCGTCTACAACCAGCGCTTTATGCATTTGAACCTCACAGCTATACGCACAGGAACGACCAGCAACGAAAGGACCATGCATCACAAAAGTATGGAACAAGTCACTGGCTTATGCCGCCCGGATCACTCGGTAATCAGGCAGTTATATCGATCTATTTCAGGAACCGGATCTTCTTCCTTCAAGCGGGTGAATCAGGCGCCTGCAACCACCGCAGGAACCGCTCGGCCTCCATTGGACGTGCCAGATGGAAACCCTGACCGAATGAACACCCCATCGCCACCAGGCCGTCGCGGATAACCGGGCTGCCGACACCTTCTATCACCAGGCTCATGTTCAGCGCGCGGGCCAGTGCCACCGTGCTGGTGACCATTGCATGGGTGCGCGGATCTTCGATGGAGCGCACAAGCTGACCGTCGAGTTTGAGCTGGTTGAACGGCAGCTGGCAGAGCAAGGTCAACGATGAAAAACCCATGCCGAAATCATCGATCGACAGGCCGCAACCCATCATGCGCAGGCGCAGCAGGTTTTCCCGGGTCGTACGAGGAACATCCAGCAAGCCGTTTTCCGCCACTTCGAACAACAACGTCCATCCCGGAAACTCGTGACGCTTCAACAGCTGCTCGATGTGCTCGATCAGGTCATTGCGGGCCAGTTGCGAGGCGTGAAGATTGAACGCCAGCTCCAGGCCCAGACCGCACTGGCGCAAGGCATTGAGCAGATTCATCCCCTGCTCCAGCAACTGCTTGAACATTTCGTCGATCAGGTCATAGGCCAGCACGGCCGCCAGAAAGTCCCGGGGCAACAGCAGGCCTCTGACCGGATGCTGCCAGCGCACCAGCGCTTCGGCCCCCGCCACCGCAGACGTTTTCAGATCGAACTTTGGCTGGAACCACGCCCTGAACTCCCCTTCGGACAGGCCCCGCCGCACGTCTTCCTCGCTCGGGAGCCTGGTATGAGGCACCGACTCGATCTCCGGTGCCAGCCGCCGACGGGAGTAGCGACTGAGCATTTCCTGCAACGAAAACAGCTGCGTGGGTTTATTCATGACACCGAGCATCTGCAATCCCGAAAGGCAGGTCATTTGTTCGACGGCACGTCGCAATTCCGGCTTCAACTCGCTGCACAGCGCAACGGCATGCGCCATGCCGCTTTCGCCGACCCAGGTCAGAAAGTCCAGACAGTTGACGGCGCTATTACTCAGGTCACAGAGCACGATATCCACGCCTCCTGCCCGGCTCAGCTGTGCCATCGCCCGCTCGCTGTCAGCCGCCTGCAGGATGTCGCTGACACCCAGGTGCTGGAGAGCCTTCACCAACGCGCCACGCTGAAACGATTGATCTTCTAAAACCAGAACGCTGGGTGCGCACATCTCGCCGATTACTCGCCAATGACTTGAGGTGAAATTCTGACAATTCGTTCTAACCGGGAACGAAGGATTTATCTCGGGCCTTTGTAGGAAATTTCCCAAGCACGACATCGAGACGCGGCATCCTCGGTCGTAACGCTGAAGTTGACGGGCGGTCATCCGAGTGTTCAGATGCCGCCCTGTTTCAGGTGTCCCATGCCGCCGTGCATGGGGTGAAACGGGAAACCGGTACGTTCTTTTCGAACAAGTCCGGTGCTGCCCCCGCAACGGTAGGCGCGTGATGCTTTCGACACACCACTGTGGCCAGACGGCCATGGGAAGGTGAAAGCGTCCATACGCGCGAGCCCGGAGACCGGCCTGAGATGTCTGTTTGGCAAAATCCTGCGGTGGGCGGGCATGGGCCGGTGTCGGCGTGTGCGCGATGCCTTCTCCTGCATGCTCTTCTGCGAAGATCCTTTCGAGAAGACGATGATCAAACCTTTCAACGCTCCGGCTCCATCCCTGTTATTCGGCTGCCTGTTCAGCCCCCTGTTGCTGGCGGATGACACGCCGCTCGAACTCCATCAGCAAATCGTTTCCGCGCCGTCCGTGGAGTCCACCACCGTGGCCGACATGGCGCAATTCGGCAGCAAGGTCGAGATCGTCACCCGCGAGCAGATCGAACGCGCCGGCCCCAGCGCCGATGTCAGCCGGGTGATGCAGATGTTCATTCCCGGCCTGTACGTCGCACCGAAAAACGGCCCGTTCGACTACGGCACCTATTCGCTGCTGGGCGGGCGCAACGACGACACGCTGATCCTGCTCGACGGCGTGCGCCTGAACAATCGCCTGTACGGCGGTTTGTACCTGGACACCTTGCCGGCCAACGCCATCGAACGCATCGAAGTGCTCAAGGGTGGGCAGAGCCTGCTGTTCGGCACGCAAGCGGTGTCGGGGGTGATCAACATCGTCACCCGCAGCCCGCAGAGCCGCAAAGCCTCTGGCGAAGTGAACATGGGCCTCGACACCTTCGGCGGCACCACCGGTGATGCGCGGGTCGAGAACATTTTCAGCAACGGTTTCGGCGATCTGGGTTTGCTGGCCTACGTCAGCCATAACGTCTCGGACGGCTATCAACCGTTTCGCAATCGCGACCTGAAAAACGTCACCGAGAAGAAGCGCGCCTATGAAGTCACGACCTTCGGCGGCAAGGCGATTCAGTCGTTCGGCGATGACAAACGCCTGGAGCTGTTCTACCAATACGCCGACGCCAACCTCGATTTCGCCCGCCCGGTGGACAACCACAAGACCACCAACGACCGCATCCAGCAGATCGCCACGGCGACCTTCGAACAGACCCTCAACGAGCGCCTGAGCTACTTCGTCAAAGGTCATATTAACGACTGGGACACCCGCTATACGCGCATCAACAACACCGCCAATGGCGGCACCCGAACCATCAATCACAACGACTACTGGGGCTTCACCGACTGGGGCGTGCAGGCCGAAGGCAAGGCCGAATTGCCCAGCGGCCACGTGCTGGTGTTCGGTACGGACAACCAGTGGTTCAAGGGTCAGGACGATGTGCTGATCATCGACAACGACAAGGCCGAAGCCCACGCGCTCTATACCCAACTGCGCCCGCAGTTCGACGCCCTGCCCGACTGGCACCCGAGCATCGGCATCCGTCACGAAGCCATGGGCGGTGGCGACAGCGCCACGGTCGGCATGCTCACTTCGCTGTATGACCTCAACGAAAACTGGGCCCTGCGCGGCCAGTACGGCACGGCCTACAAACTGCCGAACGCCGAGCAATTGTTCGTCAACGAACCGGGCGATGAGTTGGGCAACCGTAATCTGAAACCGGAGAAAAGCCGCAATGCCGAGCTCGGCCTGGACTACAAAGGCCTGCTGCTCGACCGCGATTTCAGCGCCAGCGTCACCCTGTTCAAACGCAAGATCGACGACCTGATCACCCTCGATGACATCCAGTGGGTCAACGGCCAGGGCCGGGTGCAGATGCGCGGTTTCGAGGCGGACGCCAGACTGGCGCTCAACGAGCAATGGAGCCTGCAGGCCGACATGACCCGCAACCTCACCGAGTCGCGCGCAGGCGTGACGCTGAACGATGTGCCGAGCTTCTTCGCCCGCTCACGCGTCGGCTATGAGTCGGTGGACCGGATGTGGGGCGCTGGCGGCGCGATCCGCTATATCCGCGATGTCATCAGCTCGAAACAGGTCGAGTACGGCCATTATTCGGTGGTGGACGCCGACGCTTATCGCTACCTCGACGGCGCCCACCAGCACCGGGTGAGCCTGCTGGTGGAGAACCTGTTCGACCGCGACTACGTCACCAGTCGCTCGAACAACGTCGACAACCTCGGGCGGCCGTTCACCTCCGAAGTCCGCTACACGTACCGCTTCTGATGGCTGACATCATCACCACCGACGGCGTCGATTCGCACCCGGACTGGTCGCACGTGCCCGAGCATGCGCGCCACGTGTTCCTCTGCACCGGCCCGCGCTGCACCCAGCGCGGCGCCTTGCAGTTATGGAAAACCCTGCGCCGGCATCTGCTGGCGCATGACCGTATCGAAACACCGGGCGGCGTTCTGCTGACCCGCACCCATTGTCAGTTCCCGTGCAACCTGGGGCCGATCGTGACGGTGTATCCGGAAGCCTGTTGGTACGGCGTGCGCAGTCACGCGGATGCGCAACGACTGGTCGAAGGGCATCTGGTGGGCGGTGAAGTGGTTGAGGATTTGCTGATCAGGGCGCGCTCATGAGAAGGCTCGTTTTTTGGGGCGCCCTGCTCTGCGCATGTCCCGTCTGGGCCGACAGTTATCGCAACTGCGGCGAGACCTGGAACGCGCCCACCGCGCCACCATTGCGGATCGTCGCCCTCAACCAGCACGCCGCCGATCTGGTGCTCGCGCTGGGTGCAGGCCCGGCGCTGGCGGGTGTCGCCTATCTGGACGATACCGGCGCGTCGCAGTCCGAGTATTTTGGCGTGCCAGTGATTGCGCCGCGCTATCCGTCGAGCGAAGTGTTGTACGCGCAGAAACCGGATCTGGTGATCGGCGGATTCGCCTCGGCCTTCGGCAATGGCGTGACGTCGCGCAGCGGGCTGTGGCGTAACGGCGTGGCGTCCTATCTGCTGGAGGCGGCGTGTAACGGGCATTCGCTGGACTACTTCGAACACATCCGCAACGATCTCTCGACCCTCGGCGCGCTGCTGCACAGACAGGCGCGAGCGCGGGAGCTGAGTGATGCACTGGGCGCTGATCTGCACCGCGCCCGGGCACTGGCCGGCTCGGGCAAGCCATTGTCGGTGTTCTATCTGGACAGTGAGGTCAACGGCCTCGACAGCGAGGGCCGACGGGGTTTCGTCACTCCGCTGCTGGCTGCTGCCGGGGCGCGAAACCTGTTTGCCGACATCAACCAGTATCGCGTGACCGTGAGTCGCGAAACCCTGCTCGCCAGTGATCCGGACGTGATCCTGCTGGCCGATGCGCAATGGTCGCCGGCCAGTCGCAAGCGTCAGTTGCTGACGCAGGATCCAGTGTTATCGACCCTGCGGGCAGTGCGCGAGAACCGGATGATCGACATTCCCTTCACCCATCTGCTGCCCACGCTGGACAGCGGCCGCGTGGCATTGGGATTGGCGCAGCAGTTCAGAGCACTTCGGGCGATCGAGGCCAATCATTGACTGCATCAATAACAACCATTAATTCAATGAAGTTCTCATATCGAATCCAAAGCGTAGGATCTGCTCCATACCAACCCACTGCACACGGAGTACAGAACCATGAAACGCCAAACCCTCCTCGGTATCGCCTTCTCGCTCTTCGCCCTGAATGCTTTTGCGGCGACTGAAACCGATCCACTGTTCAGTGACGCTGTTGCCGCGACCGAAACCGATCCGCTGTTCAGCGATGCCGTTGCCGAAGGTGGTTCTGACCGTCTGATCGAACGTCGTAACGTCTGAATGCGGGGTTTTACCGCAGCACTCGACAAAAGCCCGGCCTTATCCGCCGGGCTTTCTTGTATATAAAAAGCATATGGGGACAGATCTATTTTTCTGTCTTCAGCTGAAAGACCTGCACTTTTGCTACGCTGGCGCACCGCTTGCCCCAGGACCTATGGCACATGGAAATTGCCCCGCACTTCATCCTTCATGAAACCGAGCACTGGATCGTCAACCATCATCTGGCCAGTGCACTTCCCGGCTATCTGATGCTGGGGACGAAACTCAAAACCAATTCACTGGCCGAGCTGTCGACCGAGGCACTGGCGGAGCTCGGAGGGGTGCTCGCAAGAACCCAGCAGATCATTGAGCGCCATCTGAAGCCCAGGCGTCTTTATATCGGTCGCTTCGGTCATGAACCCGGTCTTCCCCTCCACTTCCATTTCATACCGGTCTATGACTGGGTCGAAGACTTGTTCTGGAAAGACTCCCGCTATCGCCTGCTCGAATCTTTTGCCTACGCCGAGAATCCCTTGCCATCAACCGATGGCGCAGAACTGACGCTGTTCGTTTGGCGAGAATTTGCCGAGAACCCCACACCGCCAGCGATTCAGGGGCGCTCTGTTGAAGAGGTGATTGAAGCACTGCGCAACGCTTTCAAGTGATCAACCCCTCGAATGAAAAGGAATTTCACCCCATGTTTCAACGGAACAAACTGGTTCCAGAATTGATGGTCACGGATCTGCAGGCCAGCCTCGCGTTCTGGGTTTCCTGCCTGGGCTTCAACATCGCTTATCAACGCCCGGAAGATGGCTTCGCATACCTCGACCTGAATGGCGCTCAAGTCATGCTCGAGCAGGTTGAACCGGATGCAGGCCAATGGCTGACGGCGGAACTGAGCAAGCCCTTCGGAAGAGGCGTCAATCTGCAGATTGACGTTGAGGCGGTTGCTCCCATCATCGAGAAATTGGGCGCCGCTCAGGTCTCACTCTATAAAACCTGCAAAGACACCTGGTATCGCGCTGACGATGTCGAAGTCGGCCAGCGTGAATTTCTCGTTCAGGATCCGGACGGTTATCTCGTAAGACTGGTACAACGTCTGGGCGAACGTCCCGTTTGCCCGATTTGATCAAGGAAGATAAAAACAATGAAAAACGCTTTCGGCCTTCTGCTTCTGATCTGCCTTTCAGCCAGCGCAAACGCTGATGAAAACCCCATCGGTTTCCGCTCCGCCACGCTGGCGGACGCGCGCAACGAGCGCCCGCTGGACATGGTCGTCTGGTATCCCGCCAAGACCACCGCTCCCGCACAATTGATTGCCGACGACGCGGTGTTTGTCGGGATTTCGGCGGTGCGCGAGGCGCCGCCAACGGCGGGCGATCATCCATTGCTGGTGCTCTCGCACGGGTTCCGGGGCAACTGGAGCAATCAGGCGTGGCTCGCCAGTGCGTTGGCCCGTCAGGGTTACATCGTCGCGGCGGTCAATCACCCCGGCACCACGACGCATGACCGCAGTCCGAAAGCCGCTGCACAATTGTGGCAACGACCTGCCGATATCAGCCGTGTGATCGATGCGGTCACCGCTCAGCCGGAGCAATTTGGCGCAGTCTCGAAGGGCCGAATTGCAGTCGCCGGCCATTCACTTGGCGGCTGGACCGCTCTGGAAATCGCCGGCACACGCTTCGACCCCGAGCGTTTTGCCCAGGACTGCGCAGTCCATCAAAAACTCGCCAGTTGCTCGGTCTACAAGACGATCAACGTTGCCGACACACCAGAAGCGAAGAACCGGATCAGCGCAGACTTGAGCGACAAACGCGTCAGCGCCATCGTGTCACTGGATCTGGGCCTGTCACGCGGGATGACCGACGCCAGCCTCGCCGCGTTGCCGGTTCCGACACTGGTGATCGGCGCGGGCGTGCCGTCCGAAGACCTTCCCGCCCGACTGGAATCGGCGAATCTCGCCACGCGCCTGCCTTCGGCCACCTCGCAGTATGTCGAGATCAGCGACGCCAGCCATTTCAGCTTCATGTCCCTGTGCAAGCCCGGCGCCGTGGCGCTGCTCGAAGAAGATTCGCCAGGCGACGGCATCATTTGCGCGGACGGCGGCGCGCGTTCGCGTGAGGTGATCCAGCAACAGGTGGTGGCGTTGATCGACGGGTTTCTGAGCCGGTCGGCGCAGAACTGATCGCGCTGTTGCCTGCACATCGCGCATACGTCAGGATCCCTCCCTTTTTTGACTGGCAGGAGCAATCGTGGAACGTCTTTTCGTTTATGGAACCCTGGGCCCTGGCCGGCCGAATGAGCATGTGATGCTGAACATCGGCGGCACGTGGCAGGCCGCTTCGCTGAAGGGCCGCCTGTCGCAGGCCGGATGGGGCGCGGCGATGGGCTTTCCCGGGCTGGTGATTGCCGAGGATGGTGATGTCATCGAAGGTTTCGTCTTCGCCTCCGAGAATTTCCACTTGCACTGGGCGGCGCTGGATGAGTTTGAAGGGGCTGAGTATCAGCGGGTTTTGACAAAGGTGACGCTGGATGACGGCGCCGTCGTTGAGGCTTTTGTCTACGCTCTGCGGTAACCAACAAAACCGAGGGTGTCTGTGGCTGACCGCGAGCAACTCCACCGAAACGGCTACGTGCTGCTGCGCCAGGCAATTACGCCGGCATGGCTGGACACTCTGCGCGCAGTCTTCGATGCAGGCGTGAAGCCTTCAAGCGAATGGCCCGTGCCCCGTGGCAGCGACTGGCGCCATTCACAGTTGGACACTGACCCGACCGTTCAGGCCGTGTGCCGATTGCCACAATTGCTGACCGTGGTGGGCGAGTTGATCGGCGAGCGCTTCTTCCTCTCTCAGGTCGAGGGGCGCGAACCGCTCATCAATGGCGGCCACCAACAGTTGCACCGCGACTTGTCGGCGCAACGCCCCGGCGACACCGTCATCGCGCTGGTGTACCTCGACGACTACGGCCCGGAAAACGGTGCAACCCGCATCGTGCCCGGCAGCCATCGCCCTGCACCGGGCGAGCCTGCGTTCGATTTCACCGACGAGTCTCGATCCGTGCAACTGACGGGCAATGCGGGCGACATCCTGATCTTCGATGCCGACCTGATCCACGCCGGTAGCCTGAACGCCAGCGGCGCACGTCGTCGATCCCTGTTGATTACCTGTTTTTCCGAATCGCTCTACGCCACACACCTGGAAACGGTGAGCCTCAGAAACATTCAAATGGACACGACTGAGCGGTTCGATCCGACTCACTTTGCGTTCGGGATCATGAAATCATTCATTTGACTTGATTGCTTTAAGCAACTATATAGTTGCCTAAAGCAAACATATGAGCATCGCCCCATGTCCACGATCACCGACCGCGCCGACATCGTTCGGGAATTCAACCGTTTCTACACCCATCAGATCGGCGTGTTGCAGGAGCATCTGCTGCAAAGCGACTACTCGCTGACCGAGCTGCGCATCCTCTACGAACTCGCGTCCGGCGGCGACCTGACCAGCGCCGACCTGCGGCAGATGCTCAGCCTGGACGCCGGTTACATGAGCCGGATCATCAGCGGTTTCGACAAAAAAGGCCTGATCCAGAAAGTCCCCTCCGCCACCGACGCCCGTGCCAGTCAATTGCACATCACCGACCTCGGCCGCGAGATCCTCGCGCCGCTGGAGCAGGCCTCTCGGCAAGAAGTCATCACCCTGCTCGAACGCCTGGCCGAACCGCAGCAACTGCAACTGATCGCCTCGATGAAGCAAATCCAGACGCTGCTTGAGGGCGGCCGGCCGACGACCTACCTGCTGCGCGATCCGCAGCCCGGCGACATGGGCCTGGTGGTGCATCAGCAGACGGCGATCTACAGCCGTGAATACGGCTGGAATTCGGAGTTCGAAGCGCTGGTGGCCGAGATCGTCGCCAAATACCTGCGCGAATTCGACCCTACGGGAGAGCGCTGCTGGATCGCGGAAAAGGACGGCAAGGTGGTGGGTTCGGTGTTCGTCGTCCGCCACGACGAAACCACCGCCAAACTGCGCATGCTCTATGTGGACGCCAGTGCGCGGGGCCTGGGGATCGGCAATCGGCTGGTCGAGGAATGCCTGCGGTTTGCCCGGGATGTCGGCTACAAAAAGATGATTCTGTGGACCACCAGCAATCTGGTGGATGCCCGCCGGTTGTATCAGCGGGCGGGTTTTGAGTTGGTCGAGGAAGAGCCGATTCACAGCTTCGGCAAAGAGCTGGTGAGTCAGACCTGGGCGATCGAGCTGTGAGGTTTATGCTCGCGGCGAGTCGTCGTAGTCAGGCAGGACGATGGCGTCGGCTTTCGGCGAAAGGATTTTGCCGAACAGCTTCTTGAACCCCGGCGCAGTGGCCATCCGCAGCACGGCATGGCCCAGTGCAATGCCCAGACGCGAATGCGGCGAGGCCAATCTCGGGGCGAACTTGGGCACGCTTTGCGCCTGAGCCACGAATGGACGCATCAGCGCTTCATAGGCCGCAAAGGCCCGGCGGTGATCGGCGTGGCGCCCGACTTCTCCGGCCAACACGTAGGCGCCGCACAGTCCCAGGCTGGTGCCCATGCCGCTGATGGGCGACGCGCAATACGCCGCGTCCCCGAGCAGCACGATGCGCCCCTTGGACCAACGGGGCATTTTGACCTGGCCCACCGCTTCCAGATAAAGGTCAGTCGTGTCATCCAGCGCGGCGAGCACGCGAGGCGTTTCCCAACCGGCGTCGGCAAACAGTTTTTTGAGCAAGGATTTCTGTTCGTCCTGCGCGAGCTTTTCGTATCCGCTCGGTGCTTGCTGAAAAGTCAAAAACGCTCGCGTGGTGCCCAGGGTGTCAGGTCGCAAACAGACGCAGCGGCCGCCCGGCAGGTTGTGCCAGCGCATCACCTGGCCGTCGCTCGGCTGTCGAGGCACGGTGAAATAAGCCGTGTAGAGATCGAGGGGGCGCCGCTTTACTTCATCGCCGAACACCTGATTGCGGGTCGTCGAACCGATGCCTTCGGCCACGATCACCAGATCGTAAACCTGCTCCCCGCCCTGCTCGAAACGCACATGAACCTGCTCGCCATCGTCCTCAATGGTTTCAATGCTGTCGCCGAACCGGTAGGTGACCCGGTCCTCGCTGTGCTGGATCAACAGTTTGGCGAGCTCTCCGCGCAGGATTTCCAACTCCGCAATCGGCCCGTCACCGTCAAACGCATCGACCCCGATGAACGCCTTGGTCTGATTATTCCGGTCAACAAACGCGATGCCCTGCTCGTGCGTCGTGTTCGCCCGAATCAGCTCCTCCAGCCCCATACGCCGCACCACTTCACGCCCGGCGCCGCGCACGTCGATGGTTTGCCCGCCATCGCGAAACGCCGGCGCCCGCTCGACCACCGTGACGTCCATGCCCTGCCGCGACAGGCAATACGCCAGCGCAGGGCCGGCGATGCTTGCACCGGTGACGAGTATTTTCTGTGGTTTCATTTTGCGTTCTGCGTTTCAGAAGTGGCTGTCGTGCTGCCCGGCAACGTGGTGCGGTAGACCTCGATCACCTGCCCGAGAAAGGTCTCGATGACTGCACGATCCCGGTCGCCGAGCGCACCCAGCACCGCGCTCAAGCCATTGAGCATCGGTGCGATATGCCGATAGGCCTGCGCCACCGATTCCGGCACCGGGCACACCAGCACCCGACGCTTGTCGTTGAGCTGTCGCTCGCGAACCACGTGCCCGGCACGCTCCAACCGGTCGATGACCTGGGTGATGCCCGCCGTGGTCACGGACAGACGCGAAGCAAGTTCGGTCGGCGGCAACGGCCCGTCGGTGATCAGATGCTCCAGCGCCGCCACGTCGGTCTGATTAATGCCCAGCACCACGCCCAACTGGCCGGCCGCAGCACGGGTCAGGATGGCGATCTGTTGCAACTGCTGGCCCACGGCATCGCTGGCGATCTGCAGGCTGCGTGGGTCTTCGGCGGGATTGGGCGCAGATGTGGGTGATGACATACGCAGGATTTGTCCGGGAATTGAGAGCGGGTCGGTATGAGGCGAGCGACACTAACATATAGCTAACTTGCTTAGCTAGTTTTGTAAAAGTCCTGCCTTGCGCTCAATTTTTCGAGAAAAAATGGCGGGTTGTTGACCGTTGCCTACGCTCACCTTGCTGCGAACTTTTTCGGCTATGGGTGATGAGCATGGATTTGAAAGAGCGATGGAGATCCACCTGTTGTGCAACGGTCGCGTCGATGTGCCTCATCCCTATGGCCCAGGCCGAGGATTCTGCCGAGCTGGCCAAAAAAGCCCTCAACCCCGTGGCCGCCATGTACAGCCTGCCGGTGCAGTACAACTGGGACCAGAAAATGGGGCCGACCGGTGAAGGCATGCACAGCGTGACCAATATTCAGCCGGTGCTGCCCTTCTCCCTCAATGATGACTGGAACCTGATTTCCCGCACCATTCTGCCGGTCATCGATCAACACGGCTTGGCACCCAACGGTGCGGCGGACAAGTCCGGCGTCGGCGATATCACCCAGAGCTTTTTCTTTTCGCCGAAAAAGCCCACGGACGGTGGCTGGATACTCGGCGCTGGCCCGGCCATATTGATTCCCACCGGCAGCGATGAATTGCTCGGCAGCGAACAATGGGGGCTCGGCCCCACCGCCGTCGCGCTGAAACAGGAACACGGCTGGACTTACGGCATACTCGCCAACCACATCTGGGGGCTGGACGGCAGCCCGCCGGATGAAAAGGAAAAGGTCAACCAGACGTTCCTGCAACCTTTCCTGTCCTTCACCACCCACAGCCTCACGACGTATGGGGTGAACACCGAATCCACCTACAACTGGCAGTCCCGCGAGTGGTCCGTTCCGGTGAACCTGACGGTCAACCAATTGCTGAAAATCGGCGGTCATCCGCTGACGCTGCAAGCCGGGCCACGTTACTGGCTCGACAGCCCGAAAGACGGCCCGCAGGGGTGGGGGTTTCGTTTTGCGGTGACGTTGTTGTTTCCGCGTTGAGCCGGCTGTGGCTCCAGAATGGGGACTGATTTATTTCTCGGAAAATAGATCAGTCCCCTTTTCTATTCATTTGATATCAGCCAAGGTATAGAACGACAGAAAATCTCGACAATAAAAAACCGGAATGGAAACCGAGCATGCACCGACGAATAGCAAATGGATTGACTGTTATCTGCATCGCAATACTGTGCTCTGGCTGCACTTCATATACATCCCAGCCCACAATCAACGAACACGTTGGTGCCGGCAAAGCAGAAATCATCTCCAGCTACAGTTACGAAATGGATACTCCCTTGAAAGTCAGTCGCTTTGGCAAGGACACATACGCAGCGACACAAAAAGCCATTCCAGATGCAAAAGACGTAAGCTCCAGACCTGCAAATTCGCCTCTTCCTACGCTAGAGATAAAAGTCTCAGAATTTCCGTTTGGTGGCGCCTGCGGACAAGAATATTTCACCGGTTTGAGTTTCGGTTTAATTCCGAGCTGGTGCACAAGGGAGAACCTGTTCAAGTTCGATTTCACGCTAAACAATGACCACGGCGTTTGCAGGCAAAAAACCTACTCAATAGGTTCCACGTCATTTGCACATCTGATATTGGCTCCGTTTGCCCTGTTCGAGGCAGAGAACCGACCGTTAACTATTTACCAGGCTGCTCTAAAAGATTTCCTTCAGGAAAGCCAATGTACGACGCTCTGAAAAGAACCAAAAAGGGGACTGATTTATCTCCCCTTTTTTTCGCTTTTCTCGTTTAGGCCCGATGAACTGTTCGACTGTACCCCGCTTGTTCCAACAACCTGCTAGCCTGAGCAATATCTAGGCGCTCGCGCTCAGGATCCATGAAGTCCGTATAAAAATCAGCACACCCACCAACCACATTCCAAGTACGAATCTCGAAGGCACCTTTACCGAAAACCTTCAAGAGTGCTGCCTTAAACCCCTTTGTTGGCAACAGATGCTTGCTGTAAGGATTGCCTTTGGAAATGTAGTCATCCCAATTAAGTCGAATAGGAAAACGAAAGCCTTCCATGCGATCCGACAAGTCTAGAATGACATTGAAGGACAAAAAGTCAGTACGGACTCCCGGCAATTCTTGGGTCATGATCCTATTCAGAACATTGTCACGTCCTTCATCGGCATTGTACAAACTTGTCCATACTCCTTTGTTTGAAGATTGAACGACCACAATGTGCGCCCGTTGAATCATTTCGGAATCGTCCATCACTATCGCGTATTCGGCGACGCAGGGCTGGCGATCATTTCCAGCGTACACAATTTGTTTCACACGACCTCCAGCATGGCCAATAGTCAGGTTGAGGGACTACTTAAAAAAGCAATTAACTTGCTGCCGAAACTAGTGGTCTGCTTGGAAAAACAGCTTTCATGACTCAGAACCATTTCCAGCTGTTTGATGCCCACCAAACCTTTCTGATAGAGATCGGCCCATACAGTATCGAGAATTTCGCGATTACGAGTCAGGTCTGGCATAGCATGCTCAATAACCTGAGACAGAGATACTGCAGCACGATACGGCTCAGCCCGGTTATGGGCTACGAACCATCGTTTCGGATTCTCAAAAAATTTGAGCAGCCGGATATGAGAAACTGTGCACACATCTACAAAGTGCAGAAATATCTGTCGGTAATCATCGCTCGGACATCCGGGCAATGCAGAGTTGATAGCGGCATTGCGTAACGCCTCAAGCTTTTCAGCCTGATGATTTCTGAGTGAAATGTTGCACACTTCAGCGACTGTGCTTATGAACGCTTCATTTTCTTGCAGCCCTGCTTCGGTCACTACTCCACCTTCAATGAGATCGTTCAGCGCTTCCCCGATCTGACGAATCACCTCAGTACGTCGTTTACTTAACGGCGGCTCAAATATGGAGTTAAAAGTTTCCAATGCAAGGCTGCCGATCACAGGAATAGCTCCGATGGCCACTCTTCCTACGCGGTGCAGCTTTTCCTCGAGAGGCTCTGCCGCCGGATCCATTCTCTCCAAATCAACTTGTTGCACCATGACTCATATAGCCTTTTGACTGTAATACTTGGGCCGAAAAGTACTCAAAAAGTACTAAAGCAAAAAGGGGACTGATTTATTTCTCAATAAATAAATCAGTCCCATTTTCTCTCCCTTTTCTCTTGGGCCAATTGCTTCCAGCGACAAAATTTCAAAAACAGGCATGAATATTCCCTGAACATTAATCACGATGTAACCCCGTCTCATCCCGCCAGTACATCGTATGTTCAAACTGAAAGCTGATAAGAAAGCAACACGAGCACGTTTGAGCTATGGACTGAGCTAATTTATCCAAATCGTCCATAGCCGACTCCCCCTCGGGATCGGGCCCCTTCATTCTGATGGTACAACGCAGAGCGACAGGAAAGTCGAGCCCCTTTGTATTCTCGGCATAGATCGCAGGGTCATCCATTACATCACCGCCGATCACTCTAAGGCCCGAGGTAAACATGGCGAATAATTCATTGCCCGCCACCTGTATTTCCTGGACGCCAGCATTCTCAAGGATGCTTTTCAGCGCGGCAATTGTGAGCGCACTATCAGCTTCCAGGCACAGATCAATACTCATCGTTAATCCCCTTTTCTAGTAATAGACGCCTCTAGAAAATGAAGTTGTCATGCATCGTTCACCAACTGCTCGAATTGACGGGTGAGCTTTTCGAATCGAGGAGCATCACATGCCGGGCAAAGGAAAGGCATTCTTCGCCCCCTGAACATGGACGTCAGACCACTGCACTTCACACAACGCAGATGTGTTTCCACACAGGCAGTCAGAGGCTCGACAAGCTGATCATTCAATCGACTTGCGAGAAATGCGATCTGCGATCGATCAAACTGGTTCGTCAAGCTCAAGTGGCGAAGATGCGTACAGCGAGCGAGGCCAGTGATGTCATCGACCTCGAACTTCGCGTTGGCCAGCGAAAACCGGGTTAGCCTGGAAATACGAGTAACGGGCTCGATTGATTCGAGGCGTAGAGGTGAGCCTCCACCCAGGCTACCGCACAGACGCAGCTCGGTCAGTTCACTCAGCTTCTCAAGCCCGTCGAGGCGTCGTAACTTTGGGAAGTTTCCAATTGCCAGATGCGTCAGGCCACTCAGTCTGGAAACAGGTTCCAGCGATTCAATTTTTGTTGCCCATTCCAGCGTCAATCGTCGTGTATGGGTTAACCGCTCGATCCCCTCAAGCGAAGCAAGCTTGAGGTTGTAAAGGGACAGTTCCTTTGCTTTACATCCAGAGAGCACCGTCGGCCATACTTTTGCTGAAATGTTCCGTAGGTCGAGTTCGTCGCTTTCGGCCAGTTCTTCTTCAGAGAACGGGCGATCCAAACACAGCCCCATGGCTGACATCCTTAGAAATTGTTCCATAAGACGAAACGTGAAGCCTCCGCTGGTATCAAGTGCGCCAAGGCTATCCAGCGACTGCCAACATTCCCTTTTCTCATCAGATTGATCAGAGTTTGTGGAGTCTCAGGCACGCCTTAACGTGTGCTGTCAGCCTGTTGAAATCTTCATATACCAAATCTACATAGCCAGGATTCCTCTGTTCAAGGAACTGCCACACGGGAAGGTTCGCATTGGCTGCCTGACGATTGTGCAGGCTGGAGCGTTCGAGGCAAACCACCCAGTTGGTACCTGGCAGGGACTCTCTGACATGGGCAATCAGCAACCAACGCTCGAGCCCCTCATAACTTGAAACAGCGGCCTCCAATCGTTTCATCACGGCATCTTCTTCATGTGCGAAACGAAAGGCCACCCATGGCAGGCCGCCAGGAGCATCCTCAAATTCGCGACCATTCCAGGTCTGGGCTATTCGCGGACCGAATCGCCTCCAGTCGAGAGCGCCCAGATCCTGGAGGATATTCAGCAACTCACCCTCAGGATGCTGAATTCGTGAGATATCGCTACCAGCCATCTGTCCTGAGTCCAATAATTGATGGCTCGCTTTTTACACGGTACAAGAAGGAATGCAATCGCGAATTTATTGATGGTCAACTGCCAATAAGACCAAGACCCGTCCCCTTTTCTATGTGGATTGATGAAATCACCTCATAAACCCTTGCCGATTTACCCGTCTAGTCCCCTCTCCTGCGCTCGCTTACTGTTCCCCCAACGCCAAACCACGGGAGATCAGAATGCACAAGCGAACACTCGGCAACAGCTCACTCACCGTATCGGCCCTTGGCTTTGGCTGCATGGGTTTGAGCCACGGCTACGGTCCCGCCACCGATACTACACAAGCCATTTCCCTGATCCGCTCAGCGGTTGATCAAGGTGTGACGTTCTTCGATACCGCCGAGGTCTACGGCCCTTACCTGAATGAGCAAGTGGTGGGCGAAGCGCTGGCGCCGATCCGCGATCAGGTGGTCATTGCCACCAAGTTCGGCTTTACCTTCGGCGACGACAATAAACAGCAGATCCTCAACAGCCGCCCCGAGCACATCCGGATCGCCGTCGAGGGTTCGTTGCGTCGGTTGAAGACCGATTACATCGATTTGCTCTACCAGCACCGGGTCGATCCGGACGTGCCGATCGAGGACGTGGCCGGCGTAGTGAAAGCGCTGATTGGCGAAGGCAAGGTCAAACACTTCGGTCTGTCGGAGGCCGGTGCGCAAACCATCCGACGCGCCCATGCGGTGCAACCGGTCACGGCGCTGCAAAGCGAATATTCGTTGTGGTGGCGCGAGCCCGAGCAGGAAATCCTGCCAACGCTTTGGGAGCTGGGCATCGGCTTCGTGCCGTTCAGTCCGCTGGGCAAGGGGTTTCTCACCGGCACAGTGTCTGCCGAAACCACTTACGGCAGTGACGACTTTCGCAGCATCGTTCCGCGCTTCAGCCAGTCGGCGTTGCAGGCCAATCAGGGGCTGGTGATTTTGATCCGGCAGATCGCCGCGCAGAAACAAGCGACACCGGCGCAGATCGCACTGGCCTGGCTGCTCGCGCAGGCACCATGGATTGTGCCGATTCCCGGTACAACCAAACTGCATCGCCTGGAAGAAAACCTCGGTGGCGCTGACATCACGCTCGACGCCAGCGAACTCAAGGCGATTGATACGGCACTGGCGCAGATCCACATCGAAGGCGAGCGCTATCCCGAAGCCCTAAAGGCGCGGGTCGGCCGATGAACCGACTGATCGCGCCATTCGTTGCCTTGTCGCTCATAAGCGCAGAAGCCCCGGCCGCCGGTGAAATCCGCATTACCCCGAAAGGCTCCCAATCTTCTATCCAGGGCGCACCCGAAAACTTCACCGGCGCAGTGCGCGTGGACGGCCTGTTCAAGGGCGAGCTGCCGGCACGTGTCGGCGGCGGCACGGTGACCTTCGAGCCTGGCGCACGCACCGCGTGGCATAGCCATCCGTTGGGGCAAACGCTGATCGTCACCGCCGGGGTTGGCTACGTGCAACAAGAAGGCGGGCCGCGTCAGGAAATCCGCCCCGGCGACATTGTCTGGATCCCCCCGCTCACCCGTCACTGGCATGGCGCCACAGCGAGCACCGGCATGACGCACATTGCGATTGCTGAAGCCGAGGACGGCAAGACGGTCACCTGGGCCGAGAAAGTCTCGGACGCGCAATACGATCCAGCGACACCGCAAGACAGGACCAGCACACAAGCCAGCGCCGACACACTGTCGAAGAAACAGCAGGCGATTCCTCTGATCGCCGCGTTCATGGCGACCAGCGACCTGCCCAATCTCAACGTGGCGCTCAACCAGGGACTCGACGCGGGTCTGACCATCAGCGAAGCACGGGAAATTCTCGTGCAGCTCTACGCCTACGTCGGCTTCCCGCGCAGCCTCAATGCCTTGAATGAGTTGATGTCCGTGGTGCAAGCGCGCAAACAGCGCGGCATCGAGGACGCACCGGGGCGTGAGCCAAACCGGGCGATTCCAGTCGGCGATGAACTGCAGGCGGCCGGCACCGCCAATCAGACGAAGATTTCCGGCGGCCCGGTCAAAGGCCCGGTGTTCGAGTTCGCCCCGGTGATCAACCGGTTCCTGCAAACCCACCTGTTCGGCGACATCTTCGAGCGTGACAACCTCGACTGGCAAAGCCGCGAACTGGCGACGGTCGGCGCACTGGCGGCGACTCCTGGGGTGGAACCGCAATTGCGCTCGCACATGCTGGCGAGCCTGCGCGTGGGGCTCAGCGCGGCGCAGTTGCGCCAAGTCACCGAGCAATTGAAAAAGCACGGCGATGCACAGACCGTAGAACGGGCCAACACGGCGCTGACCCAGGCCCTCGCGGCTTCGGTGAAATGACATGAAGCCTGCCAAAACCCTGCCGCTTATCACTCTCCTGAGCCTGTTGAGCGCCTGCGCGAACCAGCCCGAAAGCCCGTTACTGATTCAGAAACAAGGCAGCTTCGCCGCTGGCGGTACCATGACCACCGCACCGGGCACCTTCGATCCGCGCAAACCGCTGACGCCCGACGGCCAGACCTACCACGGCGACCACGCCTACGCGTTCTACCAGATCCCGGTCGATGCACGAAAACTGCCCATCGTCATGTGGCACGGCGCCGGTCAGTTTTCCAAGACCTGGGAAACCACCGCCGATGGCCGCGAGGGTTTTCAGAACCTGTTTCTGCGCCGCCACTATGGTGTCTATCTGATCGATCAGCCTCGCCGTGGCGATGCGGGTCGCAGCAGTGTCGAGACGACCATCAAGCCTGTGCCGGACGAACAACTGTGGTTCAACCAGTTCCGCATTGGCCTGTGGCCGAACTACTTCAACGGCGTACAAGTGGCGCGGGATGCGCAGAGCCGCGAGCAGTTTTTCCGCGCGATGACGCCGAACACCGGGCCTTTCGACATGGGTGTGGTGTCCGATGGCGTGTCAGCGATTTTTGACCGAATCGGCCCGGGAATTCTGTTCACCCACTCCCAGGGTGGCGGACCGGGCTGGTTGACGGCGATCAAGAACGACAAGGTCAAGGCCATCGTGGCGTTCGAGCCTGGTAGCAGCTTTGTGTTTGCCGAAGGTGAAGTGCCGGCGCCGATTCCCAGCGCGTTCGACACGGTGCAAGGCGCAGCCGTGCCAATCGAGCAATTCATGGCGCTGACGCGTATCCCGATTCTGATCCTGTACGGCGACAACATCCCCGAACAGGCCGTCGACCTGCCGGCTCAGGACAGTTGGCGCGCCCGCCTGAAGATGGCCCGGCTTTGGCGTGACGCGGTCAATCGGCACGGCGGCGATGTACGCCTGATCCACCTGCCGGAGATCGGCATCCACGGCAATACCCACTTCCCCATGTCGGATCTGAACAACGTGCAGATCGCTGATCTGGTGGCGCAATTTCTCAAAGAAAAACAGCTGGACTGACCCGTCCCCTTCTTTCGACTGCCGCCCTTTTGATTGCTCAGGAGCTTCACGTGAAAAACACTCTCAAAGCCACGTTCATGTCGGCATTGGTCGGCCTCTCTGCCGGCGAATCCCTGGCCGCCGACTACAAAAAGAACCCGTTCACCCTCGCCTATGACGGCGCGATCACCAAAAACGAACCGGGCAAGGTCAACATTCACCCGGTCAGCTACAAACTCAACGGACTGGACATCGCCGCCAACGTCTACACCCCGGCCAACTACGACGCGAAAAGAACCTACCCGACCGTGGTCGTCGCGCACCCGAATGGCGGCGTTAAAGAGCAAGTCGCCGGTTTGTACGCCCAGCGCCTGGCCGAACAGGGCTACATCACTATCACCGCCGACGCGGCGTATCAGGGCGCCAGCGGTGGTCAGCCCCGGAGCATCGATAAACCCGCGTATCGCATCGAAGATATCCACGCTATGGCCGACTTCATCAGCCAGTTTGCCGGCGTCGATGAAAAACGCCTGGGCCTGCTCGGCATTTGTGGTGGTGGCGGTTATTCGCTGGCGGCGGCACAAACCGACAAACGCTTCAAATCGCTGGCGACCGTCAGCATGTTCAACTCGGGCCGAGTGCGCCGCAGTGGCTACAACGACTCGCAAATGGACAGCATTCAGCAACGTCTGCAACAGGCTTCGGCCGCCCGCGCCCAGGAAGCCGCCGGTGGCGCGGTGTTGTATTCCGGTGATGCCAACCTGACGGATGAGCAGATCGCCAAATTGCCGTTCGAACTCTATCGCCAGGGCTACGAGTATTACTGGAAGACCCACGCGCACCCGAACTCGACCTTCAAATACACCACCAGCAGCCTCATCGACCTGATGCGCTTTGACGCCACCAACCAGATCGAGCTGATCAATCAACCGTTGCTGATGATCGCCGGCAGCAAGGCCGACAGCCTGTACATGACTCAGGACGCCTTCCCCAAAGCCACCGGCACCTCGGACAAGGAAGTGTTCATCCTCGAGGGCGCCACCCACATCGAAACCTATTGGGTACCGCGATATGTCGACGCTGCCATCGGCAAGCTGAGCGCGTTTTACGCCCGTACCTTGTAATGAACTCTATGGGGGTCGCGCATCCGCGCGCAACCTGCTTTCATGGATTAATCCCGCGCCCCTCATGAGAGGCTCTCATCAATGTCCCGCGCCAACCTCAACGACCTGCAAGCCTTCGTGGTCATCGCCCGCGAAGGCAGCTTCACCCGCGCGGCCGCACAACTGGGCGTCTCGCAGTCGGCGTTGAGCCACACCATGCGCACCCTGGAAACACGGCTGGGCGTGCGCCTGCTGACCCGAACCACCCGCAGCGTTTCGCCGACCGAAGCAGGTCAACGCCTGTATCAATCGATGGCGCCACGCTTCGATGAGATCGAACTGGAACTGGCCGCGGTCAGCGAGTTTCGCGACACCCCGGCCGGCAATGTGCGGATCTCGGCCTCCGAACATGCGGCGAACAATATTCTCTGGCCCAAGCTGTTGAAGGTGTTGCCTGACTACCCGGACATCAAGGTCGAAATCACCGTCGACTACGCCCTCACCGACATCGTTGCGCAGCGCTATGACGCCGGTGTTCGCCTGGGTGAACAGGTGGCCAAGGACATGATCGCCGTGCCCATCGGCCCGTCGTTGCGCATCGCCGTCGTGGGCTCGCCCCAGTACTTCAAAGACCGACCAATTCCCACGACGCCGGGCGATCTGGCCACGCACAACTGCATCAACCTGCGCCTGCCCACCCACGGCAGCCTGATGCAATGGGATTTTGAAAAGGACGGCCACGAACTGAAGGCCCGGGTCGAGGGGCAATGGACGTTCAACAGCAGCGTGCCGATCCTGCGTGCGGCGGTGGCTGGGTGCGGTTTGGGGTTTCTGCCGGAAGATATGGTTGCCGGGGAATTGGCTGACGGCAGTCTGGTGCGGGTGCTTGAGGATTGGTGCCAACCCTTTGCGGGTTACCACCTTTACTATCCGAATCGCCGGGAGCAGTCGTCGGCGTTTGGGGTTGTGGTGGATGCGTTGCTCTATAAAGGCTGAATGAGGAAATTGTTGTTTAAAGGCACTCAGCGTTACTTCCTCAAGGCTACAACGCCTTGCGTCATTGCCTACGACTGCGCCAGAATCCGCCGGCTTGT
Source organism: Pseudomonas aphyarum (assembly GCF_028657055.1). Classification (NCBI taxonomy): domain Bacteria; kingdom Pseudomonadati; phylum Pseudomonadota; class Gammaproteobacteria; order Pseudomonadales; family Pseudomonadaceae; genus Pseudomonas; species Pseudomonas aphyarum. The sequence continues at coordinate 159,086 of NZ_JAMDGS010000001.1, forward strand.
GCGTCTGGGACGCGGGTTTTATCGTTTCCGGGTCACTGAAAAACAGTGATGGGGTTTGGTAGCCCGCTTCGTTCTAGACTCATGGCGTCACCATTTGCAGCCCTTTCTCGGGGCTCGGATTTCATGGTGGTCATGCGTGGGGCTCATTCGTGGGCGCCGGGTTCTAGTGCGACCGGTCTACCAACCCGCGTATGGCCGCCACCCAACGTTTGGTAGCGAGGGGTGATGGTTCCTTTTGGTAATCGCGCTAGAGGATTCATCCATGTTCAAACCGACACCCAACCCACCAGAAACCGATCCGGTTTCCCCCTACAAATTCCCCGACTCCCGAACCCTCAACGAAGCCGCCGAACGCGCCCTCGATCACTACCTCACCCCACAGCAACGCATCATGGGCAGCCACCATAAACACGACCCCATGTATCTGGCCAATCCGGCCTACGACACTGAATCCCTTCTCGCCAACGCTAGCGAATCACTAGGATCGGCGAGTGAAATGCTTAATAACTTTGCGGCTACGCTGGAGCCGGCCCATCGCAAGACCGCGATAGGGATTGCGCAGTGGTGAATCAGGCGTTGGATCATGTTGAGGTGAAGAGCTAAACGCTAGCCCTCTGCGGGAAGATAGAACGCAACGGCAGAGGTAATGAGCGTTGGCCGAAGCTGCCATGGGAAATGGCAGCTTTCGGCCAAATGCAGACAGTCGATGTTTGCGGGTCTGGTTTCGACCGATCCGCAGTCGCATTGACGCTTGCGCTCTAGACGACTACGGCCAGCATTGACCGAAAGCAGCCCCTTTAGAACAACCACAACCGGCCAGAAACGACTAGTTGAATAGAGTGCCCATCGACATACACGCCCAATACCTCGACAGACCTTGTCAAAGGGATCAACGCTTTATTCCACGCACTGCATTCCGGCAATCCAGTAACACGTCATCCAGGAAGGGAGTAATTTCCAGCAACTCCATGAGGCCCGAGAGCTCTTCAGCGGCCGTTCTGATCGGCGTCCAATCGTTGTGATCAAAAATGAACCAGTCATCGCAGTGAAATGCAGCCCCGGTCAGGTTATTGCATAGCTCCCAGGTCGCCTGTAGCCGCGTTCTGATCTCTGCCGGCATTGCGCTACCACAGATTGAAAGAACCTCATTCAACGGCAGCATCATTTCAGACCACGCTTCGCATGCTGGACAGTACGGGATTGCGTTTCGCTGTGAATCCGCAGGAAGCGCCAGAAATTGCAGGGCCGGGATTGCCTCGCACACGGCGAGCACTCGCTTGTGCTCATCCTGGCCGTACCACTCCCACAATGTCGTTGAAAACCCCATTATCAAACTCCAGAAAATCAATCCAGCCGAACGATCTCACCTTAACTACTCAACGCGGTCAGACTTTTCTTGCCAAGGTCGAACAACTGCTCATCACAGAAAGAACCGGTGACCGCTATTCTATCTCCGCGAGCGACCGGCAATGGCCGGAAACCGCCGTTCGTGAGAGGCAGCTATTGGTCCGTTTCCATCGCCGCAAACAAGGTAGTGCCCACCTGCTTTCTGGCAAAGGCCGTCGCTCGACGCGTTGCAGGCGAAATGCTACCTTCGGTTGACACGCTCGGCTGTGTCCCCTGTTTCGGATGCTTTATCTGATAATCCTGCCCCAGGTTAAATATGAAAGTAATGAAATCGACGAAAACTATTCGTCACCCAGCCTCGCGATCTGGTGTTCAAAACAAACCCTAATACGCCCAATCGAATATTAATTCACAACAAATGAAACTCGACCCTTCTGATAAAAAACCAAGAATCGCAACTAAAATAATAGTGATTTTGACGGTTTTCGCGTGCCTTTATTATATTGGATGGGCTTCCAGGATTTCAGCGAGAACTGTTTTAATGCCTGAGATTCCCGAGTTGGCGACATACCTGTTGATCAGCTCTGTCACAGGGCTTGTCGCTGTCGTTCGAACACGCTTCAAGCGCTCCGGAGGCAAAACAGTTAAACAAACCTTAAATTGTTTTGCCGGTTGGTTTTGCGTAGGATTTGTGTTTTCGCTAAACATTTACGCCGCTGCCATCTACACTCTTCCCGGTGAGGTTATTAGTTATGAGTCCGCATATGAAATAACATACCCAGGCCCTCCCATTGGAAAAATGGGTCATTGCGAAGCCGGTTTATGGATCAAAGATGCAGGTACACATCGCAGGATTGCGCTTTGCACGAACAAAGCCAAATTAGATGAAGACATTAAGCAAGGCATGACGGCCGTATGGGTGAATGCCCACACAAACAAACTAGGTAGCTATATCATGAGCTATACGTTTATCTATAAGTAACCCGACCGAATTAGACCCATTCTCACGAGCAATAGACCAGGGCGAACAAGCCCAACAGCGACCAGATATAAGGATGCAATCGCACTGACGACAGAGTTGGAAGGCATCACTCACCACGTGCAGGGATAGTCCATATGCGATTTGCTAGCCGCTTCAGACACCCCCGAAACCGAAAAGCCAGAAAAATAAAGCTCTGCCTCGATGCCCCTCATACTCCGATTCACCATCAAGCTGTTTTCGACAATAAAACAAACTGATAATGGCTGGGATAAACAACAAGGTGAACAACCATTGAAACGCATCTGTTGATTCCAAGGTAATCGCCAAAAGTAAATTAATTAGAGTCACGCCAATAATGAATAAGTTGTATCTAATATGCCGACGCTTCATTGAAGCAAAGCTTTCCCAATCATAAATCAGCCAGTCGTGGGAAAAATCGTCGCATTTAGGACACCTTAGGCTTGGCGGAAGCTTGTCTGCGATATAACCACAGCTAGGGCATCGAACTTTCATGGCGCTATCCTGACACTCTCTCGTTAGTTGACATGCCATGTCGTGGTAAGCGCGAGATCTATCGAGGGATAACGCGATAGGGATGACGGCAAGCCCGACTACGATAAAGAGGGTAGCAGGACACCATCTATTTGCCCGTAGTCTGTCCACCGACTGCTTTTGACCGAAACCAGCCACTCCCACCCGAACCACCAACGGAGAACCCTCATGAAAACCGCCCTAATCTCCGACACCCACAACCTCCTCCGCCCCGAAGCCCTCGCCGCGCTCCAGGGCTGTGATCAGATCATCCACGCCGGCGACATCGGCAACCCGGACATCCTCGCCCAACTGGCCAACATCGCCCCCGTCCACGCCGTGCGCGGCAACAACGACCTCAACAGTCCGTGGGCCGAAAACCTCCCCGACCTTCTGACCTTCACCCTCAACGGCTGGCCAACCCTCCTCGTCCACGACATCGCCGACGTCCCCGCCGATCTCGATCCGGGCATCAAGCTCATCATCACCGGCCATTCCCACAAACCACGCATCGAATGGCGCGGTGACCGTCTCTACGTGAACCCCGGCAGCGCCGGCCCTCGGCGTTTCAAGTTGCCGGTCACGCTGGCGATCCTCGAGATACAACCCGACCGCATCGAACCGCGCCTGATTTCCCTGCTGGATCCCCCCGCCTGAAACCGCTACCGTTCCCGCATCCAGAACAGGGAACCCTCGCACCATGTCCATCGCCGACAACCTTCTCGCTTTCACCTTCGCTGCCACTCTGTTGACCCTGACGCCCGGTCTCGACACCGCGCTGGTGCTGCGCACCGCCACCGTCGAGGGCAAGCAGCAGGCGCTGCGTGCAGCGTTGGGCATTAATGCCGGTTGTCTGTTGTGGGGCGCGGCGGTGGCGTTTGGGTTGGGGGCGTTGATTGCGGTGTCGGAGCTGGCCTACAACCTGTTGAAGTATTGCGGCGCGGCGTATCTGGCGTGGCTGGGGTTGAACATGCTGCTGCGCCCTCGCCGCTCGCTGGCACCGGCCGAGGCCGACGGCAAGCCGGGGGCGAACTGGTTTTTCAAGGGCATGCTGGGGAATGTGCTGAATCCGAAGATCGGGATTTTCTACGTGTCGTTTCTGCCGCAGTTCATTCCGCAAGGTCAGCCGCTGGTGCCGTGGACGTTCGGGCTGGTGAGCATTCATGTGGTGCTCGGGCTGATCTGGTCGCTGGTGTTGATTGGCGCGACGCAGCCGTTGTCCGGGTTCCTGCGACAGGAGAAGGTGATTCGCTGGATGGATCGCACCACCGGGATGATTTTCGTGTTGTTTGCCGCGCGACTGGCGTTCAGCAAGCGTTGAGGCGCCTGCGCTAAACACACCTTCGGTCGAGAGCTGCCACCTCATCAAACTCAAGACTTGCCCAGTACATATGGATATCCGTATATTCGAAAAACCATATGTGCCGAAGACATCGTCATGCTCAACCCCGCCTCCGTTTTCAAATGCCTCGCCGACGAAACCCGCGCCCGGGCCACGCTGCTGATCACCCGTGAAGGTGAGCTGTGTGTCTGCGAACTGGTCTGCGCGCTGGACGACAGTCAGCCGAAAATCTCCCGCCATCTCGCGCAGCTGCGCACCTGCGGTCTGCTGCTGGATCGTCGTCAGGGCCAGTGGGTTTATTACCGGCTTAACCCCGACTTGCCGGCATGGATTCGCACGCTGCTTGAAACCACGCTCGCCGCCAACACCCACTGGTTGGAAGAAAACAGCGCGCGGTTGGCTGCCATGGGCGATCGCCCGCTCAACACGTCTGCCTGCTGCTGAGGACCGAAAATGCGCGTTCTATTCATGTGCACCGCCAACAGCTGCCGCAGCATTCTCTCGGAGGCGATGTTCAATCACCTGGCGCCGGCCGGATTCGAAGCAGTCAGTGCCGGCAGCTTCCCCAAGGGCCAGGTGCTGCCGCGCAGCCTGAGCACGTTGCAGGCGGCCGGCATTTCCATCGCCGGATTGAGCAGCAAGGGCAACGAGGCCTTCGAAGACAACCCGCCGGACATTGTCATCACCGTGTGCGACAAGGCCGCCGGTGAAGCCTGCCCCGTGTATTTCGGCCCGGCCGTGAAAGCTCATTGGGGGCTGGAAGATCCATCGGATGTGGTCGGCGATGAACGCACCATCGATGCCGCGTTCCGCGCCACACTCGCCCGAATCGAAACCCGCTGCCGGGCCTTCCTCGCCCTGCCTTTCGCCGAACTTGACCGTGATGCCCTCAAGCGTGAGCTCGACCGCATCAGCACGCTGTAACCGGAGCCGACATGACCGACCTGCCCAACCTCGATCCCTCACTGGTTCAAACAACCACGCGTGACGAAGGCGCCCACAAACCGCGCATCCTGTTGCTGTACGGCTCGACCCGCCCGCGCTCCTTCAGCCGTTTGCTGGTCGAAGAAGCCGCACGGTTGCTGGAGCACTTCGGTGCCGAGACGCGAATCTTCAATCCTTCGGGTCTGCCGCTGCCGGACGATGCGCCGGGCGATCACCCGAAAGTCCAAGAATTGCTCGAACTGATGCAATGGTCCGAAGGCCAGGTCTGGTGCTCGCCGGAACGCCACGGCGCGATGTCGGCAGTGTTCAAGGCGCAGATCGACTGGGTGCCACTGGCCCTCGGCGCGGTGCGTCCGACTCAAGGCAAGACCCTGGCGGTAATGCAGGTCTGTGGCGGTTCGCAGTCCTTCAACGTGGTCAATCAACTGCGCGTGCTGGGGCGCTGGATGCGCATGTTCACCATCCCCAATCAGTCGTCGGTGCCCAAGGCTTATCTGGAATTCGACGAAGGCAATCGCATGAAACCCTCGGCGCTGTATGACCGGGTGGTGGATGTGATGGAAGAGCTGGTGAAATTCACGCTGTTGCTGCGTGATCGCCCGGACCTGGTGGATCGTTATTCCGAGCGCAAGGAATCGGCGGAGGAATTGATGCAGCGGGTCAATCAGCGGTCGATCTGAACAACCACAACGCCGGGAACGGTGGCCCGTCGCCCGGGTCACCGAAACTTTTCCGCGCCCTCCGATCCGATCACCTAACCTCAATGCTTGTGTGATCAACCGGAATCGGCCAGTCCCATGCGTAATGCATTGAAGTCATTGATGTTCGTCGCCCTGCTCGTGCTCGGTTCGGGGTTCGTGGCGGTGTCGGCTGCCGACTTGCCTGGCACACCCGATGTCAGCACCGGCGCCCCGCTCCCCGGCGTCACGCAAAGCGATCTGCAAGCCTTGCAACTGCGCCTCGATGGCCTCAAGCAGCAGATTTCGTCCGCCAACAATTACAACCAGCTCGAAGGCCCGCAGGATCGGGTGCAGACGTTCATTCTGGACATCGATCGGCTGTCGGCATCGCTGTTGCCGCAGCAGGCGCAATTGACCGTGCAACTGGGCGTGCTGGGGGCCGCGCCCGCCGAAGCGGTCGCCGCCGAACAAGCCGATATCGCGGCGCAAAGGGCGACGTTGATCGAGCAGAAAACCAAAGTCGATACTGCGCTGAAGAACCTCGCCACCCTCAAGCAGAGCGCCACGGAGTTGATCACCCAGATCGCCGGTATCCGCCGCACGCTGCTCGAAAGCGAACTGACGCTCAGCACCCACAGCATTCTGAATCCCGGCTTCTGGACGCCCCTTTTCAATCCATCGACCGATGACCGCCAGCGCCTGCGGTTTTTCGTCGAACAGGTGCAACAGACCGGCGCCGAAGCCTGGCAACCCGGCCAGCGTTTTTACACCGCCCTGCTGGTGGTGCTGGCCTTCGTCGTCTGGACGCTGGGCCGGCGGCTGGCCGACCGCTGGCTGGCGTGGGTGTGCATTCACCGCATGCCGGAGGGTCGGCTGCGCCGCAGTTCGCTGGCGTTCGCCTCGGCACTGGCGACACTCGCGACCACCGCCATCGCCCTGCAATTGTTGTACTACGCCTGCACCCGTCACGTGCCGTTGCCGCCGATGCTGGCGACGTTTTCCGATGAGTTCGAGAAAGTCGTTTACGCCTGCGTGCTGATCACCGGCCTGAGCCGCGCGTTGCTGTCCACCGAACACCCGTCATGGCGACTGCCGGGGGTGGCCGACGAGGTCGCCGATACGCTGCAGCCGTTTGCGCGAATCCTGGCTGCGACGCTGTTGGTGCTGGTGACAGCGGTGCAAGTCAGCAATGCCTCGGGCATGAGCAGCCAGATCGTGATCGCCGGGCGCGGGGTGATTGCGCTGGTGGTGCTGGGCATCGTCACGACGTTGCTGATGCGTGTCGGCAGAGTGCGCAAGGTCTTGGTGGCGGCCGGGGATACGCAGGTGTCGGGCAACACCTTCGCCGGTGTGATTTACACCGTCGCCACCCTGGCGATGGTGCTGTCGTTCGGCGCCCTGCTGACGGGGTATGTGTCGCTCGCGCGGTTCATCACCTACGAGCTGGTGTGGGCGTTTATCGTGTTTTCCGGGTTTTACCTGCTGATGCAGTTGCTCAAGGACAGCTGCGAGTACTTCTTCTCGCCCCGCCATTCCAGCGGCAAGGCGCTGAAACAACTGCTGGGTGTCGGAGACCGGCGCCTCGAACAGGCCTCGACCCTCTTGGCCGGTTTCGGTCGCGCTGCGCTGTTGCTGTTGGCGGTCATCACGCTGTTCGTCGGCGGGATCGGCACCACCCTGGGCCAACTGGCCAACAACATCGGCACGATCCTCGGCGGCGCCGGCCTGCGCAAACTGAACATCGTCCCCGGCCATTTGCTCAACGCGATGCTGGCGCTGTTGATCGGTATCTACCTGATCCGCGCCCTGCGCCGCTGGCTCGACAACGAGTTCCTGCCCAAGACCGACATGGACCCGGGCATGTGCGCCTCGCTCAGCACGCTGTTCTCCAACATCGGTTATGCGGTGGTGATCCTGCTGACCCTGTCATCGCTGGGCGTGCAATGGACCAACCTGGCGTGGATCGTCAGCGCCCTGTCGGTGGGCATCGGCTTCGGCTTGCAGGAGATCGTGAAGAACTTCGTCTCCGGGCTGATCCTGCTCACCGAACGCCCGGTCAAGGTCGGCGACCTGATCAGCATCAGCGGCGTCGAGGGCGACATTCGGCGGATCAACGTGCGCGCCACCGAAATCCAGCTCAGCGACCGCTCGATCGTGATCGTGCCCAACTCGCAACTGATCTCGCAGAACCTGCGCAACGTCACCCTCGGCGGCAGCGCCCAGGGCGTGGCGACGCTGGAGCTGATGTTCCCGCTGGACATCGACCCCGAACAGGTGCAGAACCTGCTGTTCGACACCTACAAGGAACACGAAACCATCCTCGAAAAACCGGCGCCGTTCGTGCGCTTCAGCAAGCTGACGCCGGACGGGATTACGTTGACGGTGACCGGGTATGTGGCGAGTCCGAGGATTGTCGGGACGACCAAGAGTGATCTGCTGTTCGAGATTCTCAAGCGGCTGGGGGCGGCGGGGATTGAACTGGCGAAGCCGCCGAGTACCTGAGGGAAAACCTGATGGGGGTCTGTACCGCCGCGAGCCTGCTTGATCAGGCCTCAGGGGTGTCAGTCGACTCTGGCGCCGCTTCAGCCTCCAGCTTCAAGCGATCCGCCTTGCTGATGTACTTCGGTTTGTTGCTCTTGGGTGCCAGTTTGGCGTTGGCCTTTCTGGATTTTTCCTTGAAGAGCTGTTGCAGTTTTTTCTGACGGTTCATGTCGCGGTACTCGGTTTGAAAGCGCTGGATGATATCAGCTGTTGAAACTTCGCATAAAACCAAAGCCATCGCTCATGGGTGAACCCGTTGCCTCCGGTTCCCGGGCGTTTTAGCATCGCCTCCAAATCAACGGAAGATCGATGGCCACCCGCGATGACCACCTCTGCACAGATCTGCTACAACTCGAAACCCATCAAGGCAACCCTGCAAGACATCGCCGCACATCTGCGACAAACCACGTCCTGGCACATCTCGACCACTGAATGGAAAGGCTACGGGATCGTCGTGCCACAGTTGCTGGTACATACCCCCGTCCCGTTTCTGATCCAGATTGAGGACGACCCCGAGTATGTACCCGAGGAAATTCGGGAAATCATCGAATGGGAAAAGCTGGACCCCGACTCCAGGATTGCCCGAATACTTGCTCGATGCGATGCCCGGCTGGCAGTCCTGTCCACCACACCCGACCTGGTCATTGACGACGGACACTCGATAAGCGCCTCGATCCTCGGCACGGAGGTAGATCCTCACGATGCCGACATTTCGTCGGTACTGAAGATCTTGTGCCGCAAGGTCGAGGGCGTCATCTACGACTGCGTAAACGGTGGCGTCATTTCACCACTCGTCGGTCAGGGCATGGCACATTCGACGGATTCCGTTGCCGCGTCAGCTGCCAGCTCCCCGACGTTACAGATGTCTGCCGGTCTGTTGCTTTGCGGCGTCGGTCTGGTGATAGCGCTTGCGGCCCTTTCCTGACCCCTGCTTCACCCCAGCACGTCAGTGATCCAGCGCACCTGCTGCTTCAGATCCTGCACCTTTTGCTCGCATACCCCATTCCGCGCCCGAGCGAAGTGACTCAGCGTCTGCTGCTTGTGCCGCAACCGATGCTGCCACTTGCTGACAAACGCCGGACTGCACGCCTGCAATTGCAGCGGCCCGAAGTACAGTTCCTCGGCGGTATAAGTCACCGGCTCGCCTCGCTCGGCCACGATGATTTCGTAGTCGAAACGGTTCTCACGCAGGACTTCTTCAAGGAGGATTCGGTAGCCGTTGTCCATCAGCCATTGACGCAGCGGTTGTTCGCCGCCGTTGGGTTGCAGGATCAGACGCTCGCGGCCGCTCAGACGCGCCTTGCCGGCTTCGAGGATGTCGCGGATGGTTTCGCCGCCCATGCCGCACACGGTAATTGCGGTGATCCCGTCGGTCGGTTCGACGGCCATCAAGCCATTGGCCAGGCGCACGGTGACCTGCTGCTCAAAATCGTTCTCGCGCACGGTGCGTTGCGCCGAACGGAACGGCGTCTCGGCCATCTCGCCCGCCACCGCCGCCGCGATCGCGCCACGGCGCATCAGGGCCACCGGCAGGTAGCCGTGATCCGAGCCGATATCGGCCAGCCGCGCACCGGCGGGCACATGCGCCGCCACCCGCTCCAGGCGCATGGACAATGTCTGTTCGTTCAACCGCAACCCCTTTCACTCTGAACGCCCGGCGCTGGTGGCCGGATCGGGGCGCGATTCTGGGGGGCAACGGCGGGGATTTCAAATACGTGTGGTCGGATCGTCACTCAGCCCCGAATCAACCCGTTCTACGCGTCAACCATGCGCCCCAGAACAGGCTGCTGAAAAACCGGGTGGTTTCGCCGAATCCGGCTTCATGCAACAGCTTTTGAACCGCCGCCTCGGAATGCGGAGGATCGGCACCCTGAAGGATTTTCCCCAGTTTGGCCTTCATCTCATCGGCGCTCGCACCGTTCTGACGCCAGCGTTGTCCCCACGCTTCCAGCAGCAACGGCTGGCTGGCATACGCGTAGTGATTGCCGGCCACGATCAGCGGAGCACCCGGCTTTAAACGTGCCCGAATGGATTGCAGAAGCGCTCGTTTGGCCTCATCGCCTTCCAGATGATGCAGAACGCCGATCACCGTGGCGGCGTCGTAAGACTCATCGGCAGGCAAGTCATCGACCGGCCCGAGATGCAGATCCGTTCGCTCAAGCAAGTCATGCGAGCGCAACTGCTCGGTCGCCGCCGCCAGCATCGGCTCGGAAGGGTCAACCGCCATGAAACGCCAGCCTGGCTCCAGGCTTCCCATCGCGATGATTTCCTGTGCGGTCCCGCCTGCGCCAACCGCCAGAATCCGCGCCGAACCTGCGTTACCGAGGCTGGCCGCCAGCATGCACGCAGCAAGGTCATGGCAAGTGTCATAGCCCGCCAGCGCAATGCGGCTTTGCTTGCCATATTCATTGGCGCGGGAGTTGTCGAATTTTTCAGTCGAGGAAGCGTTCAAGGGCGTTTCTCCGTGTCCTTGAATCACCCTACGTCACGAGGACCGATAATAGAAATTCATTGATTTTATGCGGTGCATTCCTGTGAGGAATGCGGAAGGCACCGATGGTTAGATCAACACCGTCAACAAAGCCGACAGCAACAACAAAAATGCCAGCCCGGCATTCATGCGCCTGAACGCCCGCGGCGATCCAAAAAACCGAGCACTGCCCACCCCCAGCAGCGCCCACGCCGTCATGCACGGCAGGCTGACCAGCAGAAACGCCAGCGACAACAACGCCATCCGTGCGCTGTCCTCGCTGCCACCGGCAAACACGCTCACCACCGCCACGGCCATCATCCACACCTTGGGGTTGATCAATTGCAGGCCGGCGGCGCCGAATACGTTGAAGCCGTCATCATTCGACGTTGAGGACTCCAACGATGGCGGCGTGCTGCGAAAGATCTGCCACGCCAGCCAGCTCAACCACAACACCCCGGCCCAGGCCATCGCCTGCTGCACACGGGGATAGCGCAGCAAGGTTTCCCCCACGCCGAGCCCGACCACCAACACCACCAGCGCCGCCGACACACACGCGCCGAAGATGATCGGCACGGTGGCCGTCAGACCGCGCCGCGAGCTGTGGCTCATCACCAGAATATTGGTCGGCCCCGGGGTGATCGAGGCAACGAAGGAAAACAGCAGAAAGGGTAACAACGATTCCACGGCATGGACTCCGGATCAGAACAGAGAGCCATGGTCGCGGTTGGATGCAGTTCCGTCTGGAAGGTTTGAGCAGTAATCGCGGGAGTCTGCAGCCCGAAGTAGAACCTAATCCAGCAGCTCACGCCTAAGCAGAAAAAACTCCTCCGCCAACTTCTTTGTGATCTCTTCCGCACGCCCGGTGCTGTCTACATATAACAAAACCGGATATTCGGGAAATTCCTGTTCCACCGCTTCGCCGTCGAAAGGGTCAATATTGTTTTTCAGCGTGAGGTGCTCCGACTCTTTATTACCAAAGAAATAATACTCACCGCCGTGATAGCCGCTTTCGCGTCTATCAAGGGAAAGCTCGAGACTTTCCTCAACTTTCGACCTGGCGGCTGAAACACTCAAATTTTTGACACCGTACAAATCGTAAGCAGCCATCAATGCACCTTTGTAAATAGGATGCCGGAGCATTCCAGCCTTGCGCCTTTGCGCTACCTCCGCTGGAGGCCAACAAAGACCAGGTGATCCTCAGACTTCCTCAAATTCCTTCCTCACAACTAATATCGAATCCACTTTCCCGTAGATATCAATTTCGGACTATCAGGATCAACCAGATTAAGCCATTCCGGATCATGCCCCAATGTACCTACCAAAACACCTAACGCATTTGGATTATCTGGCGTACGCGTGAAGTGCACGATTCCTATATAGCTTCCTATACCTTGAGTGCTTTGCAGTTGAAAACGTAAAGAGCCATCAGCATTGTAGATAGCCGCATTATCAGGACAGTTAAAAAACCAGGGAAATTCAGGCGTACTGAATTTTGAAGGTTTCTCATCAAAAACCACCAACACCCCTGTTCTATCTTCAAGAATATAGGGTGTCTCAAGGACTGGGAGTCGTACTTCAACGCCACTTTCAAGTACCAGATATTGCTCGAATCTTACGACTGCGTGCTCTTGCGCGTAGATCAAATTTTTTTTTGTATCTTCGAAGCTGGTAGAGGTCCCGTCCCAGCGGCGAAAACTCTCAAAGAGCAGACCATCATCGAATTCCCACATTTCTCTGATTTCGCTGATCAACTGATTCACTGCAATGACCTCACTGTCCCACCTATGAACCTCATACGACTTTGAATGGGTTCGGGGCGTTTTATCCATGGTTACTCCCTGATGTCCGTCACCAGGCAAGCGAGCTTCGTTCATAGCATCCCACAGATCGCCCACGGTTCCCTCACGAATTCCCAACGTTGCGCGGGGTTCAGTCTGGAAGGTTTGAGCAGCGCTTGCGGTAATCCGCCGGCGTCAGGTGATAGGCACGGCGAAACCAGCGCCCGAGGTGACTCTGATCGGCGAAACCGAGGGCGCTGGCGACGGTGGCGGGTGTTTCGCCGCGCGCCAGCAATTGCCGGGCGCGGGCCAGGCGCAACTGAATCAGATAGGCATGTGGCGCCAGTCCGAAAGCGGCCTTGAACGCCCGGGTCAGTCGAAAGCGATCAACCCCGCAGGCTTTGGCTACATCGTCCAGCCCGATGTCCTCGAAGGCATGCGCATGCAGATAGTCCCGCGCCACCTTGGCCACCCGTGGCAGGCGCGGATCGAACGGTTGACGTTTGCGCCAGTCGAGGTGCGACGTCAGCGAACCGAGCAAGGTGTCGATGGCGGTCTGGCGCACGATACGCAAGTCGCCTTGATGCAGGGCGTTAAAGGCCTGATTGATGGCGTTGGACAGGCTCGAATCCTGGCTCAGGGTATCGGTGAACCCGAGCTGGCTATTGTCCGGCGCATGCTCGAACAGCACGCGTAATTCGCGCTCCAGCCAGTGCGGGTCGAGGTAGAGCATGGAATAGGTGAAGCCCTCCTCCGTCGGCGCGTGCCCGTCGTGGATCTCCCCCGGTTCCAGCATGAAAATCTTGCCCGGCGTACTCAAATGCCTCACGCGCCGGCAATGAAACTGCTGCACGCCCTGCTCGGTGACGCCCACCAGAAAACTGTCATGCCAGTGCGGATCGTAGGCATGCCCCTGGAAGTGGGCACGAATCGACTCGATCCCGGTGTCGGCGTCCTGGGACAGCTCGATCCAGTTGCGTTTGTCCACGCAAGGCTCCGAAGGCAGTGTTAGTCGTTGAGGACGTCTACGTTACCGCGACTTTGCCGAGGCGTTTAGAACATTTGTGCACGTGCGCCAGGCAAGCCACCAAGCAAATTAAATGAACCCTGAGTGGCATGCCCCGCCTAAACCGATGACCATCAGGAGGTAGCCCATGCAACTTGAAACCACGTGGATCGTACTGGCCGTCGTTCTTTTGCTCATCGAATTGTGGGCAATCAACCGGGTGCGCAAGAGTGAGGGGAAAGCCAGCAACAAAGGCGTCTGGATCGTATTGATCGTGTTTGTGCCGCTGTTCGGGCTGATCGCCTGGGCGCTGGCGGGTCCCAAGCACGTCACTCAGGCCTGAAACTCAAGGCAAGCAGGAGCCCCGAACATTCGGGGCTTTTTGTTGGCCGCAGGTTTGTATCGCAGTGTGTACGAACGCCTCCCGGATACATGCCCGCGCATCAGCCAACGAAAACGGAAACAGCGCAGATACGTGGCCAGTCTTTAATGAACGCCAGATACGAAGGGTTCAGCCAGAACCCGGCCCTCGCCGATCATAAGGAGACTTGCCATGAAGCACGCACCACACACCACCGTCGCTACCGGGAAAAACCGTCGCCGCCTGCTGGGCCTGTCGATACTTGCCACCGCGCTGCTGCAGTTCGGCGCGTTCGCTCAAGCGCAAACCGCAGCACCCGAGCCGCTCAAGACCGAAGCCGCCAGCGTCAAAGCCGACCTGCCCTTCGGCCCGCTGAAACACGTGAAGGCCGGCCTGCTGGACGTGGCCTACGCCGAAACCGGCCCGGCCAATGGCCCGGTGGTGATTCTGCTGCACGGCTGGCCGTACGACATTCACAGCTATGACGACGTCGCGCCGCTTTTGTCGGCCAAGGGTTATCGGGTGCTGATGCCGTACGCTCGGGGTTATGGCGACACGCATTTCCTGTCTGAAAAGACCGTGCGCAACGGTCAACCGGCGGCGCTGGCCAGTGACGTGATCGATTTCATGGACGCCCTGAAGATCAAGCAAGCCGTGCTCGGCGGCTACGACTGGGGCGCGCGTTCGGCGGGCATCGTGTCGGCGCTGTGGCCGGAGCGGGTCAAGGCGCTGGTGTCGGTCAGCGGCTATCTGATCGGCAATCAGGCTGCCGGCAAGAATCCGCTGCCGCCCAAGGCCGAGCTGCAATGGTGGTATCAGTTCTACTTCGCCACCGACCGTGGTGAGGCGGGCTACACCAAGAACACCCATGATTTCGCCAAGCTGATCTGGCAACTGGCGTCACCGAAATGGGCCTTCGACGACGCCACCTTCGACCGCAGTGCCAAGGCGTTGCAGAACCCGGATCACGTCGCGATCACCGTGTTCAACTACCGCTGGCGTCTGGGCCTGGTGCAGGGTGAAAGCCAGTACGATGCGCTGGAACAGAAACTCGCCACCGCGCCGTCGATCAGCGTGCCGACCATCACCCTGGAAGGCGACGCCAACGGCGCGCCGCACCCGGCGCCCGAGGACTACGCCAAACGCTTCACCGGCAAATACCAGTTCCGCCTGATCAACGGCGGCATCGGTCACAACCTGCCGCAGGAAGACCCGAAAGCCTTCGCTCAGGCGATCATCGACGCCGATCACCTCTGAAGCAGCACGCCGAACGGCTCGTCATTTGACGAGCCTTTTTTCTTTGGACGGTCGATAACCGAAATAGGCGCTGTAGCACTTGCTGAAATGGCTCGGCGAGACGAATCCGCAGGCCACCAGCACGTCCACCTGGGACAGCTCGGTGTGTTGCAGCAGACGGCGGGCCTCGGTGATGCGCAGTTCCATGTAATAACGCTGCGGGGTGGTGCCCAGTTGTTCTTTGAACAGCCGTTCCAGCTGACGCCGAGAACGCCCGGCATACACCGCCAGTTGCTCCAGCTCCAGCGGTTCTTCGAGATTGGCGTCCATCAGCTTCACCACTTCACGCAACGGCGCGCTGACGCAAATGTTCTCGGTCGGTTTGATCCGCCGATAGCGCGATTCCTCGAACGCCAGAATGTCTTCGATGCCTTCGACCAGCGCTTTGTCGTGCAGGCCTTTGATCCAGTCCAGCGCCATGTGGAACGCGCCGGACGGACTGGACGCGGTCAAACGGTCGCGGTCGATGACGTAGGGTTCGCTGCTGACCTGGGTCGCCTTGGAAATCTCCGCCAGTGCCGGCCGATGCTCCGGGTGAATCGCACAGCGATAGCCTTCCAGCACCCCTGCCCGGCCCAGGAACCACGCGCCGTTCCACAACCCGGCCAGGATCACGCCGGCCTCGGCAGCCATTTTCAGCAGGTTGATGAACTCGTCGCTCGCCTTCAATTCCGTGCGGTAACCGCCGCAGATCACCAGCAGATCCAGTTCCTGTATCGCGCCCGTCTCCAGTCGCGCATCCGGGCGAATGACCAGACCCAGATCGCTGATCACTTCGCCGTCGCTCAGACCGAAAGTGCGCGTGGAAAACAGACCGGGGCGCAGCAGATTCGAGGTAATGATGGTGTCCAGCGCCTGGGTAAACGCTGGCAGGGAGAAATGCTCCAGCAGCACAAACCCGGTGCGGGTCATGCGTCCCGGCCCGCTGGCGGGCTCGTTCAGGTAGCGAAGGTTCTTGCCCTTCATGCCACCGCTGAATTGGCGTCGTTCGATCAAGGTGTGGTCCATCGGTTTCATTGTTGTAGCGCCATGCTAACCGCCGAAGCGGCAAAATACTCGGGAATGAACGCAATTCGCCCCAACCGGTACGCGCGTACCGATCGGGGCGAAAAAGACCTGCGAAAAACCGCGATGAATCAGGACGCGTCGATCCAGATGGTTTTCAGCTCGGTGTACTGGTCATGGGCCCAGATCGACTTGTCACGCCCACCGAAACCCGACTCCTTGTAGCCGCCGAAAGGCGTCGAGGCATCGCCCTCGCCGAAGCAGTTCACGGTGACGATGCCGGCACGGATCCCCCGCGAGAGTTTCAGCGCATGGCGCAGGCTGCCGGTGTACGCCGACGCGGCCAGACCATAAGCCGTGTCGTTGGCCAGGCTGATCGCTTCGTCGACAGAGGTGAACGTGGTCACGCTCAGCACCGGGCCGAAGATCTCCTCCTGGAACAGACGACTGTCACGGCTGACGCCATCGACGATGGTCGGCTCGACGAAGATGTTGTCGGCCGTGTTGCCCCCCGCCAGCACCGAAAGATTTTCATCCCGGGCATGGTCGAGGTACGAACGGACCTT
The DNA here is from genome assembly GCF_028657055.1 of Pseudomonas aphyarum. NCBI lineage: Bacteria > Pseudomonadati > Pseudomonadota > Gammaproteobacteria > Pseudomonadales > Pseudomonadaceae > Pseudomonas > Pseudomonas aphyarum. The sequence continues at coordinate 175,939 of NZ_JAMDGS010000001.1, forward strand.
CTCGAAATGCGCCTTGCTGATCATCGAGCCCAGACGGTTTTCCGGGTCTAGCGGGTCGCCCATTTTCCAGTCGGCCAGATGCACCTGCACGCGCTGGAGCAATTCGTCCTTGATGTCCGAATGCACGATCAACCGCGACGAAGCCGAGCAGTTTTCGCCCATGTTCCAGAACGCGCCGTTGACCACATGCTGGGCGACCAGATCGACGTCTTCGACATCGTTCATCACCACCGCCGGGTTCTTGCCGCCGCACTCCAGCACGATGCGTTTCAGGTTGGATTCGCTGGAATACTTGAGGAACAACCGCCCGGTGTCGGTCGAACCGGTGAAGCTGACCATCGCGACGTCCGTGTGACGGCCCAGCGGTTCGCCCGCCTCCTTGCCGCCGCCGGGCACCACGTTGAACACACCGGCCGGAATCCCCGCCTGGTGCGCCAGCTCGGCTACGCGCAGGGTGCTCAGGGTGGTTTCCTTGGCCGGTTTGACCACAATCGAGCAGCCAGCGGCCAGCGATGGACCGATCTTCCACGCGAGCATCAGCAGCGGGAAATTCCACGGCAACACCAGACCGACCACGCCGATCGGCTCGCGCACGACCATGGTCACCGCGCCGTTACCGGTCGGTGCGGTCGAATCGTAGATCTTGTCGATCAGCTCGGCGTGCCAGCGCAGGGTATGAATCGTCTCGGGCACGTCGATGTTCTGGCATTCGCGGATCGGTTTGCCGCTGTCCAGGCTTTCCAGCACCGCCAGTTCATGGGAGTGGTCTTCCAGCAACTGGGCGAATCGCAGCAACACCGACTTGCGTGCCGACGGCGCCAGCCCCTGCCAGCGTCCATCCTCGAATGCCTCCTTGGCGGCGGCGACAGCGACGTCCACGTCCTGGGCACCGCACGCAGTAATCTCGGTCAACACCGCTTCAGTCGCCGGGTTGGTCGTGGTGAACGTCTTGCCGGACAGCGCGCTGCGAAACTCGCCGTTGATGAACGCCTGATTGCGAAACTCAAGCCTCGCCGCCAGCTCGCGGTATTGCGCTTGACTCAGAAGATCGGCCATTTCAAACCTCCGCGACGATGCGCGCCACATTCTGTTTGAGGGTTTTGATCACGCTTTCCAGCACTTCCTTCTCGGACGCTTCCAGCGGCTGCATCGGCTTGCGCACGCCGCCGGCCCGCAGGCCGACCAGTTCGCTGCCGTGCTTGATCGACTGAACGAACTTGCCGCTTTCCAGCACGTCCATCAGCGGCAACAGCGCCGACATGATCCGCCGGCCCTTGTCGAAGTTCTTCTCCAGAACGCAGGCTTCGTAGAGCGCAATGTGCTCGGCCGGAATGAAATTCGAACCGGCGCAAACCCAGCTGCGCGCGCCCCAGGCGAAAAACTCCAGGGCCATGTCGTCCCAGCCGCAGGACAGCTGAATCGAAGGGTGCGAATGCGCCAGACGATGCAACTGGGCGGTGTCGCCGGAGCTTTCCTTGATCGCGACGATGTTCTTGCAACCGGCAATCGCCTCGAAGAATTCCGGGCCCATCGCAACGCCCATCCGCGCCGGGTAGTTGTAGAGCATGATCGGCAGGCCGGCGGCCTTGTCCACGGACAGCACGTGGGCGGCGATTTCCTTTTGCGTCGGCAAGGCATAGGGCGGCGAGCCCACCAGAATCGCGTCGGCCTCGATCGACTTGGCATGCTCGGCGAAGGCCACCGCATCTTCGGTGCGGATCCCGCCCGTGCCGATTACCAGCGGAATGCGGCCGTTGATCACTTCCTTGGCGCGCTCGGCCACTTTCAGCCGCTCGGCGGTGGTGTGGGCGTAGTACTCGCCGGTCGAACCACCGATGACGATGCCGTGAACCCGCGACTCGATCAGGTACTCGACCACTTCGGCAAACGCCGAATAATCGATCTGGCCATCGGCGGACAAAGGCGTAATGGCAGGGGTAAAGATGCCGTCAAAGTTCATAGGTTTTTCTCCAGTGGTTGCAGTGTTCAATGCGTTGGCCCGACGCCGCTATGGCCAGGGCAAGGTTCAATTCAGCGAGGCAGCCTGTTGCAGGTTGAGCGAGCGGGTTTCCGGTGCGAGCACCCACGACAGCACCAGGCCGACCAACGTGACGGCCGCCGCGATGTACATGGTCTGGGCGATGCCCAACGTGCTCAGGGAAACGGGCACCAGATAAGTCCCTGCCGCCGCGCCGATTCGCGACAGAGACGTGCCGACACCGACCGCGAAGGCGCGGATTTCCGTGGGAAACAGTTCATTGGGGTACACCAGCGTCAGCACCTGGGCGCCGCCGATGAACAAGGCGTAAACGGCAAAGAACGCGAGCACCAGCGCGTTGGGCCCGGCATGACCGACAGCCAGCCCGAGCAGCGCAAGGCCGGAGCAGAGAAAGCTGTAGATCAGCAGATTGCGTCGGCCGACGCGGTTGATGATCCGGGTCGAAATCACGCAGCCGATAACAAAGAACAAGGTAATCGCCACCGAGCCCAGGGACGACCAGTCGCCCTGCAGATTCAGCGCGGCCAGCACCTTCGGCGCAAAGGCATACACGGCAAACAGCGGCACCACCGAGCAAGTCCAGAACACCACGACAAACAACATGCGTTTGCCGTAGCCGGAGTGCAGCAGGTTGAAGATCGTCAGCTTCTCGCCCACCCGGTGCTCGGGAAGATTGGCCAGGGAGAAGTCGTTGCCGTAGACCTGTTTGATGATCGCCTCGGCTTCGGCGGCGCGGCCCTTGCTCAGCAGCCAGCGCGGCGACTCGGGGGTGCCGATGCGCACCAGAAACAGCATGGCGCCGATGATCGCCGCGCTGGCCAGCACCAGCCGCCAGGCATCGGAGCCCCACAGCTTGAACATCAGCTCGCCCACGACATACGCCGTTGCAGCCCCGGCGAACCACATGATTGTCAGCGTCGCCAGACGCGGGCCGCGATACTTGCGCGGCATGAACTCCACCAGCAGCGAAGTCGCGACCGGGTACTCGATGCCGACCGCCACCCCCAGCAGCAGCCGCAGAAAAAACAGCGCCACCGCCGAATCGACCCACAGCTGCGCCAGCGAGGCCATGATGAAAAGGGTCGGCCCGACAAACAGCAGACGCTTGCGGCCCAGCACATCAGTCAACCAGCCGCCAAGAAAACCGCCGAAGAAAATGCCGATCAGCGCCGAGGCGGCGATCATGCCTTCCCAGAAATCGTCCAGCGCCAGAGACCTGGACATGTGCACCAGCGCCACACCGATGATGCTCAGAACATACCCGTCGACAAAGGAGCCACCGGCCGAACGGATCGTCAGCAGACGATGAAAGCCATTGAGCGGTACGTCCTCGATTGATACAGCAACGTTGTTCATTTCTTGTCCTTGTATTCAGTGCATCGCTACTTCAGTTCATCGCGCAGGTCGGGCGATGAGCGTTCAACTTTCGCGGCCCGCGCGGTATTGCCCCCACTTCAGGTTCATGTTCACGCCCAGCGACAGAAACGGTTCGGGCGGGTTGCCCGTCGGCCCCGGGGCCTGCAACAGAAAATCGATCAAGCCGTCGCGCTCCCCCGCCAGCCAGTCGGCCAGCAACTTGCCGGTGACCGTGCCACGGGTGACGCCCAGGCCATTGCAGCCCAGCGCGCCGTAAACGTTCGGCGCCAGTTCGCCGAAGAAGCCGTTGTGGTTCCTCGACATGGCCAGCGCCCCGCCCCAGGTGTATTCGAACTTCACCCCCGGCAGCATCGGGAAGCGCTGGTCGAACGAGGCGCGGTGCCGGCGCACGAAGCGCTCGTTGTATTTGCTGTTGCTGCGGCCATCGGGGTTGAAGCTGAAGCTGTTGCGGATCAGCAAACGGTTGTCGGGAGTGCGCCGCACCGTGGTGCCGAACGGGTCGGCGGGAATTGCGCCCCAGAACGGTTTGCCACCGAGACGCGCCTGCTCCTCTTCGGTCAGCGGGCGGGTGATGCTGGCGTAGGTGTAGATCGGCAGCATGCGGCCCTGCAGAAAACCGAAGCGCATGCCGAACGAGTTGTTGGCCAGGATCAGTTTGTCGGCGGTGATGCTGCCGTGAGCGTGCTTGAGCAAAGTCTTGGCGCCGTATTCCACTTCGAGAATCGGCGTGCGTTCGTAGAGGGTGACGTTGGCCGGCAAACTGTCCGCCAGGCCCTTCACCAACGCCGACGGCTGAACCAGCACCGCCCCGGGAGTGAATAACGCCTTGCGATAGAAACGGGTGCCCAGATGCTCGGGCAATTCTTCGGCCTCGATCATCTGGTACGGCTGACCGAGCTTGTCGAGACCCCGGCGATAGGCTTCCAGCACCGCGATGCCGCGTTCCTCCACGGCGGCCTGATACTTGCCGCAGGCTTTCATCTGGCAATCGATGCCGAACTGATCGACCAGATTGCGCAGGATCGACTGGCCTTCCAGGTTCAGCTTCAAACTGATCCGGGCCAGATCGATATCACCGATATAGTCCTCGGCCCCGATGTCATGGGGCAGATCGATCGCGAAACCGGCATTGCGACCGGACGGCCCCAACCCCACTTCCTGCGCTTCGATCAGCACCACTTCATCGTCGGGGAAGTTCAGCGCGAGCTGGCGTGCCGCCGCCAGCCCGGTGAAGCCGGCACCCACGACGACCCAGCGCGCCGAACGGTGGCCGCGATGGCCGGGCTCGGGGCTGCGTGGCCGGCTCAGGTGGAACCAGCCACAGCTGTCATCATCGGCGGGCAGCGAACTGACTTTCATAGTGTTGAACCGTTTATTGTTGAAATGACAAATCGAACCCGACACGAAGCGAACGCACGGAATCGCGTTGAATGAAAACAGCCATCAAAGTTGCGTAATCAAATGGGTTTGAATGACGGCTTTTCACCCGGCGTTTTGCGCCACTGGATAACCGTCACTCGAACCAGCGAACAACCCGCTTACTTGGCCACCGCCCGCGCATCGCTCAGCCAGCCGTCGTAGCTTTGCTGGTGGGCCTTGATCCACTCGGCGGCGTGGCGCTTGATGTCGGCCAGGGACTTCTCGCCCTGCTGCATCTTCAGGTTCTGCGCACTTTCGTCGGCGGTGCTGATGCTGACTTCAGAGAGGAACTTGCGGGCCACCGGGTTCTTCTCGGCGAACTCCTTGTTCATGACAACGTTGACCGTGTCCACCGGGAAGCCGAGGTTCTTGCCTTCGTAGAAGGTGTCCTTGCTTTCCTTGCCGTCAGGCAGATCGGTGTACGGCACCGGCAGCCAGACCACGTCGCGTCCTTCGACCAGCACGCTGGAAATCCACTGCGGCACCCAGGTGAAGAACAGCACCGGTTTGCCTTGCTGGTAGCGGGCGATGGTGTCGGCCATCAACGCGAAGTACGAGCCACGGTTGTCGACGACAGTCGGTTCCAGGCCGTAGGCCTTCATGTGGTGCTCGACCATGACTTCGCAGCCCCAGCCCGGGTTGCAACCGGTCAGGTCGGCCTTGCCGTCACCGTTGCTGTCGAACAGCTTGGCGATTTCCGGCTTCTTCAAATCCGACAGGTCCTTGATGTGGTAGGCGTCTGCGGTTTTCTTGTCGATCAGGTAACCCTGCAGCACGCCCTTCATGATCTGCCCGACCTTGACCATCACGTCATCGCCGCCGGCCTTTTCATAAAAGGCTTCGTGCAGGTGCTCCCATTCATGCACGGTGAAATCCGCGTCGCCGTAGGACAGCGCCAGGAACATCGCCGGGTAATCGGTCTCCTTTGGCTGCTTGACGTCGTAGCCCAGTTCCTTGAGCCCGGCCACGACCACTTCACCGCGAAAGCGCTCTTCGGCGATGGTCGGGAAAATCGGCGTGATCGACACACCGGCGCCGGGCTTGTTGGCGTCCGCCGCGAACGCTGCCGAGCACAGAATCGTGCCCATGACTGAAGCAACCACACCCGCTACGACGCTTTTCTTGAGATTTGCCAGTTTCATGTTTCACCACGCTTTGGAGTTTTAATCGGTGAGCAGAAAGGTTCAGTTAATAACCGCACGAGCAACGTTCTTCTTTTTCTTCAACTTCATAACCAGGCCGACCGGCCCGCTCTCATACCAGCGCTGCCCGGTGGCCAGATCGCTGCTGCGTTCACCCATGGCCTGGGTCAGGCGATCGAGGAACACCGCCAGCAACACCAGCCCTGCTCCGCCGACACTGGCCAGGCCCATGTCGAGGCGACCGATGCCGCTGAGCACCATCAGCCCCAGCCCGCCGACCGAAATCATCGAGGCGACCACCACCATCGACAGCGACAGCATCAAGGTCTGGTTCAAGCCGGCCATCATGGTTGGCGCAGCCAGCGGCAATTGAACCTTCATCAGCATCTGCATCGGTGTGCAGCCAAAGGCCCGCGCCGCCTCGACCTTGTCCGCCGGCACCTGACGGATGCCGAGGTTGGTCAGCCGCACCAACGGCGCGACGGAGAAGATGATCGTGACAATCACGCCGGGCACGTTGCCGATGCCGAACAGCATCACCACCGGCACCAGGTACACGAATGCCGGCAAGGTCTGCATGGCGTCGAGCACCGGGCGGATGACCATTTCCGTGCGGTCGCTGCGGGCACACAGAATGCCCAGCGGAATCCCGATCACCGCGCAGAACAACAGCGAGGTCAGCACCAGTGCCAGGGTGACCATGGCGTCGTTCCACACGCCGATCAGCCCGAGCCCGGTCAGGGTCGCCACGCTGAAGATCGCGATGCGTTTGCCGCCGATCTGCCAGCTGATCAACCCGGCGATGATGATGAACACCGTCGGCGGCAGCGAAAGCAGCCCCCACTGGACGCCGTCGAGCACCTGATCGACCGGCCAGCGAATCGAGCGGAAGACATCCCGGAAGTTATGCACCAGGTATTTAAGGGCGGTTTCAACCCACGACCCCAGCGGAATATTCAAACTCTGGAAGGGATCCAGAAAGTTAAAGTCGGACATGACGCTACCTCGCACTTGCTTACTGCGTGATCATTCTTGTTAAACAGGCGTTCTGTTAAATAGACGCTCAGCTATTACCCAGGCAACTTAATAGGTGCCCCTGCGAGATCGAGCCTTTATAAAGTCCAACTTCATCGACTACCGGCATCGGTGTTGAAGATGCCGCAACTAAATGAAAGATCTCGCGCAAGGAAGCGTCAGCCTTTATCGGAGTTTGACGACCCGGCTCATAAACAATGTCCGAATCGGTCTGTGCGATATCGCCGGCGCGCAATATCCGGCTGGTGTCGAAACCGTTGAAGAAGTCCCGGACATACTTGTTCACCGGGTTGCACAGCAGCTCACGGGGCGTGCCGATCTGCACCACGCGCCCGCCCTCCATGATCGCGATGCGGTGACCGATGCGAACGGCTTCTTCAATGTCGTGGGAGATGAAAATGATGGTGCGATCCTGCTCGGCCTGAAGCTTGATCAGCTCGCCCTGCATTTCGCTGCGAATCATCGGATCGAGCGCGGAAAACGCTTCGTCCATCAGCAGGATGGCCGGGTCGTTGGCCAAGGCGCGGGCCAGGCCGACCCGTTGTTGCATGCCGCCGGAGAGCTGATGAGGAAAGCACATTTCCTGCCCGGAAAGCCCGACTTGCTCAAGAGCGCCCATGGCCCGGCAGTAGCGTTCCTTTTCGCTGACACCGCTGATTTCCAGGCCGAAGCTGACGTTGTCGATGACGCTCATGTGCGGCATAAGGGCAAACGACTGGAACACCATGCCCATGTCTTTGCGGCGTACCTGCAACAGGTCCTTGTCGCCCAGGCCGGTGATTTCCCGGCCATTGAGAAAGATGCTGCCGGAGGTCGGCTCGATCAGGCGATTGAACAGTCGGACCATGGTCGATTTGCCGGAACCGGACAAACCCATGATGACAAAGATCTCGCCGCGCTTGACCGAGAAGCTGGCATCGAATACACCGATGGCCTGGCCGGTCTTTTTGAAAACTTCCGCTTTCGATGCGCCTTCTTCGATCAACTTCATGGCCAGTGCTGGCTGAGTACCGAAGACTTTATAAACATTCTTTACGCAAATTATTTCGTCGGAGCGAGTCATACCTTGCCTCCATCGCGTAGTGCATATTCGGGTTCAAACAATATGCAATCGAGCGAAACTGGTTTTGAGCGGCAGCGGTAATAGTTATATGTCGTCACGACGGGTTTCCTTTTATTATTTTTGGGACCCCAGGAACGAGGGACGTTTCAAATTTATTAGCATCCCCCCGCTTAATCCAACGACATTTACAGGGACATGTTGATAACGTCGGGTTATCGATTCCGCCGCTCTCCCCCGTTTGCAGCAGGCATCGCCTGCCAGCGACCGGGACTATCCTTGCTGCGACGCCGGCGTATCCCTGCGCGCAGGCTTGGGCTACCCTCGTCGCGCTTCGCCCGGGAGCCGTATCGTGAGGAGGCCGTACAGATGACCAAGCATGTCGACCCAGACACCATCTTGCTGAAGATGCCGTCCTTGAGGGCCGTAAAGGCATTTGTCGCGGCCGCGAAGTACCAGAGTTTCACCCGTGCCGCCGAAGCATTGTGCGTTTCCCAAGCCGCGATCAGCCGGCAGATCCGCGAACTGGAAAGCTACCTCGGGGCGCAGTTGTTCACCCGCGTCGGGCGTGCCGTTGAACTCACTTCGGCGGGCGCGCTGTTCTTCGATGCCGCGCAGCTGTCTTTCGTGAATATCGCCCAGGCTGCCGAGCGCATCCGCAGCAGTCAGTCGGTCAAGAAGGTCCTGACCATCTGTTGCTCCCCGGCGTTCTCTGCGCTGTGGCTATCGAATCATTTGCCGGAGTTTTTCGCCCAGAGCGAAGGCATCGAGCTGAACCTGATCACCACCCAGAACTTCCTGACCATGGAACCCGGTGTCCAGCCCGACGTGTTCATCACCAAGATTTCGCGCATCCGCGAAGGCTATCGCAGCTACCCGCTATGCCATGACCTGATCTACCCGGTGTGCACGCCGCAGTATCTGGAGCAGCACCCGGAAATCGCCACCATCGAAGGCGTGCGCGATTCCGCCCTGCTCAACCTCAGCCCTTACGGTCGTTCGCAAGTCGCCGAGCATGTCGATTGGGGCGTGTGGCTGGCGTTTCAGTCCATCGATATCGACGACCGCCCGGCCACCAGTCCGCAGATTTTCAACGCCAACGACTACAACCTGCTGATCAGCATGGTGCTGACCCATCAAGGCATCGCGCTGGGCTGGAATCATCTCGTTGCACCGCTGTTGCAGCGCGGCTTGCTGGTGCGTCCGATCGAGCAGGAAGTCCAGCTGCGCAACAGCTGGCACTACCTGAGCTGCCGCGAAAACGCCGACAACGAAGACGCGCTACGGCGGTTTCGCGAGTGGATCCTGTCGAAGTTTCCCCGCCGCTAGCCATCGATTTGGTTATCAATTGCCCGACGAAAATGTCGTTGGAGCCGCACAACCTTCCTGACTCATTGTGGAGCGGCGCCGGCCGGGATCTGGCCGGTTCCCCCCACAGGAAGGAATTGTTGAATGTCACTCTACGAATTCTGCCGCGACTTTGATTTCCTCCAGGCCCCGGCCAAGACCCGGGAGATCCTGCAAAACAGCCTGCTGGATATCGTCGGCGTCATGGCCGGAGCCGCGTCCAATGACACGAGTGTGGCGCTGCGCCGCTTTGCCGTTTCGCACTATCCCGCTGGCGAGTACGGCAGCCGTCTGCTGTTCGACGGTCAGCGCGTAAGCCTGCTGGGCGCGGGTTGGGCCGGCGGTTTTTCCGCTGACAGCCTCGATGCCCACGAAGGCCATTTCCGATCCAAAGGGCACGCCGGCGCGACCGTGGTGCCGGCCCTGCTCGCCCTCGCCGATGCCCTGCATCACCAAGGCAACGACGTCAGCGGGCATGAGCTGTTGAGCGCGCTGTGCCTCGGCTACGAAACGGGATTGCGCGCCGGAACGGCGCTGATGGCAACGTCCCCGACCTATCACGCATCCGGCGGCTTTTCGGCGATTGGCGTGGTCTGCGCCGGGGCCCGCTTGCTCGGTTTTGACGAGCCGACCTTTCGCCATGCCTTGGGCATTGCCGAGTACTTCAGCGCCCGTTGCCCGATGATGCGGCTGATCGCCTTTCCGACCATGTTGCGTGACGCCCACGGCAGCGGCGCCTTTGTCGGTTTGAATGCGCTGTTGATGGCCAAGGAAGGCGTGACCGGCGCGCCGGCAGAAACCGTCGAGGACGCTTCGGTCGCCGAGCACTGGCGCGACCTCGGCCAGCGTTGGGAAATCGACAGCCAGTATTTCAAACCCTGGCCGGTGTGCCGCTGGGCGCAACCGGCGCTGACCGCGATGTTGCAACTGCAACAGGAGAACGCCGGGCTCAACGCTGACGCGATCGAGACAATCCGCGTCGAGACCTTCTACGAATCGATGTGCCTGCAAGGCCACACCCCGGCGGATGCCGATCAGGCGCAATACGCCCTGGCCTTTCCGCTGGCAGCACTGATCGTCAGAGGCAAACTCGGGCCGGACGAAGTCACCGGCGAATCGATCCACGCCGCCGACATCCGCGCCTTGAGCGCACGCATCGAGATCGTTGAAGCCGCCGATATTTCGGCGCGATTCCCCAATGAAATCCTCTCGCGCGTCACCGTCACCCTGAAAAACGGCACGGTGCTCGTCAGCCCGATCACGGCGGCACGCGGCGATCCCGAAACGGCCCTGAGCCGGGAAGAACTGGAGCAGAAGTTCGACCTGTTCGCCTCAAACCTTGGTCATGAACACAGCCTCGCGGTGAAACAGGCGATTCGCAATCTGGACCAGTCTGCGTCGGCCATCACCACGCTCGCGCCGATCTTCGAACGCCCTCACCCATAACCGCAACGCATCGATTGCCCGCAGGAAATGTCGTTTGTGACGGCATTCCCGGCGCGGCTAGGCTGCTGACTATCGTCGCCCCCGAGCGGGTCCGGCCATAACGCGCATGACGAGGATAACAATGAACAATAAAGACACCGTGGTTGACCTGATCGCCCAGCGCAAACCCTGGCACTCGCTGCCGGGCGCCCTCTACAAGGATGAAAACGTCTATCGCCAGGATCTCGAACAGATCTGGCACAAGGACTGGATTTTCGCCGGGCACACCTTCGAAATTTCCAAACCCGGCCAGTACTTCACCCTGCAGATCGGCGATTACCCGGTCGCCGTGGTGCGCGGCAAGGATGGCGAAGTCCGGGCATTTCATAACGCCTGCCGCCATCGCGGCGCCAAGATCTGCGAACACGAGCACGGCAAGGTCGCGAAGATGGTCTGTCCCTATCACAAGTGGACCTACGAGCTGGACGGCAACCTGCTGTACGCCGGCAACATGGGCCAGGATTTCGACAAGGCGCAGTACAACCTCAAGTCCGTGCACTGCGAGATCGTGCACAGCTACATCTATGTCTGCGTCGCCACCAAGGCGCCGGACTTCGAAGGCTTTCGCAAGGCCGTCAGCCCGTTCATTGCCCCGCACAATCTCGATAACTGCAAAGTGGCGTTCGAGTCAACCATCATCGAACAAGGCAACTGGAAACTGGTGTTCGAGAACAACCGCGAGTGCTACCACTGCGACGGCTCCCACCCCGAACTGCTGAAATCCTACGTCGACAACCCGTCCGTGGGCGGCGCCGGCGGCGAGGATGATCCGCACCTGGCGGCCTACTGGAACACCTGCGAAAAAGCAGGGTTGCCGAGCCGTCTGGTGATGGACATCAACGGTCAGTACCGCATGACCCGCATTCCGCTGTCGTCCGGGGCGGTCAGCTACACCATGGACGGCAAGCCTGCGGTGAACGGGCGGCTGGACAAAACCACCGAGCCGGACATCGGCGCCCTGCTGTACTTCCACTACCCGTCCACCTGGAACCACTTCCTCGGCGACCATGCACTGAGCTTCCGCGTGTTGCCGATCAGCGCCACGCAAACCATGGTCACCACCAAATGGCTGGTGCCCGACACGGCGGTGGAAGGCGTTGATTACGACCTCGAACGCCTGACCAAAGTCTGGATCGCCACCAACGATCAGGACCGCACCCTGGTCGAAGGCACCCAGCGTGGCGTGACGTCCCCGTCCTATGAACCGGGGCCGTACTCGGAAACGGCGGAAACCGGCGTCTGCCAGTTCGATGACTGGTACTGCGCCACGATGCTGGACCGGCTCAAGGGGCCGATTCCGTTGAAGTCCGTGGGCTGACAGCTCCTCGTTGCAACGTCGGCTCCTGTCACGCAAGAGCCGACGCTTTCTGAACCACAATTCCATCGATAAGGATGTCAGCCTCCATGTCTGCCTCTACGCCCGCCTTGGCAATCAACGCCAATGACGGCGAACGCCTTTCCACCCGCATCACGTTTTTGATCACCGGTATCGTCATGTCGGCGTGGGCGCCGCTTGTGCCTTTGGTCAAAGCGCGCACCGGCCTGGACGATGGCGGCCTGGGATTGCTGCTCTTGGGCTTCGGCATCGGCTCAATCGTGGCGATGCCCTTTGCCGGGTATCTGACGGCGCGCTTCGGCTGCCGTCCGGTGATCATCTGCTCGACCCTTGCCTTGTGCGCGGTGCTGCCGATCCTGAGTTATCTGGCCTGGATGCCCGGCCTTGCACTCGCCGTGCTGCTGTTCGGCGCGAGCATGGGCATGCTCGATTGCGCCATCAACATTCAGTCGATCATCGTTGAAAAGAACAGTGGCGAAACCCTGCAATCCGGTTTCCATGGGCTCTACAGCGTGGGCGGCATCGCCGGTGCGGTGGCGATGACCGTGATGCTCAGCCTGGGCCTGGCGCCATTGCTCTGTGTTCTGTGCCTGGTCGCCATCATTCTCGCGGCGCTTTACAAAGCTGCGCCGAGCTTGCTGCCCTATGGCACCGAAAGGGATGGCCCTTTGTTCGCGGTTCCACGGGGAATCGTGCTGCTGTTGGGCAGCCTCTGCTTCATCGTTTTTCTGACTGAAGGCGCAATGCTGGACTGGAGCGCGGTGTTTCTCGCGTCTCATCGAGGCATGGAGCCCAGCTACGGCGGATTGGGATACGCGTGCTTTGCAACGACTATGACCATCGGGCGCCTGACCGGCGATTCGATCGTCCGTCGCTTGGGCGGCGTGCGAGTGCTGGCACTCGGCGGTGTTTGCGCGGCATCGGGCATGGCGATCTCGTTGGGATTCGACAGCTGGCAGGCATCCTTGCTCGGCTATGCGCTGGTCGGGGCAGGATGCTCGAACATCGTCCCGGTGTTGTTCACCGCCGCCGGTCGCCAGCAACACATGCCCCAGCGGGTAGCCATTCCGGCCATCATCTCCATGGGTTACGCGGGCATTCTGATGGGGCCGGCCTTCATTGGCATGGTTGCTCACCTCAGCACCCTGACCGTCGCCTTGAGCGGGTTGGTAGTTCTGTTGCTGTTCGTCAGCTACGCCGCTCGTTTACTGAAGGTTCAATGATCTGCGCCGGGCTAGTCGGCTGTTGCCGGGTCGCGTACCAGCAAAGCAGCGATCCGGCAGTCACCAGCACCGCGCCCTGCCAGAACTGCATCTGCAAACTGACGCCCAGCCACAGCGCGGCGAACGCCGACGACAGCACCGGCGCGCCGTAGGACGCGGTCGCCAGCAAGGTCAGGTTGCCGCGCAGGATGCCGATGTTCCACAGCGCATAACCGCCGGCCATGGCGATGCCGGTAGCGATCAGTTCGAGGGAGTTGCCCAGGGTGAATGTCGAAATCCGTTCACTGCTGAAGCCCCACTTCACCCACAGCACTATGGCCGTCAGCACGAAAAACAGCACCACCAGACTCTGCCCGTTGGCGTAGCGGCGCGTGACGTTGCAATACAGCGCAAACGTGATCGCACAGGCCAGCGCCAGGCTGTAACTCAGCGGGTTGGAGTTGACGTTGGCGATGATCCCCGGCAGCGACAGGCCCTGACCGCTGACCACCCAGAGAATGCCAAACAGCGCGAGCGCACTGCCGGGAACGATGAACCAGCGGGTTTTCTGCCCGTTCATGAAAATCGCCAGCACTACCGTCAGGCACGGCCACAGGTAATTGACCACGCCCAGTTCGATCGCCTGTTGCCGGTCACTGGCAAACCCCAGCGCCAAAGACAGGCACACCTCATACGCAACGAACAACCCACTGCCGAGCAGGAGATAGAGTGTTGACGTGGAACGAAGACGCGGTCGCCCGAGAAACATCACCAGCAGGATCGCCCCCAGGGTGTAAATCATTGCGGCTCCACCGAGCGGGCCGAAATGTTCACTGACGCCCCTGATCAACCCGGCGGCGGTGCTCCACAACACAATCGCCAACAGCCCGCACGCCGTGGCGGCGCGCTCGCCTCTTATCTGCATCATTGCCTCTGGATCAATATCGCGATTCGACCGCACAGGCTAACGAGGGAAACCGCATTGATACAGCTACTTTTCCTCCGGGCAAAGAATGCGCTGGGGTTATCGATCCTGTCTTTATCGATCCGGGCTGCGTCCCAACGTCGCAGGCCCGGCACCTTGGCAAACGCTGCACAAGGCTTAAAATCGCGCCTCCTCTTGCAGTCGCCCGAACGGCGCCTGCCCGCAGCCATGACAACCCTCAGGTTTGAACAGCCGGCCACTTTCACGAAGCGCGCCTGGCTCAATCGTCCTGCCCGTTCGGCGGTCGTTTGTCTTCAACACACTTCGGCTTGGCACTCGCATGCGCAGAGGCGCACGTTCCGCTGTTCGATCACTTGAGGTTTTTATGACACCGCGTTTGCTGGCCATGGCGCTGGCGCCCCTGCTCGGGCTATTCATTGTTGCCCTGGGCAACGGCTTTCTGTCTTCTTTGACCACCCTGCGCCTGGGCGCTGCCGGCGAATCGGCGACGATGATCGGCATCGTCTCCTCGGCCTATTTCATCGGCCTGACCCTGGGCGCGATCTTCAACGACCGGCTGATCCTGCGCATCGGCCATATCCGCGCCTACAGCAGCTTCGCCTCGCTGATCGCCGCGACCATCCTGCTGCAAGGCTTGTTTTATGACACCTGGGGCTGGGTCGTGCTGCGCCTGATCAACGGCTGGGCCACGGTCGGCGTGTTTCTGGTGATCGAGAGCTGGCTGCTGCTGGCCGGTGACGCGAAGATTCGCGGCCGTCTGCTGGCGCTGTACATGATCGTCCTCTACGGCGCCGGGGTTCTGGGTCAGGCGTTTTTGGGGAAAATCACCGGGCTGGGCGACACCGCGCCGTTCATGGTCGCCGGCATGCTCGCGACCTTGTCGGTGCTGCCAATCGTGATCCTGCCGCGGGTGTCGCCATTGCTGGAACAGGTCGAACCGCTCAAGCCACGGGCGCTGCTGGGTGTGTCGCCTACCGGACTGGTCGGCTGCTTCGGCTCCGGCGTAACCATCGCGGCGATCTACACCCTGCTGCCGCTGTACCTGCAACGCATCGGCCTGAACGTCGGCGAAGTCGGCAGCATGATGGCCTGGACGATTCTGGGCGCGATGCTCCTGCAATACCCGGTCGGGCGCTGGTCCGACCGCAAGGATCGCCTGCAAGTGCTGACCGTGCTGTGCGCCGCGTGCACCGTGCTGTCGCTGGTGATCGTGCTGGTGCCGCTGTCCTCGGCCATGCTCGCGGCGATGCTGTTCCTGTTGGGCGGCGGAGTGTTCGCGTTGTATCCGGTTGCGGTCAGCCACGCTGCCGACCGTGCGCCGGTTGAAACATTGGTGCCGATGATTCAGGGCATGCTGCTGATCAACTCGCTGGGCTCGGCGATGAGCCCGCTGCTGATCTCGCCGGCGATGAACGCCCACGGCGAAACCGGCCTGTTCTGGGCCTTCGCGCTGGTCAACCTGGCCATGGTGACGTTCTTCTTCTGGCGTCGTGGCAAGCGTCCGGTGCCGGCCAACCCGGCGCCGTTTGCAGCGGCAGCGACCTTCTCGCCAACCGGCGCCGAGCTGCGGGTGACCGAGGATCTGCGTCAGGCAGCGCAGGACCATCCGCCGATGGTTGATGCGTTGAGTGGCGAAGCGGCGCCGCCAACAGGATCGCGCTACGAAGCCAGTTGAGTTTCTGGCGGGCATAAAAAAACCGGTGATTTTCGTCACCGGTTTTTTATTGCCTGCTAATCAGTGCGGAGCCCGAGGAATGGTCTTCATCAGGTCTTCAGGGCTGATATGCCCCACCACACTGCCCGGCTGCGGCAGATTCAGGATGTGGCCCTTCATCTTGCCGATCACGTGCATCTCGCACGGTTTGCAGTCGAACTTCAGGGTCAGCACTTCATCGCCGTGAATCAGCTGCATCGGCGCGACTTTGGTTTTCACGCCGGTCACGCCTTTGGCCTGTTTCGGGCACAGGTTGAAGGAGAACCGCAGGCAGTGCTTGGTGATCATCACCGGCACTTCGCCCGCCTCTTCGTGGGCCTCGTACGCCGCGTCGATCAGCTTCACGCCGTGACGGTGGTAGAAGTCGCGAGCCTTCTGGTTGTAGACGTTGGCCAGGAACGACAGGTGCGCCTCCGGGTATACCGGCGGTGGCGTGGTCTCGGCCTTGCGCGAACCGCGCGGGTGGGCGGCAACACGGGCGGCGGTCAGCGCTTCGATCACTTCACGGCGCAACGACTTGAGCTGCGAGTTCGGGATGAAGAACGCTTGCGGCGCATCGAGTTTGATCGAGGTCGCGTGGTACTCGGTAGTGCCGAGCTGACCGAGCAGGTCGTGCAAGGTGTCCAGCGCCTGTTCCGGTTTGTTGGCGACGCCGAACGGGCCTTCCAAAGCAACGCTGGCGCTGATGCCCTCTTCGCTGGTCACGGTCAGTTCCAGACGCTCTTCACGCAACTTCGCCAACCAGCTCACGCCGATACGACGCTCGGCGGAAGTCTTGAGCAAGGCCTGCTGCCAGTTGTGGTCGAGGTTGCGGTTCAGCGGATGGTTCGGGCGCAGCTTGTACAGGCCTTCCGGCATCTCGTTCGGCTCGACGCGGTAGCGATAGCGCTTCTCGCCTTCTTCCTCGAACTCGCCCTTGGCTTCGGCGATGTTGGCGCGGAAACCGACCACTTCACGCTTGACCAGCACGTTGAGACCGTCGCCGTTCGACAGCGGCTCGTGAGTAATGACCTGCATGTCACGCTTGCCGACTTTCTCGACCGTGCCCACCGCCAGACCGGTGAAGGTCGGCGAATCAAAGGCGCCGATGTCGATCTTGCGCTCGCTGACGAAGTAGTCGGTGCTGCCACGGTGGAAGGTCTTTTCCGGGTCCGGCATGAAGAAATGCGCGGTGCGGCCGCTGGAAGCGCGGGCCAGGTCCGGGCGGTCGTTGAGCACGTCGTCGAGGCGCTGACGGTAATAGGCGGTGATGTTCTTCACATAGCCCATGTCCTTGTAGCGACCTTCGATCTTGAACGAACGCACACCGGCCTCGACCAGCGCGCGGATGTTGGCGCTCTGGTTGTTGTCCTTCATCGACAGCAGGTGTTTTTCGTAGGCGATCACGCCACCCTTTTCGTCTTTCAGGGTGTACGGCAGACGGCAGGCCTGGGAGCAGTCGCCCCGGTTGGCGCTGCGCCCGGTCTGCGCGTGAGAAATGTTGCACTGACCGGAGAACGCCACGCACAAAGCGCCGTGGATGAAGAACTCGATGGCGGCATCGGTTTCATCGGCGATCGCGCGGATTTCCTTGAGGTTCAGTTCACGGGCCAGTACCAGTTGCGAGAAACCGGCCTGATCGAGGAACTTGGCCCGCTCAAGGGTGCGGATGTCGGTCTGGGTGCTGGCGTGCAGCTCGATGGGTGGAATGTCCAGCTCCATCACGCCCAGGTCCTGAACGATCAGCGCATCGACGCCGGCGTCGTACAACTGATGGATCAGCTTGCGCGCCGGCTCCAGTTCGTTGTCGTGCAGGATGGTGTTGATGGTGGTGAAGATGCGCGCGTGGTAACGACGGGCAAATTCCACCAGTTCAGCGATTTCGCTCACCTCGTTGCACGCGTTATGGCGCGCACCGAAGCTCGGGCCGCCGATGTACACCGCGTCGGCGCCATGCAGGATGGCCTCGCGGGCGATGGCCACGTCACGGGCGGGGCTGAGCAGTTCCAGGTGATGTTTGGGCAAGGACATATGTTTTTTTAGTCAGGCTGTCACGGTTGAGGCGCGCATTGTAGCCGCGAAACGCGTGGCCGGCACGCCTGTGCTGCCGGGTGGCTGTTTTGGATCGGCGAACTGGCTCCTATATTTCCTACAACCTCGTGGGAATTTGATTTCAATCTTTCAGCAGTATCAAAGAAGGCTACAAATACCTGCGTATCTGCCTACGACAGCAACGGAATCCACCGGCTTGTGTATCACGAGTACGAACCTTACTGTTCTTGGGTCACGGTAAAAAAGTAATCGAGACAAGTAAGTCACCTGCCCTGAACTCAAACAGAACCGCTCAGATTTTCTGACTGAATATAAATAAAGGATTAATTCATGTTCAAAAGAAAAAAGCTTAACCCTCCTCCCGCCTTAAATCATTTTCTGACATTCAAAGCCAGTCCGACAATCAATGGCTACGGGGGCGGATGCGTTCTCGAGGGGAAATACACCGTATTCCGACCAGACTGCGGTCCTAGAATACCGAGGTAACCACTGAATATTTTACTGAGTGCTCTTTATCGAGCACTCAGTGATTCAGCTTTATACAGTGGCAAAGGATTGGCTGTGAAAAAACCAAAAAAACCTGATCAAAACAACATAATACATTGTGTAGAATCAATCTATTTGACAAACAAAATAGTCCATACAAACCCTGCGAACTCTTGCAAAATAGTTATTATAGATACGAATAACGGAACCATCCTGAGTAACAACCACAAGAAAACAATTATTAACAAAAGCCTGGACAGACGGGAGATTCTTCGTCAAATCTCCCACGACGAAAATATTTCTACTTCAACGTACAGAGAAGGATTGATTCTGCTTCCCCCGGGCTGCACCTATACGCACGACACCCACGACAATTCAAGCAACATTAAGATATCTCTTTGCAACCAAGTAAATTATCACCCCGGCAAAGCTGATGACCCTTTTGAGATACTTGTTTCGCACATCGCAGCAGAATACCGAAATAACAATTGCGGGAAACTGGTTGTCCGGTTTTCTGGCGGAGTAGATTCGACATGCTTACTTCTTGCCGCCATTGAAGTTGCCGGGGCAAGTCGTGTTACTGCCCTAACCTGGTTTGCTGATGATTGCAGTTCAAACAACGACCGAATCGCCGCAACGTCGTTATGCAAGACACTAAATATCAAGCATATGCTATTCAGGTTTGAGCCTCGTTATCTCTTTCAAGACATTGACCCAGACAATCACTACTTTGTTAATTTGGGCATGGCGTCTGATCAGGTCTTCGAAAAAGAAGGAGACTTCATATCCAGCCATTTAGACGAAGACTACATTATATTAGACGGTCACGGTGGTGATCACGTTTTTCTAGACCCCGTCCCCTCACAAGCTTTTCGGGATCTATTCAAAAGAAAAAACATTATCAATGGTTTAAAGATAGCCGTAAAAATCTCAAAACTAACTGGATCGAGCATTTACGAAACCCTATCCAGCAATCGAAAGCAGCGAAATCATCAATATAATCAGCGAAATGATTTTCTAAACATTCAGGTTCCGCCACTGCTAAATATCGGGAGACCTGAAAACCTGAGAGATGTGCACTTGCAAGCGACGATGCAAGCCATGGCTCAAAATGCAACAAGCACGACTTTGAATAAAACAACAAAAATAGCCTATCCATTTACAAGCAAGGAAATGGTCGAATTCGCCTTAAATCAAAACCCCTACAACATGTTCAACGAATTCGCCACCAGACTTCCGCTAAGATATGCAACAAACAAAAAATACCCAACCATCCCTCTCAGAAGTGACAAGGGCCACATTACAAGCGCCTACCAAAGAGCTTTAAAACACCATAAAGAAAGAATCTTGAACAAATTGACAAAAAGCTGGCTCACAAAAGACAACCTGATCAACATGTCACACGTAGAAAACGCCATCAGTCGTTCGGCACTGGGTATCGGCGGCGTAGACCCGATCCTGCTAAAAATCATTTGTGCATCCTTGATCAAGGGTCTTTAACGAAGGAGAAGGATTAAATGGATTTTGCCTTTCAGCCACATATACACCACATTCTGATGCACAACCAACTAGTCATTCTTGACGAGAGACGTGATTCGTATACCGTTTTCAGTGAGGCACAAACCAAAGTCCTGATTGAGGGAGACAAACTCAACGACCAGTACTACGCCATGTGCAAGAAACTCACCGCATTGAACGTAATAAGCCATTCGAACACCCCTCAGACTCTAATAACAGCCAAAGAAAATTATGAAGGCGTTGACAACTACATATGGAGAACCGGTAGAAATCAGATTTCCAAAAGCACCGGACTTCTACCGACTGTGCGGGCCGCCCTCGACCTGATAAGGCTGAAAGCAAAGCTCAACCGATGTGGCCTGGGATCAGTGCTCGATAACATGCGGTTATCAAAAAAGCACCTCATAGAAAAACATAACGCCTCTTATCTCGACAGACTCGAAAGCTACGCACGCGAAATTCATGCCGCGTCAGTTGCGCTCCCATTTAAGATCAAATGCCTGGAGTCTTCTATCTGCCTATTCAACCACGCCATAAAAAATGGAAAATCCTGTGATTTTTTTATCGGCGTTCAATTATTTGATTTCCTTTCGCATGCGTGGGTCGAGGTAGACGGGCAGGTTATAGCGGATGACAAAGACCTATCAAGAAAACTTCCAAAAATCCTGAAAATATAATGGGCCCGCAAATGAATTTGACCAGTCATTACATAAAAATATTTAAAATAATATCGAAAAACTATCGCTGGTTCACACTGGGATTCGCTGGAGTTTCCGCGATATTCATTATATGCAGCGCCTTGAACTCGCTCATTCCTGTTCTATTGAGAAATGCAGCAAACACCCTTGATGGTGCGGAGAGCGCGCAGACCCAATTTCTTTTTTTTGCGGGTTCGTATGCAGTCTTATGGACAGCTTCGCAGGTTCTATCCAATATTCGCGGCATATTTTCGGCCTGGGTACTGGCAAAATGCGACGCCACGCTTTACGAAGCAATTATTTCTAGAATATTTAGATACTCGTATAAAAAACAGCAGACGCTTGACCCCGGGTACGTAGTCGCCGATATAAGTCGATCATCAGGCAGCTTCAGCTTGGTTACTATTGGTATTTTCTGGACAATCATCCCTATCGCGATAGAAATGCTTATTGCAGTGTGTGTGCTATATAAAATAATGGGCGCAGCGTATGCAATGTTATTCCTTGTCGCTTGCATAGCATTGACCTCAATATCCATCTACGTAGCCAAGTCAAGCTCAAACATCCACAAAAATCTATTTGAAGCTGAAAACAATCTGTCCAGCTACACCATTGAACGGCTTAGCCGAGTTTACGACATCAAGCTGAACAACAGCCTCACCAAGGAACTTAGCTCAGGAAAGTCTTTCTTCAACAGCTACGTCAAGACAATCAGAAATGCGAATATTCATATGGGTATACGTGTTGGCTGTCAAGGACTTGCAATCGGCGCAACCCTGGCCTTTTTTGTAATATTAGCGGGGGTCAATTACCGTGCAAACTTTACTGCAGGGGATTTCGTCATGGTTGCTGGATACATCACCATGTTCACGATGCAGCTACACATTCTAGCTGGAACATTAATCAACCTTCAGGCAAATTTCATATCGTTGAACGACGGTATTAAATACATCGAAGAGGACATCAAAGAGTCGCACCAACCAAAACAACATAAAAATGCACAAAGCTTTGCCCTTCACGGTGTATCACTCGTAAAAAACCAGAAAACCATCCTCAACAATATCGACTGCCAATTTGGCCCAGGCGTAAACATAATATCAGGCCGTTCAGGCGCCGGGAAAACGACACTTATAAATACCCTGCTTGGCTTCGAAGACAACTATACAGGCAAGGCCTTCTACAAAGGACACTTGATAAACGAATCATTAAGTGAATACATACTTTCTGAGGTTTCTGTGGCACCACAAAAACCGATTTTGCTACCCGGCACGTTAAAAGATAATCTTCTTTATGGGACAGAGAATGCTAACCCACAAAAATTAATTCAAATATTTGAGCTTTTGGAATTGTCACGAAAAGGCACTAACATTGAGGCGTCGCTTGCGACCATTATAGACATTTCTGGCAGTGGACTAAGCGGTGGAGAAAGACAACGAATTGCTATTGGCCGAGCCATCCTAAGAGAAAAACCTACCCTAATACTGGATGAGCCTACTTCAGCCCTGGATAAAAGAATGGCTCAAAGAATTATTGAGTGGCTAGCCTCCAACACACCCTGCTTGATAATTGTTACTCATGATGAAAATTTAAAGAAGAAATACGGAACAACAATAGAGTTAGACGACCGCACGATTAAAGTTGCGTAGTTAAAAAACTACGTGCTTCGTTGTAATTTTCCTATTGGCCTCTATGGCGGCCCAAGTGTTGAATAGCCAGCACTCGAAGCCGCCTTACAAATTGCGTGTCTAAAGCCGAAGTCAGGCTTTGGCGGCCATCGCAGTCACTTCCACTTTCATCCCTTCAACCGCAAGCGCCGCCACACCCACCGCCGCACGCACCGGCCAAGGCTTGGCGAAGAAGCGCTTGTAAACCTCGTTGAACGCAGCGCGATCAGCCATGTCGGTCAGGTAAATGGTCAGGTGCAACACGCGGTCCATCGAACTACCGGCCTTTTCCAGCGCCACTTTCAGCGCCTGCAACGTGCATTCGCTTTGCGCGGTGACGTCGCCCAGTTCCAGGCTGCCATCGGCGCGGGTCGGAATCTGGGTCGACATCAGGATGCCGTTGAATTCGGTCACGTCCGAAGAGATCGAGTCTGCATCCGGATCCGGGGTGTAGGTGATGTCTTGGTTGGCCATTGGAAAGTCCTTCGCTGGCAGTGAGGACGGCGCCATCGCGCGCCGTTTCGGGCGGCCAGTTTACAGACACGGCGGCGGGATTGAAGCCATGGTGGTTTTCGGGGTGGTTTCGGGCGGAGGTTTCAGTGGGTTTTAAGTGCCCATAAACATGTTTCGCCATGAGTGTTTAAAGACACCTGTAGTTACGCGCAATTGCCCACAAATCCTTGCGCCAGAGCCTACGGCTACGCCAGAATCCGCCGGCTTGTGCGCCTTGGGGTCGGCCGGTAACTTGGATCGGGTCACTGATTTCCAGTGATCGGGTTTAGCAGCCCGGACAGGATGGACTTACGGTTGCATTGGCATCTTCAGTCAGGTATTCACCTGCGCTTGATGGTAGCTGTGTGCATGGCATCTTCGGGTGCGCCGGGTTTGGTCTTCCTTCCGGTCTGCTAACTTGCGCACAGCTGCCACCCCCTTCGTTTAGCAGCGAACAGGTTGCGGCTCTACTGTAAAAGGAAGATCGCATGTTCAAAATTACACCGAATCCCCCGGTCACCGAACCGGCCAGCATCACCGACCCAACCTCCCCCTACGAATGCCCTGATTCAAAGAGATTCAACGAAGCCGCCAACCGCGCCCTCGACTACCACCTCGGCCCGATATCAGCCCACATGATGGCCGCGCCCTACTACCCCAACCGCCTCTACCAGGCCAACCCGGCCAGCAACAACGAATCCCTGCTCGCCGACGCCGTCGAAACCCTGGGCTCCGCCAACGTCATGCTCAACAACTTCGTCGACCTCCTCGAAGGCCCCCACCGCAAGACCGCCCAAGGCATCGCGCAGATCGTGATGCTGGCGGAACTGGCGGTGAATCAGGTGCTGGATAACGTCGTGCCGACGGAATAAAACCCTTGGCGGCGGGTCTCTCCTGCCGCCCCTGCATCAGTCGATCAATCCCCGCCACTGGATATCCCCCCAATCCCAATTATGCTCAATGAAACCCCGCCCTCCCGCGCGGGGCGGTGATTCTGTGCACGCTCCACGAAACACCTGTTCCGGCATCCGCCACAGGCCTCGGGTACGCGACGTTGATGAAGTGCTCCGGCCTACAAAAACAAGCACGACGGAGAACACCCATGGCAGTACTCGACAGCATGTCCACCGGCAGCGCGCCGCCCACCAACCACAGTATCAGCCGCGAGGAGCGCAAGGTGATCTTTGCGTCGTCCCTCGGCACGGTGTTCGAGTGGTACGACTTTTACCTTTACGGCTCACTCGCCGCGATCATCGCCAAGCACTTCTTTGCCGGGGTGAACGAGACCACGGCGTTCATCTTCGCCCTGCTCGCCTTCGCCGCAGGCTTTGCGGTGCGGCCGTTCGGGGCGATTGTGTTTGGGCGGTTGGGCGACATGATCGGGCGCAAGCACACGTTTCTGATCACGATTGTGATCATGGGTGTGTCGACGGCGATTGTCGGGTTCCTGCCCGGTTACGCGACCATCGGGGTCGCGGCGCCGATCATTCTGATTACCCTGCGGCTGCTGCAAGGTCTGGCGCTGGGCGGTGAGTACGGCGGCGCGGCGACGTATGTGGCCGAGCATGCGCCGAAGGGCAAACGCGGGTTCTTCACCTCGTGGATTCAGACCACCGCGACGCTGGGGCTGTTTCTGTCGCTGCTGGTGATTCTGGCTTGCCGCACGGCGCTGGGCACCGAGGCGTTCGAGGCCTGGGGCTGGCGGATTCCGTTCCTGCTGTCGATCCTGCTGCTGATCGTGTCGGTGTACATCCGCCTGCAACTGAGCGAGTCACCGGTGTTCATGAAGATGAAGGCTGAAGGCAAGGCGTCGAAAGCGCCGCTGACCGAATCCTTCGCCCGTTGGGACAACCTGAAAATCGTGATCATGGCCCTGCTCGGCGGCACCGCCGGCCAGGCGGTGGTCTGGTACACCGGGCAGTTCTACGCGCTGTTTTTCCTGCTGCAGACCCTGAAGATCGACCCGCAGACCGCCAACCTGCTGATTGCTGGTTCGCTGCTGATCGGTACGCCGTTCTTCGTGATCTTCGGCAGCCTGTCCGACCGCATCGGGCGCAAGGGCATCATCATGGCCGGGTGCATTCTGGCGGCGGTGACCTACTTCCCGATCTTCCACGCGCTGACCCAGTACGGTAACCCCGACGTGTTCATCGCTCAGGAAAAGAACCCGGTCAAGGTGATCGCCAACCCCGACCAGTGCTCGTTCCAGTTCGATCCGGTGGGCAAGGCCAAATTCACCAGCTCCTGCGATCTGGCGAAGACCATTCTGGCCAAGCGGGCGATCCCGTATGAAAACGTGGTAGCGGAACCGGGCACCGTGGCCCAGGTGCGCATCGGCGACAAGGTCATCGAAAGCTTCGAAGGCACGACCCTCCCGGCCGCCGACTTCAAGACCCGCAACGATGCCTTCACCGCCAGCCTCACGACCGCGCTGAAAGAAGCCGGTTACCCGGAAAAAGCCGACCCGGCCAAGACCAATTACCCGATGGTCTTGCTGCTGCTGACCATCCTCGTGATCTACGTGACCATGGTCTACGGCCCGATCGCGGCCTGGCTGGTCGAGCTGTTCCCGGCGCGCATCCGCTACACCTCGATGTCGCTGCCGTATCACATCGGCAACGGCTGGTTCGGCGGGTTCCTGCCGACGGTGGCGTTTGCGATGGTCGCGGCCACCGGGGATATCTACTACGGCTTGTGGTACCCGATCGTGATTGCGGTGATGACGGCGATTCTCGGGATTTTCTTCATGCCGGAAACCAAGGATCGCGACATTCATCACACCTGACCCACTTCGCTCGATGCTGTGCGTGGCGTTCACGCACAGCATTGCGCGCTGTCACATCGGCGTCATTCTCCCTTGGTAATGTCTTCGCGCCCCCATGCCCCGACCACCAAGGTGACCCTCCCGGTGTACTCAAGCCCGACGCGCCAGACCCTCATCCTGCGATCCGACAACATGGCCTGCGACGACTTCGGCGCCCTGTTTTCGCGATTGTTCGGCAACCGTTACGGCGACACTCCGCCGCCGCCCAAAGACATCATCATCGGCGGCGTTTACGGGCGGTACGAAGGTCTGAGTTTCCGGCGCATGCATTACCGGGGCGATTTCACCGTGGCGTTCCCCGAGCCGTTCGACGAAATCACTTTCGTCATTCCCACCGCCGGCAAGATCGTTTTCAACCATGAAGCCGTGGGGCTGAGCGACGTGGGGCTGGCCATCGACAAGGCGGACCTGCGCTCGATGCGCTTTATCGACAATCACGCCCAGCACGGCATGTCGATCAGCCGCGCAGCGCTCACCGAACGGCTGTCGTCACTGCTGGGACGACCGATCGTGCACAAGCTGCATTTCGAGCCGAGGGTGGATCTGAACAGCCCAGCGTTTCAGGGCATTCGTGCATTGATCGATCTGGCCACCGGCACTGAATTCGACCTGTTGTTGAACGCCGGTTCGCTGATGCCGTCGCGCCTGCGGGAGATGCTGGTGGACGCGGTGCTGGAAGCATGGCCGCACAACTTCAGCGAGGCCTTGCGCCGCCCCGAGGCGCAGATCGCACCACGGCATGTGAAACAGGCCATCGAATACATTCAGGCGCATCCCGAGCAACTGGTCAGCGGAACGGATCTGGCCGGGTTGGTGAACGTCAGCCTGCGGGCGTTGCAGGAAGGTTTCCGGCGGTTCGTCGGCACCTCGATTGTCGCGTACCAGCGCCAGGTCAGGCTGGAGCGCGCCTGTGATGCATTGAAGCAAGGCCCATCGTCATCGGTAACCGACGTGGCCCTGCAATTCGGGTTCAGCAACGTCGGCCGGTTCTGCCAGTACTTTCAGGACGCCTACGGCGTGAGCCCTGCAGAAATGCGAAAAGGACTGCGCTGAGGCAGTCCTTTTTCTTCACCTACAGTCTTGTCAGAACTGGTAACTGGCTTTGAGTCCGCCGCTGAAACCGTGGCTGTCGCCGCCACCGCTGGCACCGACTTCGGCACCCACGCTTAGGGCGCCGAGATTGGCCATGACATTCACACCGCCACTGAACTGATCGCGGTTATCGAACGCCGCGCGCTGCTCGATATCCAGCCCCAGCAGATGCCCTTCGCTGTCGACCTGATGATCGCCCAGCACACGCTCGTAGCCGACCCGCACGCCCGGCACCAGTTGCCACGCGCCCATCGGCATCGGGGCGAACGAAACGTCAAGATTAGCCACCGCACTGCGGCGGGTTTCCTGAATGTCATCGACATTAAGGGCCAGTTCGCTGCCCTTCTCCTGGAAGCCCGACAGGTCCAGACGGCTGACCCGTACGCCGAGGCTCGGCTCCAGAATCACAGTGTTCAGCGGCATGCGATACCCCAGCGCCAGCGTCGCGCCACTGAGATTGCCGTGGGTGTCGCCCTTCGCCGAGCCGAGGCCGCCGCCGAGGTCGCGCTTGCTGTCGTAGTCGACGTAACCGGCGCTGAGGTTGGCATCGACAAACAGGCCACGTTCCAGGCTGGTGAAACCATAACGGGCGCCAAGGTCGAGGAAGGTGAAATCGGTGTCGGCCTCTCCGCCTGCGCCACCCACCGAACCTTTGCTGTAACCGATGCCGCCGCGAGCGCTGAGCTGTTCGGAGAAGCGCTGGGTGACGCCAACCATCAGGCCCTGGCTGTGTTCGTTGCTGCTTTGCGCATGGGCCGAGCCGTCGGTGCCGAGGTAACCGGCGAGCGCGGTGCTCCACAATCGGTACTGGCCGACCTTGAGGTCGGTGCCGCTGGCGAACGGCGCCGCAGCCTGTTCGATCATCGCGTTCTGACGCAGCAGGTAACTGGCCGCATCCGCATGTACCTGACCGCCGACCGTGGTCTCGACGCCACTAAGGGTTCCGGCGTCGATGGCCGATTGCAGGTAATAGTTGTAGGCGCTGTAAGTGCCCGAGAGTTTGCTGTTCTGCAATTCCTGCAACAGTTGCGCGCCAGCGGCGGCGTTGCCGATCAGCCCTGCCTGACCCGGCAGGCTGTTGTACTCGACCATTTTGCCGCGCAGTACATAGATGGTTTCCTGGGACAGACCCAGCCCCTGCTTGAGGTAGTTGTCCATGCTGCCGTATTGCGCGGTCACCTGATCCAGGCCCGCTTGCAGGTAACTGGCCTCGACGCCCAGCAGCGGCGCGTAGATCGCCGCCATGCTCGGCGGCATCATCGCCAGGGTCTTGGCCACGCGGTCGGCGGTGTAGTCGTTGGTCGCCAGGTAGTTGCTCATGATCGTCGCGTTGTCGACCCCGGCGATGCTTTGCAGCACGGCCGCCGTCCAGCCGGTGCGATCCTTGCCGGCGGTGCAATGGAACAGTGCGGCACCGTCGACACCGGCCAGTTCGTTGAACAGCACGCCCAACTGCCCGCGCATGCCGGCGTCACTGACGAACGCACGGTTGGTTTCCTGCATCATCGCAGTCGCATCGGCTGCGCTTTTGAACGAGACCGTGGTGATGTTCGCCCCCGACGTAGTGGCGCCGATGATGTCGATGTTCTGGTAAGTCGCCCCGCTGATCATCGTGTCCGGCGTGGCCGCGATTTCGCTCGGGGTGCGCAGGTCGTAAACGGCCTTGATCCCCAGACCGTTGAGGGTCGCCAGGTCCGACGCTGTCGGCGTCAGCGCGTTGGAGCGGTAGAACACGCCGGCGCGCATGGTGCCGTCGTGGGCCGTCGAATAGGCGGTGGTGGTGCCGGCGATATCCCGGAAGTTGTCGATGCCCACCAGACGCGGGGTATCGAGATCGGCAGCCTGGGCGGCAGCAATGGACAGACTCAGCACGGACAGCGAACACACAAGACGTTGAAACACGGGGCAGCCTCACTGGAAACACGTTGGGCTGCCCACTATCTGCATTGAAATGTGACGGAATATGACAAATCGGCGAAGCCCGCAAATCATGGCGCGATCTGTCCATTGGCGGCGTTTTTTGTCCGTTAAACGTTCACTAACCGTTTAAATACTCGACGTGCTTTGACGTTTTTTTTGCAAGCACCCACGTAAACTGCAGTCTTCGCCCCTTCTGGAACCCGTCAATGAACGACGCAGATGATGAAATCCTGACGCAAGCGGCGCACTGGTGCATGCGCCTGCAAGACGAAACCTGCACGCCCGACGAACGCCAGGCGTTCCAGCAGTGGATTCAGATCGACCCGCGCCATGCTTTCGAATACGCAAAGATGCTTGAGGTCTGGGAATTGAGCGATCAACTGCCGGACGAGCGCGACAAGTCGAAAAAACGCAAGGCCACGACGCTGCCCTGCAGCTTCGAAGAGTTTCAACGCAACCTGGCGGAGCGCACCTAGTGCGCCGCGACACGCTGGGGTTGTTGATCTGACGTAAAGCTACGCCCGCCCTGGCTCGGCCAGTCCCGCGCCTTTTGAGCGAACAATCGCATTGCTCAAGCTTCGTCCTTTATTCAGGGTTAGAATCCGCCCGGTTCCGCTAACCGTTTAAGGATGATCCCGGCATGGCCACCCACGACACTTCCCTGCAAGACACCGCCGCCCCCGAGGGCGTCTGCTTCGGCTGCGGCAGCAGCAACCCGCACGGTTTGCACATCAAGAGTTTCTGGCACGAGGACGGCGTGCACGTCATGGCCGAGCACGTGCCCGAGGCCAAATACTGCGGCTGGCCGGAGCTGGTCTACGGCGGCTTGATCGCGATGCTGGTGGACTGCCATTCCAACTGGACCGCGATGGCGTATCACTACCGGGCCGAGCAACGCGAACCCGAAAGCCTGCCGCGCATCAACTGCGTCACCGGCAACCTCGGCATCAAGTTCATCAAACCGACGCCAATGGGCGTACCGCTGATACTGAAGGCCAGAGTCGACGGTGAAGTCGGGCGCAAGACCCGAGTGATCTGCGAGGTCTACACCGGTGATGTGCTGACGGCGGTGGGCGATTCGGTGTTTGTGCGAGTGGATACCGAGCAGTTGGCAGCGGTTGCACACGGTCGCTGAAATCCGTCACTGAAGGAAAACACGATGCCCGATCGCAAAATCATCATCCCCGAATCCATGAAAACCATTGTCGAACGCGCCGGATACGCTCCGGCGGTTCTGGTGGGCGACACGCTTTACTGCGCCGGCCAGGTGGGCCGGACGGCTGACTTGAAGGTCATCGAAGACCCCGAGCAGCAATTCATCCGCGCTTGGGAAAACCTCGACGAAGTGCTGAAGGCCGGTGGCTGCACCTTCGACGATGTGGTGGAGATGACCACCTATCACGTCGACATGAGCCAACACATGCCGGTGTTTCGTGACGTGAAAAACCGCGTGTTCCCCAAAGGCTTCTGCGCCTGGACCTGCATCGGCGTCAGCGAACTGGCCCATCCGGGGTTGCTGGTGGAAATCAAATGCGTGGCCGTGCGTAGGCGCTGAGCCTTACGCCGGCTGGTGACTGGTCACGCAGTGAATCCCGCCACCACCGGCCGCGATGGCGTCGATGTTGATCTGCACCACGTCGCGGTTCGGGTAGAGCTTTTTCAGCAGGTCGAAGGCCTTCTTATCGGCGTCCTTATCGCCGAATTCCGGGGCAATCACCGCGCCGTTGATCACGAAATAGTTGATGTAACCGGCGGCGAAGTCGTCGTTGTCCCTGTTGAACTTGGTCTTGCGTGGCTTCAACGGTGGCGAAACGGTGTGGATCTGCAGCGGGCGACCGTCGGCGTCGGTGGCCTTTTTCAGGATTTCCAGGTGCGCCAGAGTGACCTTGTTGTCGTAGGAGCGTGGGTCGGTGTCGAGGTTGGCGATCACCACGCCGGGCGTGACGAAGCGCGCATAGAAATCGACGTGGGCATCGGTGATGTCCTTGCCTTTGATGCCCGGCAGCCAGATGATCTTGCGCAGACCGAGGCGTGCCTTCAGCTCAGCCTCGACGTCGGCCTTGCTCCAGCCGGGGTTGCGATTTTCGTTGACCCAGCAGCTTTCGGTCATGATCGCGGTGCCGTGGCCATCGACTTCGATGCCGCCGCCCTCGCCCACCAGTTCGCTGCGCTGGTAGGTCGCCTGCGCATCGGCCGCCACGCGTTTGGCGATCTTCGCGTCTTTCGAGTGCTGCTGCTTGTTGCCCCAGCCGCTGAAGTTGAAGTCCACCGCGCCCAGGCCATTCTTGTCGTCGATGACGAAGTTGGCGCTGATGTCACGCATCCAGATGTCGTCGAGGTTGGCGATCTGGTAGGTGATGTTGGACGTGCCGCAAATCTCTTCGGCCAGGCTGCGTTCGCCGCTGCGGCAATAGATGGTCAGCGGTTCGTAGCGGGCGATGGCGCGGGCGATCCGGCCGAGGGCTTCCTGGACGTCTTCGGTGAAGTCTTCCCAGATCGCATCCTGCGCGCCGAAGGCCATGTAGGCGCGTTCGTGCTTGTCGCCCTCGTCGGGCATGAACCAGCGACCTTCGCTGGCCGCCAGTACGCGCGCCGGTGACAGGCCGAGGCCCATGACGGCAGCGCCTACGCCGGCGGCGACTGAAACCTGTTTGATGAACTCGCGACGAGTTGGCATGTGTAACTTCCTGATGTGTAAGGGGCTGCCGAAGCAGCCCGGAAAAATCACTTTGCAGTGGCGGTCTTGAACTTGGTCCAGGTGCGCATGCGGGCGCGCATGTCGGCCTGGGGAATATCCTTGCCCGGTATCAGACGAGCATAGGTCGCTTCGTCGAGGTAGATGTCCGGGTTGTTGCGCATCGCCTCATCCACGTTTGGCCGGGCCTTGGCGTTGGAGGTCGGGTAACCGGTGAAATTGCTGATCGCGGCCATGTTCTCCGGGCGCATCACGAAGTTGATGAATTCGTAGGCGTATTCCGGGTGTTTGGCATCGACCGGAATGGCCATGGTGTCCATCCACACCGTGGTGCCCTCGCGCGGCACGCGGTACTGGAAGCGGGTCTGCTTGCCGGCGCTGTCCGAAGTGCGCTGGGCCTGGGTCATGTCGCCGCTGTAGCCGAGGGACAGGCACAGGTTGCCGTTGACCAGATCGGTCACCGGTTGCGACTGGAATTTGCGGATGTACGGCCGCAACTTCATCAGCAGATCACTGGCCGCCGCCAGATCCGCAGGCTTGGCGCTGCGCGGGTCGCGGCCCAGATAGTTGAGCACCACGGCCAGCACTTCGTCCGGCGAGTCGATCATCGAAATCCCGCAATCGGCAAACTTGGCGGCCAGCTCCGGTTTGAACAGCATGTCGAGGCTGTTGACCGGCGCGTCGGCCATACGCTGTTTGATCTGCTCGGCGTTGTAGGTCAGGCCGATGGTGCCCCAGGTGTACGGCACCGTGGCCTTGTTCGAATGCTCGTAATGGCTGCGCAGTTTTTGCAGGCCGGGCTCGATGTCGTTCATCGCCGTGACCTTCGAAGGATCCAGCGGCAACAGGCTGCCGGCACGCATCAGCCGTTCGGCCACGGTGTCGCCGGGGAAGATCAGGTCATAGCCGCTGCCGCCGGACAGCATCTTGGCTTCCAGGGTTTCGCTGCCGTCCATCACGTCGTAGATCACCTTGATCCCGGTTTCGGCGGTGAACTTTGTCAGCGTGTCTTCGGCGAAATAATCCGCCCAGTTGTACAGCCGCAGGGTCTTGTCTTCGGCGTGCACGGCCGGCATCAAACCGGCCAGCGCCAGGCCCAGAGCGCCAAGCAACCACTTGTGTGAAGTAGGCATATCAGACTCCTTGAGGATTCCAGCGGGCGTGAAGGTGACGGCCGTCCTGGCTCAACAAGGCGCCGTACATTTCCGGGCGACGGTCGCGGTAAATGCCCCAACTCAGGCGATCTTCACGCATGGCTGCCAGATCCAGGCTTTGCACCAATACGCCGGTGCTGGCGCGGTCGGCTTCGGCGAGCATTTTCCCCTTGTGGTTGCAGATGAACGACGAGCCGTAGAAATTCATTTGCAGCGTTGCATCGGTGCCCGCCACTTCACGGCCAACGCGGTTGGACGCGATCACCGGCAGCAGGTTGGCTGCGGCGTGGCCACGCATGGTCATCTGCCAGTGGTCCCGCGAATCCAGATCCGCGCAGCCCGGTTCCGAGCCGATCGCCGTCGGGAACAGCAGCACTTCAGCGCCCATCAACGCCAGGCAGCGCGCGGTTTCGGGGAACCACTGATCCCAGCAGATGCCCACGCCGAGGCGACCGAACGCGGTGTCCCAGACTTTGAAACCGGTGTCGCCGGGGCTGAAATATTCCTTCTCCTGATAACCGATGGCGTTGGGGATGTGGGTCTTGCGGTACACACCCAGCAAACGCCCGTCGGCATCGGCCACGCTCAGGGAGTTGAAGTAGGCATTGCCGGCCTTCTCGTACCAGCTCAGCGGCAGCACCACGCCCAGTTCACGGGCCAGCGCGGCGAAGCGCGACAGCACCTGACTGTCGCGGTACTCCTCGGCCAGCGCCATGTGATGGTGGCTCTGCTCGATGCAGAAATACGGCGTGGCGAACAACTCCTGCAACAGGATCACTTGTGCGCCCTGTGCGGCCGCTTCACGCACCAACTGCTCGGCGCGATCGAGGTTACTTTTCAGGTCCCAGGTGCACGGCATCTGGGTAGTGGCGACTTTCAGCAAAGTCATCGATCAACCCTCCACCGGCCAGGCTGGCTGTTGCTGGGTGATGCAGTGCACACCGCCGCCGCCGTGGGCCAGGTGATTGATCTGTACCGGCACCACTTCACGCCCCGGGAACGCCTTGGCCAGGGTTTGCGCCGCGACATGGTCGGCCTCGATGCCGTACGCCGGCATGATGATCGCGCCGTTGGCGATGTAGAAATTGGTGTACGAGGCGCAGAACACTTCGGCTTCGGTGTCCACCGCATCGGTGGCTTCATACAGCTCGATCAGCTCGAATTTGCGGCCCTGAGCGTCGGTGGCGAGTTCCAGTGCGCGGCGGTTTTCCCGCACGACTTCGGCATACACCGAACTGCGATCATGGGTAGCGTCCACCAGCAACACGCCAGGGCGAGCGAAGGCGCAGACACCATCGACGTGACCGTCGGTCATGTCGCCGGTGACGTAATCCGGATCCCCCGGCAGCCAGATGGTTTTCTTCACGCCGAGCAGGCGGCTGAAAATTTCTTCCATCTCGGCCTTGCTCACACCGGGGTTGCGGTTGGGATTGAGCAGCACCGATTCGGTGGTGATCAACGTGCCCTCACCGTCGACATGGATCGCGCCGCCCTCGTTGCTCAGCGCCGTGCCGAAGCACTCGCCGCCCAAACGATTGAGCACGCGGCGGGCCAGGCTTTCGTCCAGGTCGTGAGCCGACTTGCCGCCCCACGCGTTGAAACGCCAGCTCACCCCCGCCAGACCTTGCTCCGGGTGCACCACGAAGCTTGGGCCGGAGTCGCGGCACCAGCTGTCGTTGACCGCCAGCGGGATCAGTTCGATGTTCGGTCCGCACAAGGCTTTGGCGCTGGCGATGGCCGACGGATCGACGACCATTTTCACTGGCTCGAACCTCGCGATGGCATTGGCGACGCGGGCGAAATCTTCCTGCACCAACGGCAAGGTGACGCCCCAGCCCGACTCCCACAGGGCCTGATTGTGTGGCCAGACCATCCAGGTTGCCGCGTGCTTCACCCACTCTGCCGGCATCATCCAACCGCTGTTGTTGTTTTTGTTCTGCTGCATGGTAAAAAGCCCTTTGAGTTAAGCCATTGTGTTCAATGAAAACAGCCTTGGCGGCGTTGACGTGCATGCTAATGGCGGCCTTAAGGGCAAACAAACGATGGATTTAGCGGAAAACTGATTAGAGGAACTTATCGATCATGCTGAAACACTGGCCACCCCTCAGCTCGTTGCGCGGCTTCGAAGCCGCCGCAAGGCTGGGCAGTTTCCACAAGGCCGCCGAGGAACTGAGCCTCACGCAGTCGGCCATCAGCCAGCAGATCCGCAGCCTTGAGGCGTATCTAGAGCAGCCGCTGTTTTTCCGCAGCGGGCGCAGCGTCAGCCTGACCGACGCCGGCTACGATCTCCTCAGCACCACCCAGGCGATGCTGCAGCAACTGTCGGTGGGCATCCGGCGGCTGGGGCAATACCAGAAACCCAATCAGCTGGTGCTCAACACCACGCCGGCGTTTGCCCGGCATTGGTTGCTGCCGCGTCTGGGGGATTTCCGCCGACAGCATCCGAATGTGGATCTGTGGATTTTCAGCACCGATGACGTACCGGACATGGCGACCCAGACCATCGATCTGGCGGTGCGCGACGACATCAGTTCGCAGGCTGAATGCAGCTTCAAGGTGCTGCACGCTGATCGGCTCTACCCGGCGTGTCATCCGAGCCTGCTGAACGTGCCGAGCGCACAGCGGACAACGCTGCACGGCGAGCGGGAAATGGACTGGAGTCATTGGGCAGTGGAATCGGGGATCGATGTCGGCCAGCAGGATCAAGGCCTGAACTTTTCCGATCCGGGCCTGTTGCTGGACGCAGCCTGCGGCGGGCTCGGCATCGCGCTGGTCAGCCAGT
Organism: Pseudomonas aphyarum; assembly: GCF_028657055.1. Lineage (NCBI taxonomy): Bacteria > Pseudomonadati > Pseudomonadota > Gammaproteobacteria > Pseudomonadales > Pseudomonadaceae > Pseudomonas > Pseudomonas aphyarum. The sequence continues at coordinate 211,357 of NZ_JAMDGS010000001.1, forward strand.
TGCTCAGCCGCAAGGCCCGGGCCGACGGGCTGTTGCAGCCCTTGGTGGACGAGACCATTCGCGGCCCGAACTGGGCGCTGCTGACCCACCGCGACAGCGAAAACGATCCGATGGCCCGCAGTTTTACCGAGTGGCTGCTGGCGAACCTGGGCGATCCATGACCGGCGCGTGGCGGGCCATCACCTCGGCGATCCAGTCGATGAACACCCGCAACTTGCGGCTGATGTGGCGGTTCGGCGGGTACGCGACGTAGAGCGGCATCGGATCGAGGCGCCAGTCTTCGAACAGCGGCACCAGATCACCATTCGCCTCGTGCGCCCTGGACATGTATTTCGGCAACCACAACACGCCCAGCCCCGCGAGCCCCGCCGACAAATAGGCATTGCCGTCATCGACGGCCAGCACATGACGGCCCTTGATCTGCAAGTCTTCGTGTTCATTGTGCAAGGCGTATGGCACCGGTTTGCCGGTGCGCGCCCAGAGGAAACCGACCACGCGGTGATGGCTGTCTTCCAGTTCACGGGGATGCATCGGGGTGCCGGCGCGGGCCAGGTAACTCGGCGCGGCATACACGCCCAGTTGCAGATCGGCGACCTTCCGCGCCATCAGTGACTGATCCCGCAGCTCGCCGCCACGCACCACGCAATCGACGTTTTCATCGATGATGTCGACGATCCGGTCGCTGACGCCCATGTCGATCTGGATCTCCGGGTAACGCGCGCAGAACTCGGGCAGCGCCGGCACCAGAATCAGGTTGGCCAGAGGGCTGGGCACGTCGACCCGCAAGCGTCCCTTGGGCATGGCCGCGGCGCCGGGAAGGCTGGTCTCGGCGTCGTCCATGTCCGCCAGCAACTTGATCACCCGCTCGTAATAGGCCGCGCCGTCCGCCGTGGCGTTGACCTTGCGCGTGGTGCGGTTGAGCAACTTGACCCGCAGCCGCGCCTCCAATTGCTGAATGAGCTGGGTCACGGTGGTCTTGCTCATGTGCAAAGTCTCGGCGGCCTTGGTGAAACTGCCCGCCTCCACCACCCGCGCGAAGGCTTGCATCGCGTCAAAACGGTCCATATCCCACCTCTGATAGCGGCTCGATTGTTTGGGATTCGCAAACAGTGATCGCCAAGGTTGCGCGTTTATCGCGCCGAGGCAAGTCCCTAGAGTTTCTCCATCGCAGGTTTTCAACCCATTGAAGGAGACACCCCATGACCCATGCCCAGCCAAAACGCGACGTGGTTTTCCCGCCCGGACGCCATGCCCTTTACGAGCGCAATCGCTATTCGCCGGCGGTTCGCTCCAACGGTTTTCTGTTCGTCTCCGGGCAGGTCGGCAGCCTTGAGGACGGCTCGCCGGAGCCGGATCTGAAACAACAGGTTCGACTGGCCTTCACCAACCTCAACGCTATCCTCGGCGCGGCCGGCGCCAGTTTCGATGACGTGGTGGACGTGACGGTGTTCATGGTCGATCCGCAATCGACCTTCGAAACCATCTGGGAAGTAGTGCCGGAGTTCTGGGGCGAGGCGCCGCATCCAACGATTACGGCAGTCGGCGTGACGTGGCTGTATGGCTTTCAGTTCGAGATCAAGGTGATTGCCAAACTGCCGGAATGACCTGATATCGCGTCGATTTGCAGCACGGGCCGACAGTCTTCAGACTGTCGGCCCGCATTCCTTTTGCGATCCATCGCCATGTCCGACACCTTGTTGAAGCCCAGTCTGCCCGGCATCGCCCTGCGCCGCTGGCGCGTGCTGCACCGCGTCAAGCAGAGCCATGCCGCCGAGTTGTTCAAGGTCACCCAGTCGACCATTTCCCGCTGGGAAAGCGGCGTGCAGGCGATGGACCCGGACGCGCATCTTCAGCTCGAACGGTTGCTCGCGGCCCGACTCGACAGCGCCGCCGATCAGGCCCTCGCGCGACTGGTCACGGACAGCGCGCGCCCGGTTCACCTGGTCTGCGACCTGACCCATCGCCTGCTGGCCTGCTCCCCGGCCCGCGCCGCGCAGTTCAGCAGTCCGCTGAGCGATCTGCTGGGGCAGTCGCTGTGGCGCTTTGCGACGGCGCAAATCCAGCACAAGGAGTCCTTGCTGGATGACACCGGTTGGCGAGAAGTCCCGGCGCCGCCGGCACTGGAATTCGTCACCGGCCACAATGACTCAACCCTCGTGCCCATCCGCGAAAGCCTGTGCCGCTGGACGCGGATCGCGCTGTCGGACGGCACCGCCGCACGGCTGGTGGAAACGCTGTAGGCCGCGCGCCGCATATTTTATGCGTGGACGATGATCGAGGCCGGGCCTAGGCTTTGAGCCCTGCTCTCTTTATCCCGGCCACTGTATGAACCTCGAAAAAATCAAGGGACGCCTCGACTTTCTGCGCGAAGCAGAACGGCTCAAGGACGTCCTCAGAAGCGCCCACACCTCTTCCGGTCGTAACGAAAGCACCGCCGAACACAGCTGGCGCCTGTGCCTGATGGTGATCGTGTTCGCTGACGACCTGTCCGGGCTCGATCTGCTGAAAGTCCTGAAGATGTGCGTCATCCATGACCTCGGCGAAGCCATCAACGGAGATATTCCGGCAGTCGATCAAGCCGGTTTTCCCGACAAGGGCGAACAGGAGCGCAACGACTTGCTGCTGCTCACCCGCTCCCTGGACGACGCACTGAGAGATGAAATACTCGCGCTCTGGGACGACTACGAAAACGCCCGTTCTCCCGAAGCCAAGGCCGTGAAGGCACTGGACAAGCTGGAAACACTTTTACAACACACTCAAGGAAAGAATCCGCCAGACTTCGACTATGGCTTCAACCTGGCCTACGGCAAGCAATACACCAACGCCGATCCGCTGTTCGAAACCCTTCGAACCCTGATCGACCGGGACACCCGAGAACGCATGAACACAAACATCACAATCCGCAACGAACGCCCCGAAGACATCGACACCATCGCCCGAATCACCGAGGCCGCGTTCCAGCACGAAGAACACTCCAGCCACACCGAACAATTCATCGTCAACGCCTTGCGCCGCGCCGGTCAGCTCAGCGTTTCGCTGGTGGCCGTCGAGAACGACACGGTGGTCGGCCATGTCGCCATTTCACCTGTGACGATTTCCTCCGGAACACAGGACTGGTACGGCCTGGGCCCGATCTCCGTGTGCCCGACCCGCCAGCAGCAAGGCATCGGCTCGGCGTTGATGAAAGCCTCGCTGGCGGAGTTGCAGCGCATTGGCGGGGTGGGTTGCGTGGTGCTTGGCGATCCGGGCTACTACGGCCGTTTTGGCTTCAAGGCCCATGCGGGCCTGGAGTTGCCGGGGATCCCGGCGGAGTACTTTCAGGCGTTGGCGTTTGACGGTGAGTTGCCAGTCGGTGTTGTCAGCTACCACAAGGCTTTTGACGCCACCGCGTGATCGCTCACCGCCCTCGATTACTCACAATCCGTGTTCAACCGCTTCACCAATGCGCTCTTGATGCCATTTCTGCGATCAATATTCTGTCCTCATGTTGTTTTTGCCCCGGACAGAAAAGAGCGCAAGCCATGCCCAGCCCGAGAACGCTGTACCAGAAGCACATCGACAGTCACACCGTCTGCACCCTCGACGATCAGGGCCACGTGCTGCTTTACATCGATCGCCAGGTCGCCAACGAATACACCAGCCCACAGGCCTTCAGCGGCCTGCGTGATGCCGGGCGTACGGTGTGGCGGCCTGCGGCGACGCTGGCGGTGGTCGATCATGTGAACCCCACCGCACCGAAACGCATCGCGACCATGCCCGACGCCGGGGGCGCGCGGCAGGTGTCGTACTTCGAAGAAAACTGCCGCGACTTCGGCATCGAGCTGTTCGATGTTCTGGACAAGCGCCAGGGCATCGAACACGTCGTGGCGCCGGAACAGGGTTTCATTTTGCCGGGCATGGTGGTGGCGGCCGGTGATAGCCACACCACCACTTACGGCGCACTGGGCGCGTTCGGCTTTGGTATCGGTACTTCGGAAATCGAGCACCTGCTGGCAACCCAGACGCTGGTCTACAAGCGCCTGAAAACCTTGCGTGTGACGGTCAACGGTGAGCTTGGCGCAGGCGTCACCTCCAAGGACATCATCATGGCGCTGATCGAGAAGATCGGCGCTTCGGGCGCCACCGGTTACGCCATCGAATTCACCGGCCCGGCCATCAGCGCCCTCAGCGTCGAGGCGCGCATGACCATCTGTAACATGGCCGTCGAGGCCGGCGCCCGGGGTGCGTTCATGGCGCCGGACGACAAGGTGTTCGCTTACCTGCAACGCAAGCCGCGTGCGCCCAAGGGCAAGGTCTGGGAGCAGGCCGTCGAGCGCTGGAAAACCCTGCACAGCGACGAGGGCGCAGTGTTCGATCGCGAAGTCATCCTCGATGTCGCCGCGCTGGAGCCGATGGTGACCTGGGGCACCAGCCCCGATCAGGCTGCGCCGATCAAAGGGCACGTGCCGGACCCGGCGGCCCAGCCCGATCCGATCCTGCGTCAGGGCCTGCAGCGCGCCCTCGACTACATGGGCCTGACACCCGGCATGCCGCTGAACGAAGTGACGATCAGCCATGCCTTTATCGGTTCCTGCACCAATGCGCGGATCGAAGATTTGCGCGACGTTGCCCGCGTGGTGCGCGGCAAGCGTGTGGCAGCCCACGTGCGGGCGATGATCGTTCCCGGCTCGACGTTGGTGCGCAATCAGGCCGAGGACGAAGGCCTGGCGCAGATTTTTCTCGACGCCGGTTTCGAGTGGCGGCAATCGGGTTGTTCGATGTGCCTGGCGATGAACGACGACGTGCTCGCGCCGGGTGATCGCTGTGCGTCCAGCACCAATCGCAACTTCGAAGGCCGTCAGGGCGCCGGTGCGCGCACTCACCTGATGAGCCCGGCGATGGTCGCAGCCGCCGCCATCACCGGCCATTTGACTGACGTGCGCACCGTCGCGCTGGAGGCTTGAACCATGCAACCTTTCGACACCGTCAGCGGCAGCGCCGCGCCGTTTCTTGGGTCCAACATCGACACCGACGTGATCATGCCCAAGCAGTTTCTCAAGGGCATCGATCGTCAGGGGCTGGATCGCGGGCTGTTCTTCGATCTGCGCTTTCTCGCCTCCGGCGAGCCCAACCCGGAATTCGTGCTCAATCAGCCGGCCTGGCAGGACGCGGCGTTTCTGGTGACCGGTCCCAATTTCGGTTGCGGCTCCAGCCGCGAACACGCGGTGTGGGGCTTGAAGCAAGTCGGCATCCGGGCCTTGATCGGCACCACGTTCGCCGGGATTTTCTACGACAACTGCCAGCGCAATGGTGTGTTGGCGATTCAACTGGACGACGCGCAGTTCAAGCGTGTGGCCGAGGCGATCAGCGTCCCTGAGACCGCGCGGATCAGCGTGAACCTGGCGCAGCAGACCCTCGAACTGGCGGACGGCACGCAGATCGGATTCGAGATCGATCAGTTGCGCAAGCAATCGTTGCTGCTGGGACTGGATGCCATCGGCACCACGCTGCAACGCACCGAGCAGATCCGCGCCTTCGAGACGCGGCATCTGGCGGACAATCCCTGGTTGGGCTGATGACGAAAAAAAACGGGCGGTTCATTGAACCGCCCGTTTTCATTCCACGGACAAATCGCGGAAGTACTCTTCCAGAAACTCCACGCACACCCGCAATTTCGCCGACTCGCTGAGCCGGGTCGGATAGACCGCCCAGACGTTGGCGCTCTGGGTGTAGCCGTCCAGCACCTGCACCAGCCTGCCCTGCTCAAGCATCGGTTTGACGTCCCACATCGAGCGCAACAGGATCCCGCCGCCGCTCAAGGCCCACTCCAGCACGATCTCGCCGCTGTTGGAGGACAACGGGCCATTCACCCGCACCGTCTCTTCTTGCCCGTCCTTGCTCAGGGTCCAGATGCCGAATGCGTTGTTGCGTTCCTTGAGCACCAGACAATCGTGGTCTTTCAGGTCTTCGAGGGATTGCGGCGTGCCGCGGCGTTCAAGGTATTCCGGCGTGGCGCACAACACGCGCCGGTTGCTCACCAGTTTGCGCGCCAGATGCTGGCCCGGCAGGTCATCGCCGACGAGGATTTCCAGATCGAAGCCCTCGCCCACCAGATCGACCACCCGGTCGAACACGTCCAGCCGAATGTCGAGTTTCGGGCACGACCGGGACAACTGACTGATCGCCGGCGCCACATGATTGCGGCCGAAACCGAAGCTGCTGCAAATGTGCAGCGAGCCCGCCGGCTGGTGCCGGGCCTGGGAAATCTCGCCGAGAAACTGATCGAAATCCCCCAGCAGCTTCTCCGCCCAGATCCGCACCCGCTCGCCGTCGTCGGTCAGCGCGATGCGCCGGGTGGTGCGGTGCAGCAGCTTGGTCGCCAGCGTGGTTTCCAGCACCGAGATGCGCTTGCTGACGTAGGCCGGTGAGAAGCCTAGCTCGTCGGCAGCGCTGGCAAAGCTGTTCTTGCGGATGACGGTGAGGAAGACCTTGAGGTCTTCGGGCAAGGGAAATTGGTCACGATTCGTGTTCATGGGCCGCGCGCCTTCGCTATTTGTCACACATTTTGCGAAGGATAACATCGAATCAACGCCTCGCCAGCCGGGGCCCGGCGCTTGCTGGAACCCCGGCACCGGTGATCAGGGTTGTCGATTGCTGGCGGTTTGCGTGCCCGATTCGAACATCGCCTCGAACCGCGATTTGTTGGCCGCGTAATAGGCCGCGACCGCCTGGTCCGATGAGGTCTGGCGTGCCTGCATCATCAAGCTTTCCAGATCCGCCTGCGGGATCGAGTAGTGTGCGAAAAAGTACGCCACCTGCGGGTATTCCTGACTGAACCCCTTGCGCGCCATCGCATGGATCTGTTCGGCGCCACCGAAAATCTGCTTCGGATCATCCAGGTAGCGCAACGACCATTTGGAGAACATCCAGTGCGGGCTCCAGGCATTGACCAGTGACCATTTGTCCCGTTTCAGGTTGCGATCCAGTTCATTGAGCATGCCGCTTTCCGAAGACGCCACCAGTTTGTAGCCATCAAGCCTGTATTCCTCGATCGCCTTGACCGTGAGCTTGTACTGGCCGTTGCCCACCTCCGAGGTGAGGATCTTGCCTTCGAGTTTCTCCTTAACTTGCGGCTTGTTCAGATCCTCGACACTGGCCACTTCACTGATCGGCACCGAGGTCGGGACGGCCATGCCGATCCGCCCTTCGTACAGCACGCCGAGGTCTTCGAGGCGATCCTTGTATTTGTCGTAGAACGCCTTGTGGGTACTCGGCAGCCAGACCATAGGGATCAGGTCGATGTTGCCGTTGGCCAGGGCCTGGAACTGAATGCCGATATCGGCCATCACCAGTTTCACCGGTTGTTTGAGGTGATCCTGGAGCGCGGCGCTGGCGAGTTTGACGGTGATTTCGGTGTCCGACCAGTTGACCCAGCCTATGCGCACGGGAGCAGGTTCGGCGGCCTGGGCCTGTGCAGCGAGCGTGGCCAGAATCAGGGCGAAAAGCGTATTTCGATAAGGCGAATGAGCGTTCATCAAGCGTCTTCCTGGGGAGGTGGGATCGGCAGGTATGTCTCAATCTGGACGGCCTTGCGGTTGAGGCGTCTGGCGCAATCCTATGCTTGGGCGAAGCACCGCGCAAGCAAAATGTACACCTGTGTCATAGATGATTGACACGCCTGTACAGTTGACCTAATTTCAAGTCGCCGAGCCTGATGAAGCCCACCCCGGAGCGCACCACCATGTCCAGCGATCCCCTGTTGCAGCCTTACAAAATCAAGAACCTGACGCTCAGAAACCGGATCATGACCACCGCTCACGAACCGGCCTACCCGGTTGACGGCATGCCCAAGGATTTGTATCGCGCCTACCACGTCGAACGCGCCAAAGCCGGTGTCGCGCTGACCATGACGGCCGGTTCCGCCGCCGTTTCCAGAGACAGCCCGCCGGTGTTCAACAACGTCCTTGCCTACCAGGATGAGGTGGTGAAGTGGCTGAAGGACCTGACCGACGAATGCCACGAGCATGGCGCGGCGGTGATGATCCAGTTGACGCATCTGGGTCGCCGCACCCGCTGGGACAAGGCCGACTGGTTGCCGGTGGTTTCGCCGTCGCACCATCGCGAAGCGGCGCACCGCTCCTTCCCGAAGAAAATGGAAGACTGGGATATCCAGCGCATCATCAAGGACTATGTGGACGCTGCCGAGCGGATGCACGCCGCCGGCATGGACGGTCTGGAGCTGCAAGCCTACGGGCATCTGATGGACCAGTTCTGGTCACCGTTGACCAACGAACTCGACGGGCCGTACGGCGGCTCGCTGGAAAACCGCATGCGCTTCACCTTCGACATTCTGCGCGGGATCCGTCAGCGGGTCGGCGAGGACTTCCTGCTGGGCGTGCGCTACACCGGCGATGAAGGCTTGCCCGGTGGCTTCGATGCCAGCGAAGGCTTGCAGATTTCCCACCTGCTGAAAGACAGCGGGCTGGTGGATTTTCTGAATGTCGTACGCGGCCACATCGACACCGATGCGGGTCTGACCGATGTCATTCCGATCCAGGGCATGCGCAATTCGCCGCATCTGGATTTCGCCGGTGAAATCCGTGCGGCCACCGGATTCCCGACCTTCCATGCGGCCAAAATCCCTGACGTCGCCACCGCTCGCCATGCCATCGCCTCAGGCAAGGTCGATATGGTCGGCATGACCCGGGCGCACATGACCGATCCGCATATCGTGCGCAAGATCATCGAAAAACGTGAGGAAGATATCCGTCCCTGCGTCGGCGCCAACTATTGTCTGGACCGGATCTACCAGGGCGGCGCCGCTTACTGCATCCACAACCCGGCGACCGGCCGGGAAACCACCATTCCCCACGACATTCCCAAGGCAGCACGCAAACGCAAAGTGCTGGTGATCGGCACCGGTCCTGCGGGGCTCGAGGCCGCGCGGGTAGCGGGCGAACGCGGTCATGACGTTACCGTGCTGGAAGCGGCGGATCGCCCCGGCGGGCAGATCCGTCTGACCGCCCTCAGCGAACGTCGGCGGGAGATGATCAGCATCATCGACTGGCGCATGGCGCAGTGCGAACGTCTGGGCGTGAAGTTTCATTTCAACACCTGGGCCGAAACCGACACGGTGCTGCAGCATGAACCGGATGTGGTGATTGTCGCCACCGGCGGCCTGCCCCACACGGACGTACTGAGTGCCGGCAACGACCTGGTGGTTTCGACCTGGGACATCATTGCCGGTGACATCAAACCAGGCCGGCATGTCCTGATCTATGACGATGCTGGCGACCACGCTGCGCTACAGGCTGCCGAGGTCATCGCCGCCAGCGGTGCGAGTGTCGAAATCGTCACCCCCGACCGCAGTTTTGCTCCGGAAGTCATGGCGATGAATCTGGTGCCCTACATGCGCAGCCTGCAGGATCTGGATGTCACCTTTACCGTCACCTATCGCGTCGATTCGGTCGAGCGCCGCGACGGGCGACTGGTGGCAACGCTCGGCAGTGATTACTGCACGGTGCACAAGCAGCGGGTGGTGGATCAGGTGGTGGTCAATCACGGCACGATTCCGCTGGATGACCTGTATTTCGACCTGCGCGCGCATTCGAGCAACGGCGGTGCGGTGGAACAACACAACCTGATTGCCGGCAAGACTCAGGACATCGTCACCGACCCGCAGGGACGTTTTCAGCTGTTCAGGATTGGTGACGCCGTGGCCGCACGCAACACCCACGCGGCCATTTACGATGCGTTACGGCTGATGAAAGACCTCTGAGCGTGGCCTTCCCTTCTGTGTCGGGAGGGAAGTCGCTGAATCTGCCAATTACAGGCCGCGCCGGGCAACCTGGGCGCCGGCCTGTACGGCCCGCCCCACGATGTCTTCGAGGTTCTGCCCGGTCATCGACTGCAACGCAGCCGCCGTGACCCCGCGATAAGCCATCAAGGCATCCAGCAGAGCTTTCGGCTCCCGCGTCGCCAGCAGTTGACCGCCGCCCACCACCACCGCCCGTGCCGCGCGCTGCGCAATCCTTGCGGGAATGCCGGCCGCTTCGGCCTGACTGGCGAGCGCAGCGCATAGCAGCGCCGGAAACGCCGGCCCGGTGCCGGACAACGCGCTCAGATAATCGATGCAGTCTTCATCGGGCACCTCGTCCGCGGTGCCCACGCACTCGAACAATCGCTGCAGCCAGTCGCGCTCCTCATCGGTCAAGGAGCCGGCCACGAACCACGGCGTATAGGATTGGCGGATCTCCACCGCCGCGTTCGGCATGGCCCGCACCACCACTCGCGCGCCTGTCGCGGCACTGAGAGTGGACGCTGAAATGCCGGCCATCAGCGATACCAGCGTTTTGCCCCGGGCATCGATCTGCAACGCCCGAAACTGCTCGGGCCGGACCGAGAGCACGACGATATCGCTGCTGTCGACCAGCGACTGGTTGTCACTCAACACGCGCACTCCCGGCGCAACATCAGCACTGCCCGAGCGGTTCGAGATCAGCAGATCACTCGGCCTGATGAATTCCAGATCCAGCAACGATTCGGCAATTGCCTTTCCCAGCCAGCCCGTGCCGCCGATGATCCCCAGCGTTTTATTGGTCATCGGGCAGCGCCTCTTCGAAGGTTTCCACCAGTGGAACAAACACCCCCGGCTCCGTCTCGGCATAACCGAACTGACCGAAAAACCGGTCCAGCTCGCGCCGCTTGGGTGACTTTCCGGTGAACACGGTGACGTACTGCGGGATTCGCCGGAACCGCACGATCACGTCTTCGGTGGTTTTCATCGAGATGTAGCCGATCTGCGTGAGATAGATCGTCCGGGCGCGGGCATCAGCCGCCCCCGGCTCGTAACCGAAACGCCGAAACATCGCGGCCAGCGCATTGATCCGCGCATCGTCGGCGAGCGCGATTTGTCCGGCGACTTCATCCGATTGCAACGCCCAGCTGCGCACGGCGAATTCAAACTGCGAATCGAACAACGCGGGGTTCAGCCAGCATTCGAAAACATTGAGGATCGCCTCGGACACGCTTTCGGCATAACGCTCGCACTGCCCCACCAGACCACCGGTGTTCTTGTCCCGCCAGCGGGCCAGCAGCGCCGCGAGCAGTTGCTCTCGATCTTCGTAGAACCAGTAGAAGCTGGTGCGCGACAGGTTCAGGCGCTTGGCCAGCGGCATCACCCTGACCGCATCGACTCCGGATTCCTTCAAAGCCTCATACGCGGCGTCCAGCCAGACGTCCACAGAACCGCGCCATCCCGAATCCTGAGCCTTGTTTTTTGTCCGTCCTGCCTGCGTCATTGCAATGCACCTGTCTTCGAGACTTTGACCAGACTTTACACGGGGCGTACACGCAATGTACATCGGCGTACATTTTTGATTTTCGAACGCTCCTCAGCGCCCATGGCGATCTCGATTCAATCGCTTAAAAACGCTGCCGAAAGGTCGGTTGTGCGTGCGCCAAAATCCCTGCATTGGACAGACATGACCGTTCGGCGCTTTTTCTGGCAGCCCTGCACAAACGGGTCTAGGGTTGCGTGGCTGGCAAAATGCTGGCCACTTGGCAAACGTCGCTCGACGAGCGCCATCAGCGGCACTGGAAGAAAAATCAGGGATGGTTTTTGTGCTTGCGCGGGTATTGCACTCTTGAAGAGTGAACGACCTATCCCTGTGTTTCGTTGCTTTCTATCAAGGACAGAAAGATGACCAACGTACAGGCGAGTTTCCCCCGTTTGCCCCAGCGGCAACCCCCTTCATTGACGCCCGAGGCCAGGCCCGACGGTTTTGGCTGACGACGCTTGCGCGTGAGCCGGCGCTGCGGCGTCGCTCCTGCGCGAACCCTGTTTGCGGATTGATCAGATCCCGACGGATCAGGCTGTCACGTCGCCGAGAATCCCGGTTGCCGGAATTCTGGCCGATGTCGTTCGCCTGCCTGTCAGGAAAGGCGCCCCTTCTGCGCAAGGGGTCGAGCGGCACACACAAGGAAGGCCTCGATATGACCGGTTCAAACCACAACATCCCGCCCTATGGCGTCGCCATCCAGAGCGCGATCACCGGCGGCGATTTGCAGCAGATGAAGACTTTGTTGAAGCAGCGCGATTCAACGAAGCCGGAAGCGAAGGAGCTACAAACCGCGTACGAAAAACTGGCCAAAGAAGTTTCTCGACTGGAAAAACCCTAAGGCCATTTCCCACACTGCAATGGAGGCAATCAACATGTCAGCTACTCAGCAAAATGTCGGCTTGTTCCCGGTGAGCTACCGGATCGGTACGGGTCAGCCGGGGGCGCAGAGTCTTGCGCTGAACCTGCTGGTGTCCACGCCACAGCAGCATGTCACCGGCAACGCCGCGGTGACTCAGGCAACCAATCCGCCGCTCGACATCGACTCGGACGTCTGGGGCGAATACACCTACATGACGGTGATGAAGCCCGGTGTCAGCAAGATCCTGATCACCGCCCAGGGCAACCACGGTGGCCCCGGCTCCAATTCCATCATCAACTTCAAGATCCATCTGGTGGTCGGCACCGACTGGCGCGAAGGCGTGGCCAACTATGAGTACTTCGACGGCCAGCGCTGGCACGAAATCAACAACGTGCCGGCGCATCTGGTGGAGGTGCCTTCGAACGTCCTTCAGCCGTTCAATCCCGGCCCCGTGATCGAGCCGTACAAACCGGTCCTGCCGCTTTATGCCGCGCCGATTCAGGGCGCTATCGCCAGCGGTGATCTGGCCCAGATGAAGAGCCTGTCCGCACAGGCCAGACAGCAGCTGGAGCAACTGCCGCTGCTACGCAAAGCAGTGGACGACGCCAACAAAGAAATCAGCCGCGTACAAAGTCGCTGATCGGCAATTGGAACCATAACTTTCACAAGGGAGCAGCATCATGTCGATCGGACTTTTTCACACCCGCCTCATCGCCAGTAACTCACTGCTGGGCGCACCGGTTCTGACCCTCGATATCGTGGTCGATACCGTCCGCAAAAAAGTCAGCGGAACCGCGAGCGTGTTTCAAAGCACCTGGCCACCGGTGAATTTCCATGCCCGGGTCTGGGGCGATTATTCCGAGGCCAGGCTGACGCCATCCACCGAGAATTACATCATTCTCACCCTCGGCGGTAATCCGAGCGGTCCGTTGAGCCAAATCGCCCAGACGTTCAGCCTCAAGGGCATTCTGAACGACTGGACCAGTGGCTTTGTCGATTACCGCTACAACGAAAGCGGCCAGTGGCAGGACGTGCGGCACGTTGCGGTGCATCAGGCGCCGAGTGTTGAACCACTGCCGCCCGAGCATCATGTCCAGCCGCTGTATGCGGTGGCCGTGCAAACAGCTCAGGCCAGCGGTGATCTGGCGCAGTTGAAAGTCGCCGTGCAGCAAGGCGAACAACAGCTGGCCCACGAGGACGCCTTGCGCAGTGCCCTTGCGCAGCTGAATGCGGAAATCGCGCGACTGGAAGCGCGCTAAGCGATACGGCCCGGGCGCGGTCATGGGTGACCGCGCCCGGTCTTCCAGCCACTCGAGGTCAGTCCAATCGTGCCGCGCACAGGCCCGTGCGCAAGGATCTCCCATGACAGACAACCGCCCTGCCCGCTACCTCAGCGACACCGATCTCAAACGCTACGTGCCGGTGCACGTGGTCTGGGAAATCACCCTCGCCTGCGACCTCAAGTGTCTGCATTGCGGCTCCCGCGCGGGGCATCGACGTCCCGATGAACTCAACACCCGCGAATGCCTCGACGTGATCGATTCCCTCGCCGCCCTCGGCACCCGCGAGATCACCCTGATCGGCGGCGAAGCCTATTTGCGCAAGGACTGGACGCAATTGATCCGCGCCATCCACGACCATGGCATGTACTGCGCGATCCAGACTGGCGGACGCAATCTGACGCCGGCGAAGATGCAGGCGGCGGTCGATGCCGGGCTCAACGGGGTCGGCATTTCCCTGGACGGACTCGCGCCGCTGCACGACAAGGTGCGCAACGTGCCCGGCTCGTTCGACAAGGCCGTCGACACCCTGCGCCGGGCCAAGGCGTCGGGGCTGGCGGTGAGCGTCAACACCCAGATCGGTGCGGCCACGTTGCCCGACTTGCCGGAGCTGATGGACACCATCATCGAACTCGGCGCCACCCATTGGCAGATCCAGATCACGGTGGCCATGGGCAACGCCGTCGACCATCCGGAACTGTTGCTCCAGCCTTATAAGCTGCTGGAAGTGATGCCGCTGCTCGCCCGGTTGTATCGCGAAGGACTGGATCGCGGCCTGCTGATGAACGTCGGCAACAACATCGGTTATTACGGCCCTTACGAGCATCTGTGGCGCGGCTTCGGCGACGAGCGCGTGCACTGGAGCGGCTGCGCGGCCGGCCAGACCGTGCTGGCGCTGGAAGCAGACGGCACGGTGAAAGGTTGCCCGTCACTGGCGACCGTCGGTTTTTCCGGCGGCAACGTACGCAACATGAGCCTGCACGACATCTGGCATTACAGCGAAGGCATGCACTTCGGCCGCCTGCGCTCGGTCGATGACCTGTGGGGCTACTGCCGAAGCTGCTATTACAACGACGTCTGCCGAGGCGGTTGCACCTGGACGTCGCACTCGCTGCTGGGCAAACCCGGCAACAATCCTTACTGCCATTACCGAACCCTGGAACTGCAAAAACAGGGTCTGCGCGAGCGCATCGTCAAAGTCGAAGACGCCGCCCAACGCTCGTTTGCCGTCGGACGTTTTGACCTGATCACCGAACGCATCGACACCGGCGAAAAAGTCAGCAGCGTCAGCGACAGCGGCCAAGTGATCAAACTGGCCTGGATCAATCAGGGCCAGTCTTCCCCCGAGGAAGGACGTCTGCCAACGCAACTGGCCCTGTGCCGCGACTGCCTGCAATACATCCAGCCGCACGAATCGATCTGCCCGCACTGCCACGCCGACGTCGCCGCCGCCGAGGCCCGGCACCTGACCGACCGGGCGCGGCAGCAGGCGATCATGAAGACGCTGACCGGTTTGCTGGCGGGAGTGCCGACTTCGTTGAGCTGAGACACCTGGCTCCGGTCATGCGGAGCCAGAGACGGTGCCCGAATTCACGTCCTTGTAGAGGTGGAAGCGCTCGCATATGATATTCGATCTCATTTGCATGGCATGCGTGGCAGCTCAATGGCATCGGTCGATACGAATCCGCTCACCGTTCTTTACGAACAGCAGCACCGCTGGTTGCGCAACTGGCTGTATCGGCAGTTGAGCTGTTCACAGCGTGCCGCCGACCTGATGCAGGACACCTTCATGCGCCTGCTGGTCAGCAATGAAGCACTGGAAATCCGCCAGCCCCGGCCGTTCCTGGCGAAAGTGGCGCGCAGCGTGTTGTCCAACCATTTTCGTCGCGTGCGCCTGGAGAAGGCTTATCTGGAGGCGTTGCAGTGCGAGGCTGAGGAAACCCTGCCGGACCTGGCCACTCAACTGATTCTTTTCGAGACGCTGGTGCGACTGGACGAAGCGCTGTCCGCCCTTGATATCGCGGTGAAAAGAGCCTTTCTCTGGTCGCAGCTGGACGGTCTGAGCCATGCCGAGATCGCCGATCGACTGGGCATCTCGATCGCCACGGTCAAGCGCCACATCATCAAGGCCGGCGCGTGCTGCATGCTGGTGGCGCAGGCCCACTCATGAGCACCGTGCCTGCCCCCTCGCTTCAGGAACCCTCCCTGTCCCTGCAGTTGTGCGAAGAAGCAATGGAATGGTGGCTGGACCTGCACGACGCCAACGCCGATGCCTCTGCACATACGGCGCTTACTGTGTGGCGCAATCAGGACCCGCTGCATGAAGTGGCCTGGCAAAGAGCCGTGGTATTGGGCGGACAGCTCGAAGCCCTGCGCCGTCAAGGTCAACCACGCCTCGCCCGGCAAGCCTTGCTGCTGCCGGCCAGCAACGGGCTGAGCCGGCGCGGAGCAATCAAGGGGCTGGCCCTGTTGCTGGCCAGCGGCGCCAGTGCCTGGGCAGCCCGCGACAGTGGGCTGGTATCGCGTGTCGGCGCCGACTTCGCCACGGGGGTCAATGAACGACAGCAGCAGGTATTGAGCCGCGATCTGTCGTTGCAACTCAACACCCGCAGTGCGCTCGACGCCCGCCTGACTGACCAGCAATGGCAGCTCGACTTGCTTGAGGGCGAAGCCCTGATCGACAGCACATTCAAGACCACGGCGCTGACCCTGCAAACCGCCCAGCTGCAAGCCCGGGCTTCCAATGCACGCTTCACGGTGCGCCGGCTCGACAATGACTCGACGCTGCTGGCGGTCTATCGCGGAACACTTCAAGTTACGCCGCGAACCAGCGGCACCGTCACGGTTCTGCAGTCCGGAAACCTCGCGCGGTTCAGTGCTCGCGCCCTTCTGGATCAAGGCGTCTTGAACGCCTCCGCGGCCGCCTGGACCGAAGGCATGATCGTCGCCGACGGGCAGCCGCTCGGCATTTTTCTCGATGAACTGGCCCGCTATCGCCGTGGGCATCTGGGTTGTGACCCGGCCCTGGCCAATTTGCGCGTTTGGGGCACTTATCCGCTGGCCGACAGTGACCGGGTCATCGACGCCGTCGCCCAGACGCTCAAGCTCGATGTGCAGCGTTTCACCCGGCTATGGGTCAATCTGCGTCCGCCCCCGAACACGGTCTGACATTTTTTTGCGCCGCGATGAGCCGTTTTGATTTCTGGCGAGACTCATAAGCCATCAATCAATCTTCGGGAAGTCGTCCATGCATCGCCGCCGTCTCTCTTCACACCTCGCGCCCTCACCGCTGAGTTCACTGGCTTGTGCCTGTGCCCTGTCCGCCGCTTGCGCATGGCCGTCCTGGGCGGTTGCCGAGAACAACCTGCGTCACTACGAGATCGCTCCGGCTTCGCTGGGCACTGCCCTCAACCAGTTCGGGCAACAGGCCCATTTGCTGTTGTCGTTTCCCGAGGCTCTGGTCGTTGGTCAGCGCAGCCTGGGCCTGAACGGCGATTACACGGTTGAAGGCGGCTTGCAGACGTTGCTCGAAGGCAGTCAGTTGATGGCCGTGCGTCAGCCTGACGGGCGCTACACACTGCAACCGGCACCCGCGTCGTCCAGCCTGGAATTGCAGAGCATTTCCATCTCCGGCAAGGCGCCGGGCTCGACCACGGAAGGCACCGGGCTCTACACCACGTACTCGTCCAGCAGCTCGACACGCCTGAACCTCACACCCAAGGAAACTCCGCAGTCGCTGACCGTCATGACGCGCCAGCGCCTGGACGACCAGCGCCTGACCAACCTCAGCGACACCCTCGACGCCACGCCAGGCATCATCGTGTTGCGTGACGGCCTGGGCGCAGAATCCGATGGTTATTTCTCTCGCGGCTTCGAGATCCAGAACTTCGAAATCGACGGCGTGCCGACCGTCAAGCGCATGGACAATTACACCCAGAGCATGGCGATGTACGACCGCGTGGAAGTGGTGCGCGGCGCCACCGGCCTGATCAGCGGACTGGGGAGTCCCTCGGCGACCATCAACCTGATCCGCAAGCGGCCGACCGCCGAAGCCCAGGCCAGCGTCACCGCCGAGGCCGGCAACTGGGATCGCTACGGCACCGGTTTTGATGTCTCAGGCCCGTTGACCGAAACCGGCAACATTCGCGGCCGGCTGGTGGCTGATTTCAAGACCGAGCAATCCTGGGTCGACCGCTACAAACAGGACTCGCAACTGATTTACGGCATCACCGAGTTCGACCTGAGCGAAGACACCCTGCTGACCATGGGCTTCAGCTATCAACGTACCGACGTCGATTCGCCGATGCGCTCCGGTCTGCCGACCCGCTTCACCGACGGCTCGCGTACCAACCTCAAGCGCTCGCTGAACTCGGCGCAGACCTGGTCCTACAACGATCACGAGCAGACCAGTTTCTTCACCTCGATCGAACAGCAGTTCGCCAACGGCTGGAGCGGCAAGGTCGAACTCACCCACTCCGAGAACAAGTTCGACGAGGTCTTCAACTACGTCAACGGTGGCCTCAACCCGGACGGCAGTGGCACCACGCAGTTGCCAGTGCGTTTCTCCGGCACGCCGCGTCAGAACAACATCGACGCCTACCTCACCGGGCCTTTCGACCTGCTGGGCCGCGAGCATGAATTGATCGCCGGTGTGACGCTGTCCAGCTACTACGAAAACGTACCGAATTACGGTGGCTGGAAGTATGACTACTCCGGCTCCCCGGCCGGCGCCATCGACAACCTGCTGAACTGGAACGGCGACTCGCTCAAACCGGAGTTCAATGCCACCGGCAAGTCCACCACTGAAGAAACCCAGTACGCCGCCTACCTCGCATCGCGCCTGCACGTCACCGATGATTTGAGCGTGCTGCTCGGCAGCCGGGTGGTCGACTGGCATCGCGACATCGAAGACAAGCCCTACGGCGCGGCGCACACCAAGACCAAGGAATCGGAAACCGGCGTCTACATCCCGTATGCGGGCGTGGTCTATGACCTCGACGACACCTGGTCGCTGTACGCCAGCTACACCAAGATCTTTAACCCGCAGTCATCGTGGGTGCGCGACATCAACAACAAACCCCTGGACCCGATGGAAGGCACCGGTTACGAAGTCGGCGTGAAAGGCAGCCACTTCGACGGCAAGCTCAATTCCAGCTTCGCCCTGTTCAAGATCGAGCAGGACAACCTGGCGATCTGGATCGACACCCCGGGCGGCAACACCTACAAGTCCGAACAAGGCACCACCACCAAGGGCGCCGAATTCACCCTCGATGGCGAACTCGCCGACGGCTGGCAAGCGTCCGCCGGCTATGCCTACGCGGTCAGCACCGATGCCGATGACCAGCGCATCGTCACCACGCTGCCCCGTCACAGCCTGAAAACCTTCACCAGCTATCGCCTGCCCGGTATTCTGGACAAGGTCACGATTGGCGGTGGTGTGAACTGGCAGAGCAAGACCGGTGCCGACCTGCACACCTTCCAGCAGGGCAGCTACGCCATCACCAACCTGCTGGCCCGTTACGACATCAGCAAAAACCTCAGTGCATCGGTCAACCTGAACAACGTGTTCGACCGCGAGTACCTGAGCTACGCCGGCGACCACGGCATGTACGGCGCACCGCGCAACATCATGACCGGGTTCAAATACACCTTCTGAGGCCGGATCCACGTGGCAAGGGCCGGGTTCATCGACCCGGCTCTGCAAGCACCCGCCCGGTTGCCGCTAAAAATCTCGAACTCGCGCCAAAGCGCTGCATCCAACGTTTAAGCCAACGGAGGTCAGCGCCATGAACAACGACAGCAAAGCCCCACCCACCGATACGTCCGGCAAACCGGTCAATGTGGTGAAACGCGATCTTGAGGACCCGGACGACGACACCCGCGGCGTGGATGAGGTCATCACGCCCTCGTCGACCCGCACCAAGGAGCAGGACGCTGAAGAGTTGCAACGCAAGGTCGACGAAATCGAACGCAAGGTTGCAGACGGAAACTGATCGGTTCGTCGAGGCAGGTCTTTGCCAGGTTTTCGGGCTACAGCGGTCGCGCCGGCTTTCATGGTGATCGCTGAAAAGCCCGAAAAACCTGACCGGCGATGCCGTCCGGGAAATAAGTAGCTGTTTTCCCTGAAATTTATTGGCTTCAGGGGTTCACAGAACGCAAGAGCGCTGGTAAAGTGCCGCCCACTGTTGCAGAGGTCCTCCCGGGACTGAAACCAATAGCTACAGGGGCGTCGCCAAGCGGTAAGGCAGCAGGTTTTGATCCTGCCATGCGTTGGTTCGAATCCAGCCGCCCCTGCCATTTTCTTCCTCGTTTCATCCTCCTCCGCTTCACTTCTGCCTCAACGGCAAATCATTTCTTTGTATTCAATGTAATCGCCGAACGCACCAGCGCTTTCAGAGCCTTGGCATCGATCTTGTCGTCTTCGTGAACATCAATCGCCCGCCGGGTGTTGCCTTCAAGGCTGGCATTGAACAGTCCTGACGGATCCTCCAGCGCCGCGCCTTTGGCAAAAGTCATTTTCACCACGGCTTTGTAGGTTTCCCCGGTGCAGATGATGCCGTTGTGTGACCAGACCGGAACGCCCCGCCACTTCCACTCCTCGACGACCTCCGGATCCGCCTCATGAATGATCGCGCGGATCTCGGCCAGCGTCTGGCCGCGCCAGTCGTTCAGTTCCTTGATTCTTGCGTCGATCAACGCAGAGGGATTCTCGGTCGCCGCGCCGCTGCTGTCCTTCTTCATATCCTTTTCTCCCGAAAACCTTTTCCGCTATCCAGCGTAGCGCCGACTGCGCCAAACGCCGGGCAAAAAAAGCCCCGCAAGGTGCGGGGCAAAGGAATTGGTTGGTTGCGGCCAACCAAAGGAGCATCGTCAAAAGCGTTAACCGTCAGGCGTTACAGGCACTCCTGGGCAGCCCGTTCAAAACTCGACGGCATGAAACTCGAAGCCAGCAAGTGGCGCTCATATAAAAAGACCTTGCCACCGTCCTGTGCCTTGTAGGCTTCCAGGACGTTGTCCGCCGCCACCTTGCTCGGCACCACGATCCGGTAGCTGCGCTGGGTCTGCGACACGGTCGGGTTCAGCGCGCTGCCCTGCAGTTTCGGCACCACGCATTCGGCGTACTGGGCGGGCGTCTTGTGCGTCTGCAGGGTCAGCGTCGGGTTGTTCGGCGCAGAGGCGCAAGCGGTCAGCAGTAAAGTGGCAGAAACCATGGCAGGGATAAAAAAGGCACGCATGGATAAAATCCTGAAAATAAAAGGTTCGGTTCTTCGGCAACGTTCAGTGTCACGGGCACTGCCGTTGCCGTTTTTGATTAGGGTGTTCAGCCTGCACTCACCAGGGCTTTGAGCGAGTCGTCGAACTGCTTCAAGGCACTCAGTTGCAGGTCGCGCTGCTGTTCGATCCCGGCGGCGATTTCGGGCGCTGCCTTGTTGTGTACCCACACCGACGGCAGTTGCTTCTCCACCGCGCCTTCGGCCTTGCCGATGTATTGCAGGTTGGCGTCGTAGAAGCGTGCGGCGAACCGCGCTTCGACCTGACTGTTGCGTTGGGTCAGCAGCCGGTTGTGGGTGTCGAGCATCACCACCACGTCCGGATGGGCCTGCACCAGTGCATCGAGGCTGTCGTAGACGGTCACCGAGAGAAACTGCTGTTGCAGCGAACTCATCAGCCAGTCGATGGCCAGCTCCGGATCGGAGCTGTCGACGAAGGCGTCACGGATCCGCGCATCGAGCGCATCCTTGGCACCGTTCACCGCCACATCGTGGTAACGCTCGAGGTATTGCAGGTTGTCCAGGGTGTTTTCGCTGTACAGCACACCGACGGTTTGCGAGTGCTGCAGAGCGGCGCTGCTACTGACGACGGGCAGAAAATGGCACGACCTGGCGTCGTCTGCGTAAACCGGGGCTACGGTGGCGGCCACCCCGCCCATCAGCAGGGCGACTACAGCCAGTCGGGTCAAAGTCTTCATCGCGCAATTCCTTCAGCGGCGTGTTCGATGGAGGCGATTTTCCGCCCATCGGCGCCAAAGCAGAACTTGCGTTTCTTGATGGTCACTATTACTTGAACCAATAGTTGCGCGGCGTGCAGACTGCTGCACACTCAATCACAACGAAAACAGATGAGGATTACCGGTGCGAACCTTTGATCTGATCCGCGATGCCGTCCTGCCCGAATTCCGCGACCGGGTGGCCGAATACCTGGTCGAATACGAAACCGTGCTGGGCCAGTCAGCGGACAATTCGGAGTCGGTGCGGGCCGCGGCCAATCAGTTGCGCGGTTATCTGCGCGGCCTCAATACCACGCGAGTGCTGGGCATGGCGGACTGGGAAGAACTCGACCGGCGCGTGCTGAACACCTGGCTAGCGCCCGCTCGATGACACGCTAGACTCTTCAGGCTGCGCCCGCAGCGCCAGACCTGGAGGTGTCCCATGAGCAATAACACCGAACCTACGACATTCACCGGCTGGGCCGCCACTTCGGCCGGCGCGCCGCTGGAGCGCTTCAGTTACGTCCCCGGCCCGCTGGGCGATGAGGAAGTCGAAGTCGCCGTGGAATATTGCGGCGTCTGTCACTCCGACCAGTCGCTGATCGACAACGACTGGGGCATCAGCCAATACCCGTTCATTCCCGGTCACGAAGTGGTCGGCCGCATCGTGCGCACAGGCCCACAGGTACGCGGTCTGGAAGTCGGCCAGCGCGTGGGGATCGGCTGGTACAAGGGCAGCTGCATGCATTGCTCGTCCTGCATCGGTGGCTCCCATCACCTTTGTGCCACCGCCAAACCGACGATCATCGGCAGCCATGGCGGATTCGCCGATCGACTGCGCACTCACTGGGCGTGGGCGCTGAAACTCCCGGACAATCTCGACCCGGCTCTCGCCGGCCCGCTGTTCTGTGCCGGCTCCACGGTCTTCAATCCGCTGGTGGAATTCGACATCAAGCCGACCGACCGGGTCGGCGTGGTGGGCATCGGCGGCCTCGGACACCTAGCGCTGCGGTTTCTCAATGCCTGGGGTTGCGATGTCACGGCGTTCACCTCTTCGTTGAGCAAACAGGAAGAAGCCAAACGCCTCGGCGCCCACAAGGTCGTCGCCTCCACCGACAGCGAAGCGCTGAAAGCGATTGCCGGCACCCTGGACTTTCTACTGATCACCGCCAACGCCAACCTCGACTGGACGGCCATGCTCGCCACCCTGCGCGGCAAGGGCCGGCTGCACTTCGTCGGCATAGTGCCCGACGCGATTCCGGTGCACGTGTTCAACCTCATCCCTCAACAGAAATCCCTGTCAGCCTCGCCGGTCGGCTCGCCCGCCACGGCGGCGACCATGCTGGAGTTCTGCGCGCGGCATCAGATCCTGCCGCAGGTGGAGGAATTTCCGATGAGCAAGGTCAATGATGCTGTCGATCATCTGCGCAGCGGCAAGGCGCGGTACCGGATTGTGTTGAACGCCAGCAAATGAACCCGAAGGCGCGTGAGTCAAAAACTCACGCGCCTTTTTTTGTCTCACTGAAGACATATCAATATTTTTATACCTGCACGCCAAAAACAGAATTTCTTTTATAGATTCGCAACCCCTAGCCTCTCGCCATCTTCCACTTGCGAGAGGCTCCCATGCCATTTGTCATTTACATCTTCACCCTCAGCGCCTTCGCCCTCGGGCTCGCTGAATTCGTCCCGATCGGCCTGACCGAGGTCATGGCGCAAAGTCTCGGCGTCAATGTCGAGGCCACCGGCGCGACCATCACTGCCTATGCCTTGGGCGCTACCGTTGCCGCGCCGATCTTCAGCGCGCTGACCGCCAGTTGGTCACGCAAGAATGTGATGCTGGCGACGGCGCTGGTGTTCAGCGCCGGCAGTCTGGCGGCGGCGTTTTCCAGCACTCTGACGCTGATGCTCATCGCCCGTTTTATCGCCGGTATGGGCCACGGCTTGTTCCTCGCTGTGGCGTCGAGCACCGCTGCTCGATTGGCAGGTCCCGGCCGGGCGGGCAGCGCCGTTGCCGTGGTGTTCGGTGGATTTACGCTGGCGATGGCCGTCGGCGTGCCGATCAGCACCTATCTGGGCGGCGTGATGTCGTGGCGTCTGGTGTTGGCCGCCATTGCGGTGTTCGGTGCGATCGGCTTCTTCGGCTTGCTGTTCGGCATGCGTGATCCATTGCCGACCTCCGCCGACAGCGGTTCGGCCCTCGACAGTCTCAAGGCATTGTTGAATCGCAAGCTGCTGGCCGGCGCGCTGGTCACGGTGCTCGGTTACGCCGGCTCGTTTGTGGCCTACACCTACATCGCCCCGGTGCTGACCGATGTCACCGGCACCACCGCCGCCACCGTCGGCGTGTTCATGTTGCTGTACGGCGTGATGGCTGCCATCGGCAACGTGCTCGGCGGCAAACTCACCGACGCCTGGGGCGTCGACCGCGCCAGTGCCACGCTGATTGCCGGCATCGCGCTGGTCACCGCGGGCATGTGGGCGTTCTCCGGTTCGTCCATGTTGATGGGTGTGCTGGTGGCGTTGCTCGGAATGTTCAGCTTCGCGGCCGTGCCGGCCTTGCAGGCGAGACTGATCGGGATTGCCGAACAGCATGCGCCTCACGCCCACGGCGTCGCCGCCGGCCTGAACATTGCCGGGTTCAACTCCGGGATTGCCCTCGGTTCGGTGGCCGGTGGCGTGACCATCAGCCAGATTGGCCTGAGCTACGTCGGCCTCACCGGCGCCGTGGTTTCGGCACTGGGTCTGCTGCTGATTCTCGGGCAGATGTCCGCGAGCTCCGCGCCGCGTTATCGCCCGGCCGATAACGCCTGACGAGCCTTGCTTCGGGAAACGCTGCAACGGCGTTTTCCCGAGGCGAGCACGCCTGCCGCTCGCCATGGTAAAAACCAGATTCAGCCCCCCGGACGTCGCCAACCCATGAGCCACCTCACTCACCTGCGAACCTTCCTCGAAGCCTACCGCGCCAGGTCGTTTTCCAAAGCCGCCGAGCATCTGGGCATCACCCAGCCGGCGGCTTCAATGCATGTCCAGGCTGTGGAGGCGCTGGTGGGCAAACCGCTGTTCCATCGACTGCCGCGAGGCGTTGAACCGACTGAAGCCGCCGATGAGCTGGCCCGCTCGGTCGCGCCTTACCTGGATGGTCTGGAAAACAAGATCGCTTCGCTGCGCCCCGGCCTGCTCAAAGGCGGCACGATTCATCTGGTCGGTCCTTCGGACTTCATTCACTCGCAAGTCGCCGCCCGCCTCGCACCGTTGATGGAAGAAGGATTCCTGCTGCGTTTTCACACCGGCACGAAAAAGCGCATCTACGAGATGCTCGAATCAAAACAGATCGATTTCGCGATCACTGCTTCCCTGCCCGACGAACAGACCCATGGTTTCGCCCATCTGCTGACCGAACGCATGCTGCTGGTCTACGCGCCGAGCCTGCTGGATCGCTTGGGCCAGCACCCGACTCAGGAGCAACTGACCCAAGTCCCGCTGATAGCCTTCGACGAAGACCTCGCCCTGGTACGCCCGCTGTGGTCGTCGATGTTCCAGATCGCCCCGCAACTGCAAGCGGCGCTGACCATTCCGGATCTGCGGATCATCAAAGACCTCGCCATCGGAGGCCACGGCTGGACGGTTCTGCCGGATTATCAGTGCGCCGATGCGATTGCCGATGGCCGCCTGATTTCCCCGACCGTGCCCGGTGAAGCGCCGGTCAACGTGCTGTATCTGGTATGGCCCAAGAGCGCGTTGCAGAGTCCGAGCCGGGTGTATGTGCGGGATTTTCTGTTGAATGCATTCGCCCCGATGTGACAAACCAGCAAATAACCAGAAGGAATTAATAAATAAACAATCAGTATTTATCGTTATAAAAATCTCGGCGTACTCTCACCTCATCCCGTCATTGAACACAGTGAAGTGCGCCATGAAACCGACTGACAACCTGATCGACTTCGCCGTCTACCGCAAACGCCGCCACGCCCAGCAACAGGCCCGGCTGATGTGGGAAATGTATGCGCGCAATGCCGGTTATCAGGCTTACCAGTGGGTGCAGGCCGCTCGTTCCAGCGAGACGCGTCAAGCGTGAACGCGCGTGAACCCTCGCGCTTTCTGGCGAGCGCCGATGAACCTGTGCTGGACCTGAACAACCTCGACTCCCTGGAAGAAGATCCGATCTGTGAACGCGTCGCGCAGAACCTGCAACGTCTGCGCGGCAAGCGGCATCTGTCGCTCGATGCCCTCGCCCGCCAGTGCGGCGTGAGCCGGGCGATGCTGGCGCAGATCGAATCCGGGCGCAGCGTGCCGTCGATCAAGGTGCTGTGCAAAATCGCCAAGGGTTTGAAGGTGTCGGTGGCCGCGTTTCTCGAACATCGCGCGTTTGAAGGCGTGGCCGTGTTGTCGGCGAGCCAGAGCAAGCGGCTGGTCAGCGCCAGTGGTGCCTTTGTCAGCCGTGCGTTGTTTCCCTTTGATGTAGCGCGCCAGTCGGAATTCTATGAGTTGCGCCTGAGCCCGCTGGGCGAGGATCAATCCGAGGGCCACGGCCCGGGCGTGCAGGAAAACCTGGTGGTAGCCCAGGGCGTGCTGGAGATCAGCGTCAACGACGAGCGCTATCTGCTGTCGACGGGCGATTCGATCCTGTTCTACGCCGACCAGCCCCATCGCTATCGCAACCCTGCCGACAGTGAAGCGGTGGCGTACCTGGTGGTGACCTACCCCGAACGCCTGGACTGACGAACAGACAACAAAAAGCCCGACCGGGAATTTCCCGGTCGGGCTTTTTCATGCCTGAAAGACTTAGCAGGTGCAGCACATCATCGGCATACCGTTGCAGCTCATCATCATCGGCATGCTGCAGTCGTTCATCATTTTCATCATCAGGGCGCAGCAGTTTTTCATCATGTCCATGTTCATGCCCGGCATCGGCATGATTTTGCACATCATGCAGTCGGCCATCATGGTGCATTCCATCACGCACTTCATCGATGGCATCGGCATGCCCATCATCGGCATTGGCATCATCATGTTCATCATCGGCATGGCCATGGCCGCCGGGGACATGCACATCATGCTCATGTTGCCGCAATGCATCATCATCGGCATGCCGCAGTCCATCATCATCTGCATCATTTCAGCGCTGTTCTTGAACATGGCCATGTCCATGCCAGCGGCCGGCATCATCTTGCACATCATGCCGTCGTCCATCATGTCGCAGCTCATGGTCGCCATCATCATCGGCATGCCCGTCATCGGCATCATCGGCATGTTGGCGTTCATCGGCATTTGCATCTGCATGGCGTTCATCATGGTGTAGCTCCCTGAGGATTAAGAACTGGATGAGAAGTTGATGGAGCGGATTCTAAGGATTGGGAAATACGCAACAAGCTGTCCATCGAGCAGCAAAAACTGCTGTTCAAACGCTTCAAGTGCAGCGTTCCGTGCGACTTGAACCGTTGCAGCAGCAGAGTAGACGCCATGACAGATCCGGCAAATGCGGGAGCAGGTTTTTGAATGTCATGGATATGCGATCCAACACCAAGCAAATAACTTAAAGAAATAATCGTTCTAACCAGCGGGCATTATTTTCAATGTATTTGCTTATTCCATTAGTTCAGCGACGATCCACTTTTTAATCTTTTATTGCTATTAACCGTCCCCTTTATAATTCGGGACCGTTCTTAACAATAAGGAAGTTCCATGCCGCAACGTTTACTACTGGCTGCTCTGTTCCTGGCGGTCGCCGGGTGTGCCAGCCCTCCTCCGGTTTCCGTGCATACCAAGGATCCCGCCAGTTCAACCCTGCAGGGCGATGCCACACGACCGGCGCAGGCGCAGTGGGTGCGGACCGAGTTGTATTTCTCGGTGGGGCCGCTGGAAGGCAAGGAAGGTGTGGTGAGCCCGGCGCGCTGGCGCGAGTTTCTCGATCAGGAAGTGACGACGCGGTTCCCGGACGGGTTCAGCGTGTTCGATGCGTATGGGCAGTGGAAGGACCACGACGCGAAAGTGCCCGAGCGGCTGGCGACCAAGGTGATTGTGATCCTGCACGAAAGCGGGCCGAAACGTGAGAGTGACATCGAGGCGATTCGCTTGGCTTATAAGCGGATTACGGGGGATTTGTCGGTGCTTCGTTTGTCTCAGCCGGCCGCAGTGTCCTTTTGATCGCCTGCCCTCACCCTAGCCCTCTCCCGGAGGGAGAGGGAACTGACCGCGGGATGCTTCAGAACTACGCCGACCTGAACCTGCCCTTCTGAATCCATAATCGACTCAGTGTTTCAGATCGATGGATAGCGTCAGACACCTCGGTCGGCCCCCTCTCCCTTTGGGAGAGGGCTGGGGTGAGGGCCCGGCGTCAGTCGCCCCACCACCGCCAAAAGCACAGCCCCCACCAGCAACACCCCAATCCCCAGAAAAGCGCCGAAACCAACCACCGTCACGCTGGAATCAAGCATGTAAACGCACAACCCAAAAAACAGCAGCGGCAACAGCGGATAAAGCGGCACCTTCACCGGCCGTGCCACCTCGGGGAAACGCCTGCGCAGGATAATCAACGCCACGCTGCTCAAGCTCAAAAACAACCAATACACCGGCGTCAGATACTCAACCATAGTGTTGAAGCCACTCTGGGTAAAACTGCCAAACAACACCAACACCAACGCCACCGCCCCCTCCGCCAACAACGCCTTGCGCGGCACGCCATCGCGCTCATCCCACTCACCGAAGCGACGCAATTGCGGCACATCGCGGGCGGCGGCGTAGGTGGTGCGGGCGCCGACCAGCAAGGTCGAGTTGATGGTGGCGATGGCCGCGATACCAACCATCAGCAGGATCAGCAATACGCCCGGGGCACCGAAGGCTCGGTTCAACAATTCCACCGCCGGCGCGTTGCTCGCGGCCAGGCCTTCGAATCCCAACCCTTGGACGAACGCCCAGTTCAACGCCAGATAGATCGTCATCAGCACCGTCAGTGCGCCGAGCATGGCGATGAAGATCCCGCGTCGACCATCGCGCACTTCGGCGGACAATGTCGCCGCATCGCTCCAGCCGCCGAAGGCCAGAAACACAAAGATCATCGCCGCAGAAAACCCTGCCGCGCCAGTGTGTTCGGGCACGACCGGATCGCTGGGCAGCGTCGGTTCGATCCCTTGCCACGCCAACCAGACCCCGGCGCTGGCAATGCTCAGGAACCCGAGAGCAAGCAACCCCACCAGCACCGTCTGAGTAATGAAACCAATGTGCTTGCCCGTCAGATTCAGCAGCACCAAAGCGGCAATGATCGCACCGGCAAACACTCCCGATCCGTAATGCCCCAACGGCACGACCGCATTGAAGTAGTCGGCAAACATGAACGCCGACAACGCGATCCACCCGGTGTGCATCACCGAGAATCGCGACCAGGCAAACAGGAAACCCATGCGCTCGCCATAAGCGGTGCGCAGGAAATGATAGTCACCGCCCGGATGCGGAAACGCGGTGGCCATCTCGGCAAAGCACAAGGCCCCGGCCATCGACGCCAGTCCGCCGAGCACCCAGACCCAATAGAAATGTTCCGGCCCGACGTTCAAGGCAACGGTCGGCGCGGTTTTGAGAATGTCGGTGGTGATGACCATGCCCAGCGTGATCAGCAACGCCTGAAACACCGGCAGGTGCCGCTTGGGGCCATTGGTTTGAGTCATGAAGGTTTCCGCTGATGATCCGCCGTCCATGGCGGAAAAGACTCAGAAGCCGTAAGTGGCGGTGGCGTAGTAATAAGCGCCGTTGGTGCCGATCGGCGAGAGCACGTCGTACGGCAGGTTACCGCCGTAGTTGATGGCCGAGCCGGAGCGTTCCGGGTAGTTGTCGGTCAGGTTGTTGCCTCCCAGGGCGATGCTGAATTTCGGGGTGAATTTGTAGGCCACCTCGGCGTCCAGCTGCCACACCGCGCCATAGGTTTGCTCAGGCTGCGAGTCGCCGAAATCGAACACCCGGGTGGTTTCGCCCTGACGGGTCAGACGCCCGAGCAAGCCCCAGTGTTCGCTGGTCCAGTTGGCGGAAAACACGAAGCGATCCTTGGGCGCGGCGTCGGTCAGGGTGTTGCGTTCCTCGACGCCGACCAGCGCGTCATTGCCGATCCCTAAGGCAGTCAGCTGCGACGGCGTGCCCTTGGTGCTGGTGACCTTGGTGTGGTTGTAGGTGTACGCGGTGGTCAGGCCCAGTTGCCCGTCGTAGAACGGCTGATGGTAGTTGAGCACCAGTTCGGCGCCGTCGGTGCTGGTGTCGGCGGCGTTGGTGAAGAAGTTGACGTCATGCACGCCCGCCACGCCGAAGTTGTCGTTGATGTAGCTTTCCAGCGCGTCGCTGCCGATTCGCTGCGACAGGGTGATGCGGTCTTTGACGTCGATGCGGAACACGTCGAGCGACGCATCGAAGCGTTCGTTCAACTGGAACGTCAGGCCGAGGCTGAAGTTCTTCGAGGTTTCCGGATCGAGTTTTTCCGCGCCCAGGGCACGGGCAATCGGGTCGTTGACCGACAGCACGCGGATGTCGGTGAGCGTGCCGCCGTCGCCGAAGTTGCTGGTGGTGTTCTGGAAGCCACTCTGGGCCAGCGATGGCGCGCGGAAGTTGTTCGACACCGCACCGCGCAACGCCCATTGATCGGTCAGCTTGTAGCGACCGCTGAGCTTGCCGGTGAGTTTGCTGCCGGCGTCGTCGTAATGTTCCCAGCGCGTGGCGGCGTCGACGAAGAAACGGTCGGTGAGATCACCGGACAATTCGGCGTAGGTGCCGAACACATTGCGATCCAGATCCGACTCTTCACTCGGGCGCAGACCGTTGGCGCCGTCGGCCCCGGAACCGATGTAGGAAGCCTCGTCTCCGGCAAAGGTCAGGTAGTTTTCGTAGCGATATTCACCGCCCACCGCCAGCACGAACGAGCGGCCGCCGAGGCGCAATTCGCGGCTGAAATCCAGGTTGGTGGTGGTCTGGCGCAACTCATAATCGCCGGTGTCGAAGCGGGTCGGCGAGTCTGCGCCGAGGCTGACGTTGAGGGTGCGACGGGTCGCCGATTCGAAGCGGTTGCGACCGTGGGTGACGCTGCTGTCGAAATCCCAGTCGTCGTCGATCAGGCCTTTGTAGCCGGCGGTGGCGGAGATGTCGGTGTTGTCGCCCAGCGATTGCGGCAGGTAGCCGTTGGGGTAAAACTGCGGCTGCTCGGACGGGTAGCGATAGAACTCGGCGCCGGTGGTGTGGCGTTCGTTGTAGGTGCCGAAGCTGTAGGCCTTGCCGCCGGCCAACGGCAATTCGCCGTTGAACCAGGCGTTGACGTCCCGCGCCACCCCGTCGCCCATAACGTAATTGCGCTGGCCCGGGGTGTCGGCGAAACCGTCGTAGCCGGCGCGGTTGGTCGGGTTGCGATCCTTGTACTCGGTACCGCCGCGAATGAACCCGCCCTCCTCGCCCAGCCGCGTGCCGATCTTGGCGGTGGTCACGCTGTTCTGGCCGTCGGTGGTGGTTTTGCCGATGGCGTCCTGGTGGGTGTGGTAGGCACCGTAGCTGGTGGAGACTTCGCCGCCTTCGGGGGCGTCGTCGAGGATGATGTTGATGACCCCGGCAATCGCGTCGGAGCCGTACTGCGCACCGGCGCCGTCACGCAGCACTTCGATGCGTTTGATCGCGCTGATCGGGATCGAGTTGAAGTCCACCGGCGCCGTACCTCGACCGATTTTCGACGAGTCATTGACCACTGCCGACGTGTGGCGACGCTTACCGTTGACCAGCACCAGCACCTGATCCGGGCTCATGCCGCGCAATTGTGCGGCGCGCACGTGGTCGGCGCCGCCGGAGTTGGACTGGCGCGGAAAACTGAACGACGGCAACAGCGTCTGCAACGCCTGGCCCAGCTCGCCGCCACTGGCGCCGGCGGTCTTCAGGTCCTCGGCGGTCAGCACATCCACCGGCACCGGCGAATCCAGCACCGTGCGTGCGGTGCCCCGGGTGCCGGTGACCAGCACGGTACCCAGCCGTGTGTCATCGTCGACGCGCGCGGAAGTCTCTTCGGCTTGCGCAGGAAGTTGCCAGATTGCACTGACAACAGCGATGGCGAGTAATGAACGCGAACGGTGAATCATGCGACAGCTCCTTGAATCGCAGTTAATAACCGGCCACTGCCGAATCATGAAGTGTCGGCAATCGGTGCACGGCAATTTCTGCTGTAGTTTTGATATTCAGAAAGGCAGCCAAGTGTGTTGAACAACTATCGGCTGTTAGAGCGCAAGAACCCCAAAGTTAGTAGAACCCCCTGATTACCGATGCTAGACGAGCGGTCGTCTGCCGCAAAAGAACCAATAACGCTTAGGTTATGCTCGACGAACGGAGTGTTGCCTGAGCAACACTTGTGTTGACCAAACAACATGAACAGCCAACTAACCAACAACTAATCACGCACAAAAACGCACTCCACGTTGTTGTAGAGAGCGCTATTAATCTGAGTTTTTTTCGGCGCGAAGTTAGATGCCGTCAGTCGAAGTCCTTTTCCCGCCAGGCATCTTCGGCAATGTCCAGCGCATCGCCGCTGAAACGCTGCTCAATGAACGGATCGGCGTGCAAGTGAAAGCCGTTGCGCTCCCAGAAGCCCGGTTGTTCCTGATCGGTGAACTCGAGCCCGCGCAGCCATTTCGCGCTCTTCCAGAAGTACCGCCCCGCCACCACCAGACGCAGTGGCCAGCCATGTTGCGCGGTCAGCGGCTGACCGTCGTAATGGGTGGCCAGCAGACTGTCCGGGTGCAGCAGGTCATCGAGATGCAGGTTGGTCTGGTAAGCGTGATCGGCGTGGGCCATGACGAAGGTCGACGTTGGCCGGATGTCCAGGGCCTGCAACAGGTCTTGCAGGTGCACGCCGCTCCAGCGGGTGTCGAACTTCGACCAGCGTGTCACGCAATGAATGTCGCATTGCAACTGGCGTTGCGGCAGCGCTTGCAGATCGGCGTAGGTCAGCTCGACCGGGTTGGCCAAGGTGCCGAACAGGCGCAGCGACCACGTCGCCAGGTCATAGGCCGGCACCTCCCCTTCGTGCAGGATCGGGAAGCGCTCCGTCAGCACCTGCCCCGGCGGCAGCCGTTCGCCCAGCCCCACATCCGCTTTCGGCGAACGGCTCTTGCGCAGGCGCGCAGCCTTGTCGTGCATGTCGGTTCCTCAGTTCGCCACGGGAATCCACGGTGCCCGCGCGACATTGGCGGTGTCACCGAAGGCCGGCAGTTTCTGCCCGAGGTCCCGCACGTTTTTTACGTCCAGATCCAGCAGTTGCTGACGGGTGATCAGGGTCGGCGGCACCAGCACTTTGGGCCCCGGATTTTCCCCGGCAATCAGCATCGCCAGACTGCGCACGCTGATCGCCCCGGCCACTTGCGGATTGACCGCAGCGGTGGCGGCCCAGGCGCTGTCCGGCTCTTTCATGATCTGGATGTCGGCGGTAGAAATATCGGCGCTGTAGATCTTCACCTTGCGGCTCAGACCGGCCTCGTCCACGGCGATCTTCGCGCCTTTGGCGAACTCGTCGAACGGCGCGAAGATCACGCTGATCCCCGGATTGGCCCGCAGCACGGCGCTGGCCTGATCGGCCACCGAGTTGGCAATCGGCGGATTGAGCGTGCCGAAACGCGCCTTTTCGATGATCCCCGGATTGCTCGCCTTGACCTGGCTCCAGATCTCGTCACGACGCTCCATCGGCGTGAAGCCGCTGATGTAGACATACCCGGCGTCGAAGCGGGTGCCGTTGTCCTTGACCGCTTGATCGAGTGCCAGCCGCGCCAGTGCGTGGTGATCCTGCTCGACCTGGGTCACCTGCGGCGTGTTCAGATCGACGTCGAACGCCACGACCTTGATGCCCTTGGCCAGCGCCCGATCAATCGGGCCCTTTAGGGTTTCCGCGAGACCCAATTGCACGATGATCCCGTCGACGCCGAGGTCGGCGGCCTGATCGATCATCTCGCCCTGGCTCGCCGCCTGTTGCCGCGCGTCGAACACCCGCAGGTTGGCGCCCAGCGCTTCGGTCTGTTTCTCCACGCCGCGCAGATAGGCTTCAGGGAAATCCCCAGAGAACAGATAGCCGACCAGCGCGATCTGTACCTGCCCTTTATCGAACGGCGCCGGCGCGCCGGGCAAAGCCTTGGCCTGAGCATTGAAGGCCAGCGCCGAGAGCAACGCCCCGGCGAGGCAATGACGTGCGAACTGCTTGATTGAACCGTGCATGGATCTTTCCTTGAAGCATCAATGAAACGGCTCAACGCGCCCGATGCGCGAGGCCGAAGGTGAACATCAGGGCCAGCACCAACACCAGTCCCTTGACGAAATCCTGCGCGTAATACGGCGCGTTGAGCATGGTCAGGCCGTTGAGCAACGAAGCCACCAGCAGCGCGCCGACCAGCGTGCCAAACGCGTTGGGCTTCTTCGCCCCGAGCACCGCAAAACCGATCAATGCAGCGCCCAGCGCATCGAGCACCAGACCGTTACCGGAGCTGACATCGCCGCGCCCCAACCGCGCCGCCAGCAGCAAACCGCCGAGCGATGCGAGCAGCGCCGAGAGCACGTAAGCCAGCAACTTGAAGCGCTGCACCGGCGCACCGGCCAGACGCGCCGCCTGCTCGTTGCCGCCAATCGCATAGAACAACCGGCCGATGCGCGTGCGTTCGAGAAACAGCCACACCGCCACCGCGACCACCGCCGTGATCAACACCGGAACCGGCACGATGTCCCACAGTCGTCCTCGGCCCAGCGCCAGAAACAACGCACTGAACGAACCCTCGGCTTCATCGCCGTTGGGTAAAGTCATCCCCACCGCAATCGAGCGTCCGCCCGTGGGAATCAGTTGCACGCCGATCACCAGGAACATGCTGCCGAGCGTCGCGAGAATGTCCGGCACGCGCATCTTCACGATCAGCCAGCCATTGAGCAGCCCGACCAGCGCGCCGCCCGCCAGACTGATCAGCACCGCCGGCGCTGCGCCCCAACCGAGCACCACCATCACGTAACTGGCGATCATCAGGCTCATGGCCGCCACCGCGCCAATCGACAGATCCAGCCCGCCGACGGCCATGGTCAGCGTCACGCCCAAGGCCAGCAGCGCGACAATCGACACCGACTGCAAGATGCTGAACAGATTGCCGACCCGCAGGAACGCCGGTTCCGCGACACTGAAAAACACCACGATCAACGCCAGCACCCACAGCAGGCCGTAGCGGATCAGCGCTTGCACGAAGCGCTCGGACGGCGCCGGGGCGGATGACAACAGGGAACTCGAATCAGGCACTCGCTCTACTCCTTGGCGCGGCGTGAACATTAGAATTTTGCGGATCGCTGCCGGCCAGCGCCGCGACCAGGGTGGCGCGATCCAGCCCGGCACGCGGGTACTCGGCCACCACCGCGTGATCGCGCACCAGCAGAATCCGGTCGGCGATCTCCAGCGCCTCATCGACGTCCGAGCAGATCACCAGCGTGGCGCGGCCAGCAGCGCTGTCGCGCAGCAGTTGGCCAATCTCGCGCCGGGCACGCACATCGACGCCCTGAAACGGCTCGTCAAGGATCAGCACCCGGCCCTCGCCAAGCAGCCAGCGACCGAGCACGACTTTCTGCTGATTGCCGCCGGACAACGCACTCATCGGCACATCGATGCCGGCGGTCTTGATTCCCAGCGCTGCGACTTGCGCCTCGACCGCTGCTGCTTCGGCACGATTGCGGATGAAACCGCTCCGGGTGAAGCGTTCGAGGAACGGCAAGGTAAGGGTTCGACGCAATGAAAAATCCGGCACCAACGATTGGCTGGCCCGGTCTTCGGCAGCGAAGAACACACCGCTTTGAATTGCCTGGCGTGGCGAGCCCGGCTGCCAGTCGATGCCGTCCAGTTGCAGAGAGCCGGACACCGGTTTGCGCAGCCCGAACAGCACTTCGGCGATTTCGCTTTTGCCGGTGCCGAGCAATCCGGTCAGCACCACCACTTCGTTTTCGTGCAGGTTCAGATCAAAGGCCTGGGTGCGCGGCAGGACTTTCACGCCGCGCAGTTTCAGCACTTCGCGCCCCGCCGCTCGCGGCGTGTAGACGTGAGCTTCCAGCGCCTGACCAAGCATCGCTTCCAACGCCTCGGGCAATTGCCGGGCACTGAACTCACCGGCCAGTTGCCCGTCACGCAGCACCACGGCGCGGTCAGCCACCCGTTGCAGATCGGACAGCCGATGGGAGATATACAGAATCGCCACGCCACGACTGCGCAAGGTGTCGATCAGCCCGAACAGGCGCTGCGCTTCGGCATCCGACAGCGCCGCCGTGGGCTCGTCGAGAATCAGCAGTCGCGGTTGCAGGGCGAAGGCGCGGGCCAGCACCACCAGTTGTCGTTCGGCCTGGCCGAGGTGTTCGATCGGTTGCTCCAGCGGCAGCACCAGACCGAGGCCGGCGGCAATGCTCGCAGCGCGCTCCAGCAGGCGTTTGCGATTGAGCCAGAAGTCGGCGTCGGGGCGGCACAGTTCATCGAGCAGCAGGTTTTCCGCCACGCTCAATCCGGGCGCGATACCTTCGTTGATCTGCTGATGAACCGCGACGATGCCGAAACGACGCGCCGACAGCGGCGAACTGAAATGCCGGGGCTGACCATCGATCCAGATCTCGCCACCGTCGTGGGTCTGGCTGCCGGCGAGGATCTTCACCAGTGTCGATTTGCCCGCACCGTTGGCGCCGAGCAGCGCCACCACTTCAGCGGGAAAAATATCCAGGCTGACCCGGTCCAGTGCCCGGTTCGAGCCAAAGGTCTTGCTCAGTTCACGTACACGAATCAGTGGTTCGGAGACCACGGCGACAGGCGCACCCATAAAATTCCTTAACGTCGATGAGCCAGCGAACGCACCAGTCGATCGCCCAGGCTTTGCACACCCTGGACGAGGATGACCAACACCACGACGGTGGCGACCATCACTTCATTGTTGAACCGTTGATAACCGTAGCGGATCGCCAGATCGCCCAGGCCGCCGCCACCGATGACCCCGGCCATGGAAGAAAAACCGATCAGCATCACCAGCGTCAGGGTGATGCCCGCCAGCAAGGCCGGCAGCGCTTCGGGCAACAGCACTTTGAAAATCACGTGGCGGATGTCACCGCCCATGGCCAGGATCGCTTCGATCCGGCCCTTTTCGACTTCGTCGAGGGCGTTCTCGACGATCCGCGCAAAAAACGGAAAGGCGCCGATGGTGATCGGCACCACGGCGGCGGTGCTGCCCAGGGTTGTGCCGACCACCAGCCGGGTCAGCGGGATCAGGGCAATCAGCATTACCACGAATGGCAGCGAACGCCCCAGATTGATGATCGCGCCCAAGGCCTGATTGAGCCTCGGCAGCGGGTACAGCCCCTGACGGCGACTGATGAACAGCAACACCCCCAGCGGCAAACCGATCAGCAAGGTGAACAGTCCGGCGAGCAACACCATGTACAGGGTTTCGCCGGTAGCGTTGAGCACCAGTTGCAGGATTTCATTCCAGTCGATCACGCGGTTCATGAGTGGGCCGCCCGTACGCCGTATTGCCGCAGAAAACTCAAACCGGGCGCGTCGTGCCCCAGCGGCAAGCCGCAACTGGGTCGCAGTGAAGCGCCGAGGGAGGACTGCGGATCGGCCAGCAATCGGGCCACCGGCCCCGCCTCCACCAGTTTTCCGTTGGCCATGGACGCGGCGTGATCGCAGATCGACTTGACCACGTCCAGTTCGTGGGTGATCAGCACGATGGTCAAACCGAGCTGCCGGTTGATGTCGCGCAACAGCTCCAGAATCGACGCGGTGGTTTCCGGGTCCAGGGCGCTGGTGGCTTCGTCCGACAGCAGATACGCCGGCCGTGCCGCCAAGGCCCGGGCGATCCCGACCCGCTGCTTCTGCCCACCGGACAGTTGCGATGGAAAGGCTTCGGCCTTGTCGCCCAGACCCACCAGATCCAGCAGTTCCCGAACCCGTTCGTGGCGCTGTGGTTTGGCGACTTTGGCGATTTCCAGCGGCACCGCAACGTTGTCGAACACGTTGCGCGAATGCAGCAGGTTGAAGCCCTGAAAGATCATGCCGATGCGCTGACGCTGGCGACGCAGTTCGCTATCGGACAGCACCGTGAGGTCTTCGCCGTCCAGCAGAATCCGCCCGGCATCCGGGCGTTCGAGCAGATTGAGGCAACGCAGCAGCGTCGATTTACCCGCACCGCTGCGCCCGAGAATCCCGTAGATCGCGCCATCGGGAATGCTCAACGACACCTGATCCAGCGCCGGGGTCGACGCTGACGGATAGGTCTTGCTCAACTGCTCGACGACGATCATGGCTTGACGTCCGCCACCGGAATCACCGAGCCCTTGAAGTTCTCGGCGATGTATTTGGCGACTTGCGGCGAGGTCAGGTCCTTGGCCAATTGCTGAATGCGCGGATCGTTTTCCAGTTTCGGCGTGGTCACCAGAATGTTGGCGTAAGGGTTGTGTTCGGCCTTCTCTAGCCCCAGCGCATCCTTGGCCGGCACCAGCCCGGCTTCCAGCGCGTAGTTGCCGTTGATCACTGCCAGATCCACGTCGTCCAGCGCGCGGGGCAGTTGCGGCGATTCGATTTCGAGGATCTTCAGGTGTTTCGGGTTTTCGGCGATGTCCTTCGGTGTCGCCTGATCGGCCGCCGGATCATTGAAGCCGGGCTTGAGCTTGATCAGGCCGTTGTCCTGCAACAGGTACAGCGCGCGGCTCAGGTTGGTGACGTTGTTCGGCACGGCGACCGTGCCTTTGTCCGGCACCTGGGCGAAGGTTTTGTGGCGATGGGAATAGATGCCCAGCGGTTCGATGTGCACCGTGGCGGCCACCGCGAGTTTTTCGCCGAGGGCCTTTTCCTGGGATTGCAGGTACGGCAGATGCTGGAAGTAGTTGGCGTCCACATCGCCGTGCACCAGCAGCTCGTTGGAGTTCACGCCCTGCGGGATTTCGATCACCTTGAGGTTGAGCTGCGGATCGAGTTTCTGGATGTACGCCAGAATTTGCGCGTGGGGCACCGGGTCGGCGGCAACGCGCAATGGCTCCAGCGCTTGAGCGCCAAACGAAGTCACCAGCGCGCCGAGGACGGCCAGGGTCAGGCCTGCTTTTTTCAACACTGCTTTTTTCAACATGGGAAAAATCCTTTTGCGAGTGATGGATCAGGCGTTGGCGGTCTTGCGAAGCGGTGTCCGGGTATTCGACGCATCGGCGTAGAAGCGCTGCGCGACATCGGGATGGGAGCGCAGTCGGCCCTTGAGGTAATTCCAGCCGACATCACGGAACAACGGGTTGAGCGGATCACTGGCCGGGCCGCGAGCCTCACGCAGCAACGCCGTCGGCAAGGGATAAAGCGGCACCACCGCATCCAGCTGCGCGCCGAGGAAAAACGCGATGGACAAGCGCTCGCTTCCCACCGGTGGAGAGACCACCCGATGCACCGTGGCACGCAGGTAACCGTTGGTGGCCAGCTCCAGCAGCTCGCCGATATTCACCACCAGGGTGTTGTCCCGAGGTAGCGCATCGATCCAGCGCCCCTCTTCGATTTCCACTTGCAGGCCGGCCTGCCGGTCTTGCAGCAGGAAGCTGAGAAAACCCGAATCCTTGTGCGCGCCGACGCCCTGATTGCTCGCCGTCGAGGCTTGCCCCGGATAGCGCATCAGCTTGATGTGTTCGTTGGGTTTGTCGCCGTACAACCGGTCGAAAGCGTCTTCCGGCAGCGACAGTGACTGGGCGAATGCGCGCAGCAGGCGCAGCGACATTTGGGTCATCGCCTGCTGCCAGTCGAGCAGCAGCGGCTTGAGTTGCGGCAACGCTTTGGGCCATTGATTCGGCCCTTGCAGCCGCGCCCACAACGGACTGTCGGCGTTCAACGGCAAGACGTCGCGCTCGGCGCCAAGATCGAACTGTTCACGTTGATCGGGCTGGCCTCGAGTGATCTCGGAAGCGGCGCGGTTATAACCGCGAAAGTGCGGCGAATTGATCATGCCGACGGCGGTTTTCTCGCTGTCGGGCAAGGCGAAGAACTGGCGGGCATAGTCCTGCACTTGCTTGAGCAGGCTGGCGTCGATGCCATGGCCGGTCAGGTAGAAAAACCCGACATCGCGGGCGGCATGGCGCAAGTCATCGAGAAAGGCCTGGCGTTGCGACGGCGTACCGTCGAGCAGGGACAGGTCGAGGATGGGCAATGCGGTGATGTCTGAGGTGTGCGGCATGATTCACTCCCGTGTGAATCAAACCTGAAGAGTCCGTGATCGATTCAGCGTGTGCCGTCATGGCAATCGGGAGGTCTATCGGTTTGATGCTTTTGATTCGTCTATGAAACAAAACTAAACGATATTA
This sequence comes from Pseudomonas aphyarum, assembly GCF_028657055.1. Taxonomy (NCBI): domain Bacteria; kingdom Pseudomonadati; phylum Pseudomonadota; class Gammaproteobacteria; order Pseudomonadales; family Pseudomonadaceae; genus Pseudomonas; species Pseudomonas aphyarum. The sequence goes on from NZ_JAMDGS010000001.1 coordinate 251,125, forward strand.
AAAACACCGAACAAATATCTTTTTTGCATTAGCTTAGTTCCAACATTTTCCGGAAGAGAGGGAGCCATGGGCTCCCTCTCTTGCCTTCAGGCGTCCTGTAATGCCCTCGGGCGCTGGCTGCGTTGCTCGGCGATCGCATCCGGCGCCTGCCGCAACTGGAAGTCGAACTTCAATTCGGCACGACGTCCCGCTGCATCCTCCAGAAACTCGACCTCGCCGACCAACCCTTCACGCGTCGCATACGCAAAGTCATCCCACAGATACTTGTCCCCCGACAGATTGATCTGAGTCGTCAGGTGCCGATGCCCCGGTGCGCAAATGAAGAAGTGAATATGAGCCGGGCGCTGGCCGTGGCGGCCGAGCAGGTCGAGGCATTCCTGGGTCGGGCCTTGCGGATCGCAGCCGTAACCGGACGGCACGATGCTGCGGGCGCGGTAGCGGCCTTCGGCGTCGGTGATGATCCGCCGGCGCAGGTTGTATTCGGACTGGCTCTGGTCGAAGAACGAATAGGTGCCCTTGGTGTTGGCGTGCCACAGGTCGACCGTGGCGCCGGCGAGCGGCTGGCCCTGCGGATCGAACACCTGGCCTTCGAGGAACATCACGGTGGCGACGCCCTCCTCGCTGCCGTCGTCCATCCGGCATTCACCTTCGTACAGCGGCGCGCCGGCCACGTATAACGGGCCTTCGATGGTGCGCGGCGTGCCGCCGGTCAAGCCGATCTGCGCATCCTTGGCGTCCTGCAGCAGGTCGAGGAAATGTTCGAGGCCGAGGCCGGCCACCAGCAGCCCGGCTTCCGAGCGGCCGCCCAAGCGGTTGAGGTAATCGACGGCTTTCCAGAATTCGTCTTCGCTGATCTCAAGGTCTTCGATGATCCGGGCGGTGTCCTGCAACACCCGCAGAACGATGTTTTTCAGGCGCGAACTGCCGCCATCGTTGGCAAAACCGGCGGCTTCTTCGAAGAACTTTTGCAGTTCGGCAGTGTGGGCAATCTTCACGGTCATGGTGTTCACCTCATCTTGTTGTTGTGGGGTCGAGCCCGGCTCAGCGGTCGTCGGTGTGGATCGACGAGGGATGGCGGCAGAGGCCGTCGATCTCGATTTCCATGTAGGGAAACAGCGGTAACAGCATCAGGGTGTCGTGCAGCGCTTCGACGCTGGGCACGTCGAACACGCTGTAATTGGCGTAGTGCCCGGCGATGCGCCAGAGGTGGCGCCACTGGCCTTCGCGTTGCAGGCGCTGGGCGAGTTCCTTTTCGTCGGCCTTGAGCTTTGTGGCAACGGCCGGGTCCATGTCGGCGGGCAATATCACGGTCATTTTTACGTGGAACAGCATGGCGTTCTCCTTGGGGAATCAGTGCCGGCGAAAACGCGCCAGACGCTCTTCATCCAGCGTCAGGCCCAGGCCCGGGGTGCGTGGAATGTGCAGGTGAAAATCGCGGTACTGCGGGCGCTCGGTGACGATGTCTTCGGTCAGCAACAGCGGGCCGAACAGCTCGGTGTCCCAGGTCAATTGCCTGAGCGTGAGAAACGCATGGGCCGAGGCCAGGGTGCCGACGGAACCTTCGAGCATGGTGCCGCCGTACAAAGCGATGCCGGCGGCTTCGGCGATTTGTGCGGTGCGCAACACGGCGCGCGGGCCGCCGTTCTTGGCGATCTTCAGGGCGAAGACGCTGGCGGCGCCGTCGGCGGCGAGGCTGAACGCGTCCTCGACGCTTTCAATGGATTCGTCAGCCATGATCGGCGCCAGGCTGCGCAGATTGAGGCGAATCTGTCCGGAGCGGTTGACCCGCGAGATCGGCTGCTCGATCAGGTCGATGCCGTTGTCGCCGAGCACCTGACAGCCGTGAATCGCCTGGGATTCGTCCCAGTACTGGTTGACGTCGACCCGCACACTGGCGCGCTCGCCCAGGGCTTTCTTGATCGCCACCACGTGTTTCAGATCCTGCTGCAGCGGGTTGGCGCCGATCTTCAATTTGAAGATCCGGTGCCGCCGCGCTTCCAGCATTTGCTCGGCCTCGGCGATGTCGCGGGCGGTGTCACCGCTGGCCAGGGTCCAGGCCACTTCGAGGCTGTCGCGGACCCGACCGCCGAGCAGTTCGCTCACCGGCAGGCCGAGGCGTTTGCCCTGGGCGTCGAGCAATGCGCTCTCGATGCCGGACTTGGCGAAGGTGTTGCCCTTGGCGATCTTGTCGAGCTTGTGCATCGCGGCGTTGATGTTGTCCGCGTCCATGCCGATCAGCGCCGGCGCCAGGTGCGCGTCGATGTTGGCCTTGATGCTTTCCGGGCTTTCGTAGCCGTAGGCCAGGCCGCCGATGGTGGTGGCTTCGCCGATGCCTTCGATACCGTCGCTGCAACGCAGGCGCAGGATCACCAGCGTCTGGTTCTGCATCGTGTGCATCGCCAGTTTGTGCGGGCGGATGGTCGGCAGGTCGACGATGATCGCCGACAGGTTTTCAATCAGGATCCGGTTCATTTCAGTGTCCATTCAAACGTGATCAACCGAGGTCACCGCCACCGACCGGCAGGGTCACGCCGGTGATGTAGGAGGCGTCGTCCGAGGCGAGAAACAGGATCGCGCCGACCTGTTCGTCAAGGGTTCCGTAGCGTTTCATCAGGCTGCTATCGAGGGTTTGCGCGACGATTTCCTGATACCAGGCCTGCTCCTGCGCGGACTGTTCGGCGGTGTTGCGCGGGATGCGCCGGGGCGGCGCTTCGGTGCCGCCGGGCGCGGTGGCGTTGACCCGGATCCCGCGCTCGGCATTTTCGAAGGCCAGGCAGGCGGTCAGCGCGTTGATGCCGCCCTTGGCCGCGCCGTAGGGAACGCGGTTCAGGCTGCGGGTCGCAATCGACGACACATTGACGATCGCGCCGCGCCCCTGCTTGAGCATGTACGGCAAGGCGGCGTGGCAGCACCACAGCGTCGGGAACAGCGAACGGCGCACTTCGGCCTCGATCTGCTCGACGTCGTAGTGCTCGAACGGCTTGGCCCAGATAGTGCCGCCGACATTGTTGACCAGCACATCCAGACGCCCGAACGCATCGACGGCGGCGTTCATCACCCGGGCGCAATCGGCGTATTGCTCAAGGTCAGCGGTCAGCGACAGCACGCCCTCGCCTTGCAGTTCGTGAACCAGTTCGGAGCGGTCGACGGCAATGACCTGCGCGCCCTCCTCCAGCAAGCGCTCGCACACCCGGCGACCGATGCCCTGCGCCGCACCGGTGACCAGCGCGACCTTGTTGGCGAATCTGTTGTTCATGACAACCTCGCAATTCAGAAAGAAGACTCAGGCCGCCGCGAACTTCTCGTAGTAGAAGTTCGCCGGCGTGATGCCCTGCTCGCGGATGTACTGGCTGACCGCCTCGACCATCGGCGGTGGGCCGCACAGGTACACGTCGACATCGCCTTCGTTGAGGTGGCGCGGTTCGATGTGCTGGGTGACGTAGCCCTTGAGCGGGTGCTGGCTCTGCGGATTGGCCACGCAGGCACCGAAGCTGAAATTCGGAATGCGCGCGGCGAAGGCTTCGAGGCGGTCGAGTTCCACCAGATCGAAATCGTTGGTCACGCCGTAGATCAGGTGCACCGGATGTTCGCTGCCCTGCTCGGCGATTTTCTCCAGCATCGCGGTGAATGGCGCCAGCCCGGTGCCGCCGGCTAACAAAAGCAGCGGCCGCTTGATCTCGCGCAGGTAAAAACTGCCCAGCGGCCCGGCGAGATTCAGGCTGTCGCCGGCCTTGGCCAACCCGGTGAGGAAGCTGCTCATCAGGCCGCCGGGGACATTGCGGATCAGGAAATTGACCTCGCCGTTCTTCTGCAACGAGCTGAAGGAATAAGCGCGGGATTGCTCGCTGCCCGGTACTTGCAGGTTGACGTATTGCCCCGGCAGGAACGCCAGTTTGCTCAGGGATTCACCCTTGAGCGACAGCGCGATGGTGCTTTCGGAGAGCTGACGAACATCGCTGATCGACGCCTGATAACTCGCCTGTTCGGTCTTGCACACTTGCGAGTCGACCGGCACCCGCACCACGCAATCGCTTTCGGCGCGCATCTGGCAGGTCAGGACGTAACCCTGGGCCAGTTCGTCGTCACTCAAGGCGTCTTCGATGAAGTTGTCGCCCATGTCGTAACGCCCGGCCTCGGCGAAACATTTGCAGGTGCCGCAGGCGCCGTCGCGGCAGTCCAGCGGAATGTTGATGCCTTGGCGATACGCCGCGTCGGCAACGGTTTCGTGGCCGGAGGCCTCGATGAAACGGGTCACCCCGTCTTCGAAATTCAGTGCGATCTGGAAACTCATGGTGCACCTCGCTCACAGCGTCGAGCCCGGCTCGCCGCCGTCTCGATCAGATGTGGTAGATGTCGATGACCTGACGGACGTAATCGTTCTTCAGCACGACTTTCTTGGCCTTGATCAACGGCTGGTCGCCGCGCAGGTCGAGGGTGTAGAAGCTGGTGCCGAAATAACTGTCGGTGACCTGATAGCGAAAGCTCAGGGTGTGCCAGTTGAAACGCACCCGGCATTGCCCTTCGCCCTGCTCGACAATCTCGATGTTGCTGAGGTTGTGCGAGGTGCGGGTGTCGGGAATGGTTGCGCTGGAGCGCTCGGTCTTGATCCGGAACACCCGGTCTTCGAGGCCGCCACGGTTGCCGTACCAGATCAGCGAGATTTCGCTTTGCGGGTCCTCGGTCAGGGTGTCGTGGTCGTCCCAGGCCGGCATCCAGAAACTGGCGTCGGCGGCGTAGAGTTCCAGCCACTGATCCCACTGGCCGTCGTCGAGGAAGCGCGCTTCGCGGTAGAGGAAATCGCGCACGGTGTCGTAGAGGTTGCTCATCACACAGCCTCCACGGGGATCAGGCTTTTATCGCTGGCGGCGGCCTTGAGCATGGTTTCCTGCCAGTACTTGTGTTGCAGCACGAACAGGCCTTCGTCTTCGGTACGCATGCCGGACAACAAAGGTTTGAGGTCGATTTCCTCGGCCGCCGCGTCCGCGCCTTCGACCCAATGGGTCGCGCCACGGGACATATCGTTCCAGCCTCGCCCGGCGCCGTAACCGGTCTGGCACGAGCGGAATTCTTCGAGATCATCCGGCGTTGCCATGCCGCTGACGTTGAAGAAGTCTTCGTACTGGCGAATGCGTTTGGCTCGTGCCTCCGCGCTTTCGCCTTTGGGGGCGATGCAATAGATGGTGATCTCGGTCTTGTCGACGGAGATCGGCCGGGCGACGCGGATCTGCGAGCTGAACTGATCCATCAGGTACACGTTGGGGTAAAGGCACAGGTTGCGCGAGTTCTCGATCATCCAGTCGGCGCGGGCCTGGCCGAAGTCCCGGGCCAGTTCATCACGGCGCTCGTAGGCCGGACGATCCTCGGGATTGGCCCAGCGGGTCCAGAGCAGTAGATGGCCGTGGTCGAACGAGTAGAAACCGCCGCCCTTCTTCGCCCAGCTGCCGGCGCTCATGGTCTTGATTTCTTCGCCGGCATCGCGCTGCTGACGCTGGTTCTGGGTGGCGGCGTAGTTCCAGTGCACGGAGCTGACGTGATAGCCGTCGGCGCCGTTTTCAGCGGTGAGTTTCCAGTTGCCTTCATAGATGTAGGAGCTGGAACCGCGCAGCACTTCCAGGCCTTCGGGTGACTGATCGACGATCATGTCGATGATCTTGGCCGACTCGCCCAGGTGCTCGGCAAGCGACTTCACATCGGCGTTCAGGCTGCCGAACAGAAAGCCGCGATAGGACTCGAAACGCGCGACTTTGGTCAGGTCGTGGGAGCCTTCGCAGTTGAAGCCTTCGGGGTAGCCGGCTTCGCTCGGGTCCTTGACTTTGAGCAGTTTGCCGCTGTTGTTGAACGTCCAGCCGTGGAACGGGCAGGTATAGCTGGAACGGTTGCCGGACTTGTGCCGGCAAAGCATGGCGCCGCGATGGCTGCACGCATTGAGAAAGGCATTGAGTTCACCGGCCTTGTTGCGGGCGATGAACACGGGTTGGCGACCCATGGTGGTGGTCAGAAAATCGTTGGCGTTGGGGATCTGGCTTTCGTGGGCGAGGTAGATCCAGTTGCCTTCAAAGATGTGCGCCATCTCAAGTTCGAACAGCCGCGGATCGGTGAACATCTCCCGCTTGCAGCGGTAGGCCCCCTTTTCGGGGTCCTCTTCAAGCATGGCATTGAGGTAGTCGATTCCCAGGGACATGGCCGGGGCCTCCATTGTTATTGTTCAGGCCAGGTCAGATTAGGGAGGCAACGCGGGCGGCAATATCCGAATCCTGCAGAGCGCTATCCGTTTTGTGCAGGACGGCGCGACAGGTGCTTCAGATTGTTTCGGGGGCGGGAATTCAGTGGCGGCGCTTGAAGGTCACGGACGGCAATTCGCCGAACTGCTGGCGGTAGCTTTCGGAGAAACGCCCGAGGTGCAGGAAACCGTAGTCGAGCGCCAGTTCGGTGAGGTTGCGCACCGGGCAGCTCGGGTCGTTGAGGCAGGCATAAATGCGTTCCAGCTTGCGCTGGCGGATGTATTGCATCGGGGTCACGCCGAGCTGGCGTTCGAACAGCGCGTACAGGGAACGCGGGCTCATGTTCGCCTGGGCCGCCAGGTGTTCGGCGGGCAGATCCAGCTTCAGGTTGCGCTCTATATAGTCGAGGATCCGCTCGAAACTGACGCTCGGCGAACTCAGGCATTCACGGCTGACGTTGGTGTTCATCAGCGAGATCAGTTTGCTGCCGACGATCTGCGCGTAATGCTCCTGCACCCGCAGCAACGGATCGCTGGCTTCGGCTTCCTGGCAGATCATGCCCAGCAGGTGGGTAAACCCTTCCAGCTCGTCGAGCCGGTAATGATTGCGCAGAAAACGTATGCCCCCGGCAGGATGCAGCCAGCGCTGCTCGTCGCACACCGACTCCAGCACGCTGACCGGTACTTTGAGGATGAATTTCTCGCAATCGTCGGAATAGGTCAGGTCGACCGGATCGTCCGGGTTGATCAACAGCAATTCGCCGGGCACCAGATGATGCTCGCGCTTGTGCCCGCGCCACAGGCAGTTGCCTTGCAGCAGCACTTGCAGGTGATACACGGTTTCCAGCGCCAGCGAAGTCACGCGAACGCTGCCGCCATAGCTGATGCGGCACAGATCCAGATCAGCGAGTTTGCGATGGTTGAGACTGGCTTGCGGGTGGGTGGTTTTGGACAGGCCGATGAAATGCTGGCCGACGTGCTGGTTCACATAGTCGGAGACGGCATACGGGTCAGCGTGGCGAAACACGCTGCTGCGGTCGCTCAGCAGGCGGCTGTCCATGGGCAAGGCACTCGATCTTGTCGTTATGGTGATGGTCACGGTTTACGCCATCACCGGTCACAGTACGCCGGCGTGCCGGATCGGGCAATTGGACGAAGGTTTGGCTGTCCGCTGATCGAACGCTTTCAGCGAATCGGGATTGACGGCCCCAACGAAAAAACCACCTGCGAACAGGTGGTTTTGATCAGAACGGCAAACGCGATCAGTCAGCGATCGGCATGCTGCTCCAGCATCGCATAGGCCTCGCCGGTGAAACGGTAGCTTTTGTCGGGCTGAAACACGATGACGCCCTCCTCGCACAAACGCTTGAGCACTTCCCTGACACTGATGAACTGGATGCCGCTGACAAATGCCTGCAGATACCCATGCACCCCGCGCCCGCCAACGGCGCGCCCTTCCCGAGCGGCAACCAGCAAGGCATCGATCACCTTGATCCGGATGAGGCTGGTGCGCAGCCCGTAATAATGCAGCAGCTCACGGATATGCTCATTGGTGCTGCGCTCGAAATCGAAGGCCCGCTGGCCTTTCGGGATCGGCAATGGCGTACCAGAGGAAGTCGATGCCGGGCTGGTTAACATTCGAATACTCCTTTTTCTGTGCTCAACCGCTGTGCGTAGCTATATAGAAGAAGGCGCACTCGACTGTCCTGCCATCAAGTGCGCCCCCCGATCAGAAGTCGATGGTCGCCGACAACTGCAACGTGCGTGGATAGCCCGGGGAGAACGCGCCGTAGGACGCCACACCCGACCAATACTCCCGATCAAACACGTTCTGCACCGTGGCGCGGAATGTCGTCGGCCGACCTTCGATCTTGGTGGCGTAGCGAGCGCCGGCGTCGACGCGGGTCCAGGAAGGCAGCTCCTGAGTGTTGGCCTGATTGACGTATTGGCTGTCGGTGTAGATCGCGCCGCCGGTCAGGGTGAAACCTTCGACCCACGGTGTATCCCACTCGGCCCAGAGGTTAGCCTGGACATCCGGCACGCCGACCGGTTTGTTGCCACGGTTGGCGGCGGTGGCCGAATCCGTCAGTTCGCCATCGAGCACGGTCACGCCGCCCATCAGACGAGTACCCGGCGCGACTTCACCGAACATGCTCAACTCGACACCACGGTTGCGCTGTTCGGCTTGCACCGAGAACACGTTGCCGGCGCCGATTTCGCCGCTCGGCTTCTCGATCTGGAACAGCGCCAGAGTCGTCATGAACGTGCCGTGTTCGTACTTCACGCCGATTTCGTGCTGCTTGGACTTGTAGGGTGCGAAGGTTTCGCCGGAGTTGGCCGCCGTGCCCGGAGCGATGTCACCCTTGCTCAGGCCTTCGACGTAGTTGTAGTACAGCGAAACGTCGTCCCACGGTTTGACCACCACGCCCGCCAGCGGTGTGGTCGCGTTGTCGTCGTAACGGGAGCTGACCGCACCCGAGGCACTGTAGTTACGCGATTCGATGTCCTGACGGCGCACGCCGAGGGTCAACTGAATCCGGTCATCGAGGAAGCCCAGTGTGTCAGTCAACGCGATGCCGGACAGCTCCGATTCGGAAATGCGCAGCACTTTCGGCGAGTTGATGTACTGCTTGGGCACGTCCACCGGGTGGTAGATGTTCGAGCGGATTTCAGTGCCGTTGTTGATGCCCCGGGACAACTCGTCCTGGTAACGGGTCGCCATGACCGTGGTCGTGTGGGTGACCGGACCGGTGGCGAACAGCGCTCGCATCCCCACGTCCGCCGTCGAGCGGTCGACGTTGAATTTGTAGTAACCGGGGATGTTGCTGGTGTCGCCGGCGTCATTGAGGATTCGCGGCACCTGGTCGGACATGCGCTTGACGTCCGAGCGACCGCCGCCGGCGTGAGCGAACACCGTCAGGTTATCGTTGAGGTCATACTCGCCGCCGAGCAAGGCCGACTGTTCCTTGGTGTCCGACCAGCCCCAGTCCTGCGGCAGGTTGGTACGGCCGTTCGGCGCCGATGGAACCTCGACGCCCGGCGCGATGGTGAACGGGCGCGAGGCCGCATCGAAGCTCTCTTTCTGGCTGATGAAATCCAGGTTCAGACGCAAGCGTTCGCCCTGGTAGTCGAGGGCGATGGCACCGATGTTGAGGTCCCTTTGCTGATCATCCACCGCGGTGTCGCCGCCCTGAAGGCTGCCGTTGAAACGCACGCCAAACTGGTTTTCGTCACCGAAACGCCGACTGATGTCCAGATGCCCGCCCACTTGCGAGTCCGAAGCGTAACTGCCGGTGAAGCGGGTCAGGTCTTCGGCCAGCGGGCGCTTGGGCACGATGTTGATCACGCCGCCGACGCCGCTGTTGGGCGAAATCCCGTACATCAGCGCGCCCGGCCCTTTGAGCACTTCGACGCGCTCGGCGTACTCGGTGAACACCCGATAGTTGGGCGCGACACCGTACACACCGTCATAGGCCAGCTCGCCGAGGTTGCCCTCGCCTATTGCAAATCCACGGATGAAAAACGAATCGACGATCCCGCCGGTCTGCCCGGTGGAGCGCACCGATGGGTCGCGTTCCAGTGCATCGGCCACAGTGACGGTTTGCAAATCGGCGAGAGTCTTGGCGGTGTAGCTGGTCACGCTGAATGGAGTGTCCATCACGTCCTTGTTGCCCATCATCCCGAGCCGCGCACCACGGGCGACCTGGCCTCCGGCGAGGACTTCCGGCAATGCGGTCGCGCCGTTGTAACGGGCGTTGACGTTGGTGGTGTCCAGCGTCAGCCCTTCGGTGGCGACGGCGTCCTGTTGCTCGGGTTGCTTGGGGTCTGCTGCCCAGGCAGTGGCGCTTCCTGCGGCCAGAATGGAACTCAGCATCGCGGTGCGAATGGCCAGTGTGAGTGCGCGTTCACTGCAGGGTCGGCTTGCAACAGACATGACGATTGGGTCCTTCTCGAGTGGCTGAAAATGGTAATGACTCCTATTTGCCAGTCGACAATCGAAAAAGTATCAGCGTGGCCGGATATTTTTTTGGGCGGATCGCCGGGAAGGGAAAACGCCGGAGGATGGGTTGGTCAAACCCACCCTCCTGCGCCGGTCAGTCATACAGGCATTGCAACGGGATGGAGACCACCGGCAGCGCGGGGTCGAACGCGTGCCGGGTGGTCTTGTACGGGAACAGCTCGCCGCGCTCGATGGTGGTGAAAATCTGCGCCACTTCGAACGCTTGCCCGGTTTGCCAGTGCCGCACACAAACCCGTGGGTCGGCGTAGTCGAGCTGGATGCACGGCACGCGTTTCAACCCGAGTGCCCGCGCCGCGTTGAACCGGTGATTGCCGTCCATCACGATGCCTCGGGAACGCTCGACGATGATCGGTTCGAGCCAGTGTCCGGCCTGGATGATCGCCTCGCGCAGGCGCTGCACGTTGAGCGGATCGACCTGCTCGGATTGCCGCACGTCGCACAGCGCACGCAGGGCAATCTGGTAACCATGTCCCATGATTCACCCCCGGTTTCAGCAGGCATCCGCGTTGGCGACCAGCGCGTACTGACTGGCCATGTCGCGCAGACGCTGGGCCTGTTCGATGAGCGGCAGATCGACCATTTCGCCGTCGACTTGCACCGCGTGACTGCCCCCCGCCACCGCGTTCAGGACCCGGTCCGCCCACGCCAGTTGGCGGGCGTTGGGCAGGAAGGCTTTCTGCACCGTGGCGATTTGCGAAGGATGGATACACAGCTTGGCGCCGAACCCCAGCGACCGGGCATAACGCGAGTCGCGCTCGACCACCGCCATGTCGCTGATGGCCGGGGTCACCCCATCGATCGGCGCCGGCAGACCGGCCACCCGCGAAGCCAGCACGATGCGATTGCGGGCGAACAGAAACGCCTCGGGAATCTGGCTGCAATCGATGTCCAGGGAGAAATCCAGCGAGCCGAATGCCAGCCGCGCCAACCCGGGAATCGCCGCAATCGCCTCGACCTGATGCAAGCCTTTGGCGGTTTCGATGATGGCGACGATTTGCAGCTCGGGGTTCCATTCCAGCAGGCGCTCGACCACGCGCGACAGGCTCTCCGGGCATTCGGCCTTGGGCAGGAAAATCCCCGCGCAGCGCTCGGGGTAGCGCATGTCGCCCAGCCACGTCATGTCCTGGCGAAACAGCGAACTGCCGACGCTGTTCAGCCGGATGTAACGCTGGCAGGCGGTTTCGGGTGTGCTCTGCTGCCAGGCCCAGATCGATGCCCGGGCCACGGCTTTGCTGTTCGGATGAACGGCGTCTTCGAGGTCGAGAATGATCGCGTCCGGCCCGGCTTCGACCGCTTTGCAAAAGCGCTCCGGCCGGTTGCCGGGAACGAACAGGTAGCTGATGGGAAGCGTGGCGTTGGTGCTGTGACGAACAGTCATCGGGACTCTCCTGAGCGTGCTTCAGTCGTGGGTTTTCAAAAAAATTCGAACACCTGTTACAGGGGAAAAAACGGGTTGATTCCTGGCGTATTGAATCAACCGTCAACACCTTGAATAACAAGGCGTTAAGGGATTTTTTAATCAATACGCGAGCGCTTACTTGAGCAGACGAACAAACGGCTTCGCACTCCCCTGTTGCGTGTGTTCATTCAAAAATATTTGAAAACCTTACTTGATAATCGTTCCTGTTCGCAATATTGTTCGAGCCGCTGACAGGGTCGAGACTCAAATCAAGACCTGCGATTTGTTCAAGGAAAGTTCGGCGCAATGATGTCATTTACATGTCAGGTAATGGCACTTAAAAATGGAAAAGGCCATCTTTTATTGGCCTTCTCCTTGCCTGCCTGAACCTTAAGGAGTGGGGTTCTCATGAAACAGATTTGTAAAAATTTTATGAAAGAACATGCCCCTTGTTTAATTCCAGAGCGGATCTGTCATCCGCCTCCACCTCTTTAAACACTCGTATCTGACGAGCAGCAAGAACACGTAACACACATATGGCGATTATTTACGCCAGAGGTTTTCTATGCCTGAATTAATTGCGCCGCCCGTTAAAGAAACAACTGAAGTTCATTACCCAAAAGTGCTGAAACCGTTACTTGACCCTATTATCGAAAACTTTCTTCAATATTCACCGGGAAAACTTGTTGAGCTTGTTAAACAACACGGATCTCCGCTGAATCTGGTGTGGCCACATGCCTTTGAGGCCAACGCCCAGGCGCTGCAATCGGTGCTGAAAAAGCATGACGTTGACTACGCGATTTTCTACGGCGCCAAAGCCAACAAGTCCCAGTGCCTGCTTGCGGCGGCTGCGTCTTCGGGCATCGGCACTGACGTGTCGAGCCTGTTTGAACTGCAAGCTGCGCTGCGCGCCGGGACCACAGCGCAACATTTGTGCGCAACCGGGCCGGCCAAAACCACCGCATTTCATCAAGCGCTGGTGCAAGGCGGTTCGCTGATTTGTGTGGATTCACGGGAAGAGTTCAGCCAGCTAAAAGCGTTGTTCGACACTACGCCGACAACGGCCAAAGCCCGAGTCCTGCTGCGTTACAGGCCGACAAGTTGCCCGGCGAGCCGTTTCGGCATGGGCGCCGATGACATGTTTCAGTGCCTGCAATGGCTGACGGAGTCTCGTGAGTCGTTGCACTTCGAGGGGTTCCATTTCCACCTCGGCGGCTACGGCTACGAAACCCGGGTGCAGGCCTTCCGCGAAGTGACCGGTTTTTTCGATGCAGCCAGGGAAATGGGTCTCGACCCGGTCATGATCGACATTGGGGGTGGCCTGCCGATGCGCTATGTCGACCCGCAGGAGTACGACAGTTTTTTGCAGAACGACAACAACCCTGGTCATTATCAGAATCGTCGAGTACCCAACTCTTTTTATCCTTATGGCAGCAGTCTGACGGCATGTCAGTGGCTGGATTTATTTCTGGAGTCGGAGCATTCCCCGGGAAAAACCATTGCCGGTTACTTGAAGAGCCAGCATATAAAACTGGCACTGGAGCCCGGTCGAAGTCTGGTGGATCAAGCAGCCATTACCGTCTTTCGCGTGACCCGCACCAAACAACTGGCCGACAACAAATTTGTGATATTTGCCGAAGGCAGCAGTTTCAGCGCGTGCGAAACCTGGTTCTCGTCTGAATACCTTGTCGATCCAGTCCTGATCACTTCGAAAGATTCAAGACAAGTTCCGATGCAAGCCTATATCGCCGGCCATAGTTGCCTGGACGATGACGTCATCACTCATCGACTGATCAACTTCGAAACAACACCGCAAACCGGCGACTTATTGATCTACGCCAACACCGCCGGCTATCAGATGGACTTGCTGGAAAACGAATTTCATCGCCACCCGTTGCCACGGCGACTGACGGCGACTTGTTGTACGGAAGGTAACTACGCATTCACACCTGACTATTAAGGGAAGACGTCCAGATGATACTGAATAAAGTTTCGGATCTTATTGGCAATACACCAATGTTGGGCATCGATGTTCCGGATACCAACGCCCGACTCTTGCTCAAGATAGAGAAGAACAATCCCGGCGGCAGCATTAAAGACCGTATGGCGCGAAACATGGTATTGGCGGCGCTCAAGTCCGGAAAGTTGAAACCCGGTGGCGTGGTCGTGGAATCGTCCTCCGGCAATACCGGCATCGGCCTGGCGATGGCAGCCGTGGAGTTCGACCTGCATTTTATTGCCGTGGTCGATCACCATGCGGCGCAAGACAAGATTGCGGTGATGAAGGCACTGGGCGCCGAGATCCGCTTTGTCGCCGGCACTTACCGGGAAGACGAAGTGGCCGTGGTCGAGCGACAACGACTGGCCGCCGAACTGGCCTCGCAGATCCCCGGCGCGGTGTTCATGAACCAGTCCGACAACGCCGCCAACGCCGGCGGCTACAGCGACTTCGTTCGTGAAACCATCGCCCAGGCCGGTGGCCACATCGGCGCTTATGTCGGCTGCGTCGGCACCGGCGGTTCGATGACCGGCATCGCCCGCGGTCTGAAACTGCACAACCCGGACATCGTCACCGTCGCCGTCGAACCGGCCGGTTCCATTGTCTTCGGCCATCCCGGCTATCCGTACTACCAGTCGGGAACCGGCACCCCGGCCGGCGACACCGTCGGCCTGGTCCTCGACTACAGCTGCATCGACCTGGGCTTGCAAGTCACCGATTCCCAAGCCTTCGAAACCGCCCGCTACATCGCACGCAACCTGGCGCTGCTGGTCGGCGGCTCGACCGGCGGTGCGATCTTCAAGGCGCTGGAGCTGATCCACAAAGGCACGCTGGCCGGCAACGTTGTGGTGCCGATTGCCGACGGCGGCGAGAAGTACCTGCACACCGTGTTCGACGACAAATGGCTGGAAGAACGGGATCTGCTGGACCCGGGCGTTGCCCCGCAACTGGATCGCTGGCTGGGCAAGACCCGCTGGCTGGAATCCGACGCCACTCCCCTGCAATTGAGCGTCGCCTGACGCGTCTCCCACACAGGAAAGTCTCTGTATGAAACCGCTGAAAGTCGCCATCTGCGGCGCAGGCCGGACCGGGCATCTGAATGCCATCCTGTTTAAACAGCTGCCCAATGTTCAGGTTTCGATGCTCACCAACAACCAAGAGGTGGTCGATCGGCACCTTGCCAACCTGCCGATGCAGGCGCTGATGCCGGACGGCTCGACGCTGAGCGCACGACCGGATCAGGTCAGCACTGATGCGAGCGTCGTGGTTGCTGAAGCCGACATCGTGATCATCACAGTGCCGGCCCATGCCCGACCGCAAACCCTGCAAGCCATCGCGCCGCATTTGAGTTCGAGCAAACCGGTGTACGTCGGCGCGATTCCGGGTTTCTGCGGCTTCGACTGGCTGGCGGAGGCTTCGCTGGGCGAACGCTCGAACGTGGTGATCTGGGGCATGAAGGATGTGCCGCACACCGCGTTCGATCTGAAGCCGGGCGTGTCGGTCAAAATGGGCGGCGGCAAGAGCCAGTTGTATGTCGCGTTGCACGACCGGGAATCAGCGCAATCACGGCAACACCTGGAACAAATCCTCACCACGCTGTACGGCCCCTGCGTGACGATGCTCGACCACTACCTGGAAATCACTCTGACACCGGGCAACCCGATCATGCACAGCTCGGTGATCTACGGCTTGATCGGCCCTTATGGTCAGTGGCACCGCAAGATCTTCCCGCAGCGCATGTGCTGGTGGACCGAATGCCCCGAGCTGGGTGCTTATTTCCTTGAGCGCATGGATCAGGAAAGCCAGGAACTGTGCAGCGTGATCAGCCAGCGCATGGGCATCGACCTGTCGTCAGTCAAATCCCTCAAGCAGGAAATCGTCGAAGCCTACGGCGAGCAGATCCGCGATCAGAGCAGCATGCTGTCGATCCTGCGCACCAACCAGGCCTACAACGACATCCTCGCCCCGATGATTCCGGCCGACGACAACCGCGCCGGCTACGTGATCGAGCGCGAAAGCCGCGCATTCAACGAAGACGTTGCCTACGGCCTGGTGCTGCTGGTGGAAATGGCGCGGCGCTTCGAACTGAAAGTCCCCTACATCGAAGAAGTCCTGCAATGGAGCGTTTCCTATATGCAGGGCCTGCGTGACTCGGCGCTCGACTACTTCCCCCGCCATTGGCCGCGCACGGCGTGAGCGGGTTCAACTTTTCATTAATTTCTCGACGAGCAGATAGCTGATATGGATGACTTCAAGACACTCATCGCCTACTCCCGCAAGAACGCCCTGCGACGGATGATCCGTTGCCTGTTTGCCGAAAACATTCTGGATCGCTCGGGGCTGCGCTTCTCCGCCGCCGGCAACGAGGCCACGTACGCGCTGAAGGACGGCCGTTCCCAGGTGTTCTTTTCCAACATCGCCAAGGGCCCGGCGGACACCGTGGTCAATGACGGCGACGTGATTCTGATGACCGATGAAGGCGTACGTCAGGTGATCTACACCCATCAGGATTTGTTGGATGTGCTGCGCGACAGCTTCGATTTCGAACCGACCGATGAAGGCATCGCCGGGCTCAAGTCGGACATGGAAAACAGCCTGATGAACGACGCCCATGCCCGTCAGCATCGCCAGCAATGGAACGCTCGACTGGCCGCCGCCGCCCGGGAACAGGGCCTCGACAGCCTGACCGATTACCTGCGCCAGCACGCCAGCACCAAGGACGCCGCGATCCTCCTCGACCAGTGGGGCTCGCTGGAAGGTCACCCGTATTATCCGACCTGGAAAGCCCGACCGGGCCTGAGCGACGAAGAAGTCGAGCAACTGTCGCCGGAGTTCAACGCCCAGGTGCCACTGCGCATTGCCGCGCTGCGGGCCGACATGGCGAAAAGCGAAAGCATGCCCCACGTCACCGATTACCGCAGCTGGTTTGCCGGCAACTTCCCGACGCAATGGGAGCAATGGAAAGCGTCGCTGAACGACAAGGGTCTCGACGAATCCCAGTGGTTGCCGCTGCCGATTCACGCGTGGCATTTGCAGGCCTACGTCCTGAAAAACTTCGCGGCGGAAATCGCTGAAGGCATCCTCATTACCGACGGCCCGGACATCCAGACCCTGCCGACCATGTCGTACCGCACGATGATGCCGGTGCTCAAGGAGAGCGCGCCGCTGATCAAGTTACCGATTGCCGTGTGGATGACCAGCGAACTGCGCAGCCTGCAAGCCAAGTCGATTCATATGGGGCCGCGCATCAGCACCGTCATCAGCAAAATCCTCGAGGTCGAAAACGGTTTCGGGCAGCGCCTGGAAATCTTCCCGGAAGAGATCGGTGTCCGCTACAAGAACGCGATCACTCAGGACGACCACCCTGGCCGGCACCTATCTGTGGTGTTCCGCGCTAGCGAGCAAGCGTTCGAGCGCACCGACGAGTGCCTGCCGATCACCGTGGCGTCTCTGTTCACCCGCTTGCCGGGCAGTGGCCGACCGCTGTTCACCGAGTTGATCGAGCGCGACGGCGTTCGGGCGAATGCCACGCAGGTCGAAGACTGGTTCCGTCAGTACGCCAAAGTGGTCACCCACCCGGTGGTGGCGATCTACCTGATGTACGGCATCGGGCTGGAAGCGCACCAGCAGAACACGATGGTGCTGTTTTCCCCGGATGGCAAAGCACGTAGTCTGCTGATCCGCGATTTCGGCGACGGCAGGACCTACGCTCCATTGCTGGAAGGACGCGGCTACACCCTGCAACCGCACGTGCAGCCGGGCATTCTGCCAACGGTGTTCGAGGGCGATATCGAGCCGGTGCGCATGTTTGTGCTCGACGCAGCGTTCCTCACGCACCTGCATGAAATGGCCCTGTGGCTGACCAAGGAGTACGCGCTGGACAACAACCGGATGTGGGACATTCTGCGTGAAGAAACCGAGCAGGCGTTCGCGGCGGTGCGCGAGCGTGTCGCGCCGGATCTGTGGGAAGTCGAACGCAAGGCCTTCCTCAATGATCCGTGGCCGACCCGTTCGTTGCTGCGCATGCACATGATGCAGTACTCCAACTACCGGATTCAGCACACGCTGACCAACCCGCTCAATGTCGTTCAATAACCGAGGCTGACTCATGACCCAAGCAGGTGCCATCGCGGGTTCGCGCGTAAGAGTCCTGATTTATCTTCTGTTCGCGATCCAGCTCATTTCGATGGGCGCGATGGAAATGAGCGGGCCGTTCTGGCCTGTCCACCTGCGTGGGCTGACCTCGTCAGACTCGCTATTCAGTTTCGCCAGCATCGCCGTGTACGTCGGGCCGATGCTGGGCATTATTCTGACCAGTGCATTCTGGGGCCGTATCGGTGACCGCTACGGCCACAAGTTGATGATGATCCGCGCCCTCGCCGGCCTGTCATTGACCCAGCTTGGGCTGGCCCTGTGCAGTGACATCTGGGTGATCCTGATCCTGCGCTTCCTGCAAGGCGCCTTCGCCGGTTACATCGCGCCGGCCCAGGCGTATGGCGTGAGTATCGAGGCCCCTTCACGCCGGGCGCGACTGTTCGCGATCCTGCAGATTTCCACCAACGTCGGCTCGTTGCTTGGCGCGGTGGTTGGCGGGTTGATCCTCGATTACGCGACGTTCTTCTGGATCAACATGATCGCTGCGGTGCTGTGCGCCATCTGCACCGTGGTCGCGGCCGTCACGTTGCCGGATGTGCCGCCGGTGAAGAAAGCACCGGTCGCGGATAACACCGCTCCGACCAGCCACACCACCAGCGTCTGGCAAGGCACGCCTCTTCTTTCGCTGTTGGGCGTCATGGGCATTTTGCTGCTGGCGCGGATGCTGCCGCAGACATCGTTCTCGCTGTACGTCAGCTCGGTGTTCGAAGTCAGCAACTCGGTGGTCGGGCTGTGCTATGGCTTGCTGGCGCTGGGCTTCATTCTGTCGGCAACCGCGTGGTCGCGTTACTTCGAGCACCGTAGCCAGCAGGACACCTTGCAACGCATCACTTATGTCGTGATCGGCTGCATCGCGCTGACGGCACTCGCCGGCGTCACGCGTAACCCGGTCGTGTTCGTCGGCGCCTACTTCATCTGGGGTGTATTGCTGGGCGCCACGACGCCGGTATTGATGGCGCTGATCTCCAAAACCGCCGACAGCTCGCGCCAGGGCTATGTGCTGGGCATTGCCCAAAGCACCGCACAGTTCGCGTCCATTGCCGGGATCTCGGCCGGTGGTCTTCTCAGCCAGGTCTATGGTTTGCAGTACACCTACCTGTTTGTCTGCCTCGCCTACATCCTCGCGCTGATTCCCATCGTTGCGTTGCGCTACCGGCCGATGGTCATGCAACCGAGCCAGATCCCGCCGGGTGACTGATCAAGGAGTCTGCTTTGAACATTGAACAACTGCGCGCCGACACTCCGGGTGTCGAGCAATTGATTCACTTCAACAACGCCGGTGCGGCGCTGATGCCCGACCCGGTCATCGAAGTGATGACCCGTCACCTGCAACTTGAAGCCCGGATCGGCGGTTATGAAGCCGCCGGCCAACAGGCCCGGGAAGTGGAGGACGTCTACGACGCCATCGGCCAACTGATCAACGCGCGACCCGAAGAGATCGCGGTGATCGAAAACGCGACCCGCGCCTGGGACATGGCCTTCTACTCATTGCCGCTGCGGCCCGGTGATGTGGTGCTGACGTCGACCACCGAATACGCCGGCAACTACATTCCTTACCTGCAACTCAAGCAGCAGCGCGGCATCGAGATCAGGGTCATCCCCAACGATGAACAGGGCCAGGTGTCATTGCCGGCGCTGCGGGACATGCTCGGCGATGATCGGATTGCGCTGGTGTCGCTGCCGGTAATCGCCACCAACGGCGGCCCGGTGCAGCCCATCGAGCAGATCGGCGCCCTCGCCCGCGCGGCCGGCGTTCTGTTTCTGCTGGATGCCTGTCAGGGCGTCGGGCAGATGCCGATCGATGTGCAGAAAATCGGCTGCCACATGCTGGCGGCCACCAGCCGCAAATACCTTCGCGGCCCTCGGGGCAAGGGGTTTCTCTACGTCGAAAAGACTTTGTGCGAAAACCTTGAGCCAGCGTTTCTCGACCTGCATGCGGCTTCATTGCTGACACCCGACACCTTCAAAATTCGCGGAGATGCCCGGCGTTTCGAGAACTGGGAATGCAACGTCGCGGCTAAACTGGGCATGGGCGCGGCGGCCCGTTATGCGCTGGCGCAAGGCATCGAACCGATGTGGCAGCGCATTCAACGATTGTCGGCACATCTGCGCTATCGCCTGGCCGATGTGCCGGGTGTTACGTCGCAGGATCGGGGCGCGGTCAAGTCAGGCATCGTCACCTTCACCTGTCAGGACGCCAGTGCAGCGCAAGTCCAGGCATGGCTGGCGAAGCAGGAAAAACGCATCAACGTCACCACCTCGACTTTCCGCTCGACGATGCTCGACATGCAGCAACGGGACCTGCTGGAGGTCAGCCGCGCATCGCTGCACGCCTACAACACCGAAGCCGAAATCGATGCCATGGTAAACACGTTGTTGAGAATGCCCCGCGCCTGAAAACGGATGCTGATTCGCGCTTGCGTCGCGGGCTCTTTGTACACTAGCATTGGGAATACTTCTCAATTGCAAAACACTGCAGCCATGAGCGAAACCCTTCCCGCGAACAACGACAACCATCTGCGCGTGATCGAAGCGCTGTACAGCGGCCATCACGGTTGGCTGTACGCCACGCTGAAGAAAAAACTGGGTAACGCCATGGATGCGGCGGATCTGGCGCAGGATACCTTCACCCGGATCCTCGCCTCCCAGGTCACGACCATCGAGCAGCCCCGGGCGTACCTGAGTTGCGTGGCGAAGGGCATCCTCATCAACTGGTATCAGCGCAAGGCACTGGAACGCGCCTACCTCGATGCCCTCGCGCATTTGCCGGCGCCGGAAGTGCCCTCCCCGGAGCTGCGTTTCGTGGTGCTGGAAACCCTGCACGAAATCGACGCGATGCTCGACACCCTGCCGCCGCTGGTCAAACGCGCATTCCTGCTGTCGCAGATCGGCGGTTTGAAATACGCCGACATTGCCGAGCAGCTGGACGTCTCGCTGATCACCGTCAAGCGCTACATGAAACAGGCTTTCGTGCAGTGCCTGATGCTGGTGGAATGAATGCTCACGCGCCGCAGTGAACCGCCGCTCGATCCGAAAATCCTCGAAGAAGCCGCCGAGTGGCTGATGCGTCTGAGTGAAAACGACCTCAGCGAAACCGAGCGCGCGGAATGGGAATACTGGAAAGTCAGCAGCCCCGAACGCAACCGGGCATGGGCCCGCGCGCAGTTGCTGCAAAGCAAGTTCGGCGGCCTGCCGCCGTCGCTGGCGATGTCGGCGCTGGATCGTCCGAGCAACCCGGAACGCCGCGCAGCATTGGGCAAACTGGCCTTGTTGCTGGCAGCGGTACCCGCCGGTTGGGGCAGCTGGAAACTCGCGCAATCGCAGCAATGGTCCGCCGATTACCACACCGCCGTCGGCCAGCGCCGCGAACTGACCCTGGCCGACGGCTCGCAAATTACCCTGAACACCGACACGGCCATCGACATCCTGTTCGACACCCGGCAGCGGCTGATCCATTTACGCGAAGGCGAAATCCTGGTGCAGACCGCGCCGGACAACGTCGCGCAACCTCGACCTTTTCTGGTCAGCACCCGTCAGGGCCGGATGCAGGCGCTGGGTACGCGTTTCACCGTTCGTGAATGGCAGCCGCGCACCCAACTCGCCGTGCTCGAAGGCGCTGTGCAGGTCGAGCTGGCCGACAGCCCCCAGAGCGCGCCGATCATCGTCAACGCCGGGCAACGTACCGACTTTTCATCTCAAGCCTTTGGCGCAATGAACCCGACCGACCGCAACGTCGGTGCCTGGACCCAAGGCATGTTGATGGCCGACAAAATGCGGCTGGCGGATTTCGTCGTCGAACTGGCACGCTATCGCCGAGGCTTTGTGCGCTGCGATCCAGCCATTGCCGATTTGCGCATCTCCGGGGCCTTTCCCATCAGCGATACCCAACGCTCGCTGAACATGCTGGCGCAGACCTATCCCGTGCTCGTCTCCGGGCACCTGAGCGGTTACTGGGTGACGCTCTCACCCGCCTGAGCAAAAAAAATCACCGCACGGGTGATACTTTTTTTGATCTCGGCTGGCAATGAAAGGAACAACCATTCCACCTCGTCCATAGGGTCACCCCTTCATGCTCGTTGCACGACCCTTGTTTGCGGATCGTCTGCTAAAGCCCGTTATGCGCAGTGTGTTGCTCAGCGTTGTGCTGGGCCTGGCCAGCAGCGCGCTCGCCGAGGCAGCCGGGCCGACGCAACTGGACGCGGTCACTGTGCGAGCCTACAACATCGCGCCCGGCCCGCTGGGCGTGACCCTGTCGAGCTTCGCCGTGGATGCCGGCATTGCCCTGTCGTTTCAGCCGTCGATCACCGAAGGCCTCGTCAGCCCGGGATTGTCCGGCAGTTACTCGGTACAGGAAGCGGTGTCCCGACTGCTCGAAGGCAGCGGCCTGGAAATGGTCGCCCGCAGCGACGGAACGTGGACGCTGGTGGTGCGCCGGGTCACGTTGTCGGACACCACGGTCGAAGGTATCGACAAGCGCGCCGACAGCTTGCCGCCGGTGCTGGCGGGCGGTCAGGTCGCGCGTGGCGGACGCCTCGGCATTCTGGGTAACCGCGATGCGATGGACGCGCCGTTCAGCGTCAGCAGCTACACCTCGACGCTGATCAAGGACCAGCAGGCTGTCACGGTCGGCGACTTGCTGGAACGCGACTCTTCGGTGCGCTCCACCGGGCAGACAGGCGGGATTGTCGACTCGTTCTTCATTCGCGGCTTTCCCGTCGGTGAAGGCAATCTCGGCGAACTGGCCTTCGACGGCGTGTACGGCGTGGCCTCCAATTACCGGGTGTTCACCGAATACGCCGAACGGATCGAACTGGTCAAAGGCCCCGGCGCCCTGCTCTATGGCATGTCGCCCAACAGCGGCGTCGGCGGCGTGATCAACGTGGTGCCCAAGCGTTCGCTGGACGAAGACCTGACCCGCTTCACCACCAGTTACGCCTTGAATACCCAGCTCGGCGGGCACCTCGATGTCAGCCGGCGTTTCGGCGAAGAACGCCGCTTCGGCGTACGGGTCAATGGCAGCGTCCAGCAAGGCGATACCGCCATCGACAAGCAATCCCGAGAGGTCGGCATCGGCGCGATTGCCCTCGACTATCAGGGCGAACGCCTGCGCACCACCCTGGACCTGATCAATCAGAAAGAGAGCTTCGACGCCGCATCCCGCCCCTTCCTGATCGCCTCTGGCGTGGAGATTCCATCCGCAGCCAACGGCCGCACCAGCGTCAGCCAGGAATGGGGCTGGTCGGAAACCCGCGACAAATCGGCGTTGCTCGGCGGCGAATACGACCTCAACGACAACCTGACCGTGTTCGCCCACGCGGGTGGAGGAAAGTCGGATGTCGCGCGGATGTCCGACCAGACCCCGACCATCATCAACGAAGCGGGCGACACCTCGTCGATCCCCGGTTATTACAAGTTCGAAGTCCAGCGCTACACCGTCGATGCAGGGGCACGCCTGCGTTTCGACACCGGCCCGATCAGCCACAGCACCGCGCTGCAAGTCACCCGCTACCGCGATCATTTGTCCCGGGGAATCATTTCCGGCCCGGCGATCCTCTCGAACATCTACCACCCGGTCGACCGCCCGAAACCCGCGATCGCCAAACCGGATACACCCAAGGTTTCCGAAAGCGAGCTGTCGGGCGTGGCCCTTGCCGACACCCTGTCGGTGCTCGACGAACGCCTGCAAGTCACACTCGGTGTGCGCCAGCAGAACATCAAGTCGGATAACTACAACGCGGCCGGCTTCGTCACCACGCACTACGACAAAAGCAAATCCACGCCGTTGTTCGGGGTCGTCGCCAAGCCTTGGGATCATGTGTCGTTCTACTACAACTACGTCGAAGGCCTGAGCAAGGGTGACATCGCGCCCTCCGCCGCCGCCAACGCCGGCGAGATCTTTTCCCCCTATGTGTCCCGCCAGCAGGAAGTCGGGGTCAAGCTCGACTACGGAAGTTTCATGTCCACCATCGCCCTGTTTCAGCTGGAAAAGCCCAGCGGTGAACTGGCATCCGGGGTGTTCTCGGTCAACGGCGAACAGCGCAACCGTGGCGTCGAACTGAACATGGCGGGCGAGATTGCACCGGGCACGCGCCTGATCGGTGGCGTGACGCTGCTCGACGGCGAACTGACCCGCACCGGTGTCGCCGCCAATCGTGGCAACAAACCGGTCGGTGTTCCCGAGGTGCAAGCCAACCTCTGGGCCGAATGGGACGTCCCGCAGGTCGAAGGCCTGACGTTGACCAGCGGCGCGATCTACACCGGCAGCCAGTACGTCAATCAGGCCAACACTCAACAACTGGACGCCTGGACCCGCTTCGACGTCGGCGCCCGCTACGCCACGCGCATCGCCGAACGACCGACCACTTTCCGGGCCACCGTGCAGAACGTGTTCGACCGTGAATATTGGTCGGGCGTCGCTTCCTACGGCGCGTTCTCCCAGGGCGCGCCTCGTACCTTGTTGCTCTCGGCCACTGTCGATTTCTGAAACGTCCGGCCCGGTGCGGCGCCTGGCGTCGTGGTCCGATCCGGCTTTTGCAAAGGCATACACCATGGTTAATGTTTTTCGCCGCCGCCAGACCTTCGCCGCCCTGCTGTTCGCCGGGCTGCTGGGCTTGTCGTTGTCTTCCTTGATGCCAAGCTCCGCGCAGGCTGCCGAGCCGGATCCGGCCCTGGGCACCGTAACTGATTTGCAGGGCCGCACGGTCAAGGTGCACCTGCCGGTGCGTCGGGTGATCCTGGGTGAAGGTCGCCAGTTGTATCTGGTGGCCGCGCTGGATACGCATAATCCTATCGAACGCATCGTCGGCTGGCGCAAGGACCTGATCCAGTCCGACCCGGACACCTACAACGCCTACCTGCGCAAATTCCCCGACATCGCCAAGATCCCGACCTTCGGCGGTTTCGAGAGCGGCACCTTCGACATCGAGCAGGCGATCTCGCAGAAGCCTGACGTGATCATCCTCAACATCGAAGCGCAGCACGCGACCGAGGATGCCCGCTACATCGAGAAACTCGACGCCTTGGGGATCCCGGTGGTGTACGTCGACTTTCGCAACAACCCCATGCAGAACACCGAGCCGACCATGCGCCTGTTCGGCAAGTTGTTCGGCAAGGAAGAGCGCGCCGAAGCCTTTATCGATTTTCGTAACCAGCAGATCCATCGCGTCACCGACGTGATCGAGAAGCGCCACCCTGCCCGCCCCAGTGTGTTCATTGAGCGCATCGGCGGCTACACCGATGATTGCTGCCTGAGTTTCGGTAACGAGAACTTCGGTCTGTTCGTCGACATGGCCGGCGGCAACAACATCGCCCGACGGATCATTCCGAGTACGTTCGGACAGCTGAACCCTGAGCAAGTGATCGTCGCCAATCCCGACCACGTCGTGGTCACCAGCGCCGACTGGGAAGCCTTTGCACCGGGCGGCCATTGGGTCGGCGTCGGCCCGGGCGCGGACTTGACTGAGGCCCGGCGCAAACTGGCCTGGTACACCCAACGCCCGGCCTACGCCGGCATCAAGGCGCAGGACACTCAGGCGTTTCATGCGATCTGGCACCAGTTCTACAACAGCCCTTACCAGTTCGTGGCCATTCAGCAGTTGGCCAAATGGTTTCACCCGGAACTGTTCGCCGATCTGGATCCCGACGCCGCATTTCGCGAGATGCACGAGCGCTTCCTGCCAGTGCCGTATGAGCCGGGCTATTTCGTCAGCCTGCAAAAAACCGAGGCCAAACCATGAGTTCACTGGGCGAAGCACCGATTGTGCAGAGCGTCACCTATCGCCGATTGGTGCTGCGTAAACGGCTGATTCTGCTCGGGCTGGCCGTGCTGCTGATCTTCAGCGTGCTGCTCGATCTGGCGCTGGGCCCGGCTCGTTACAGCCTCAGCGAAGTGCTCGGTGCATTGTTCTCGCCGGACACCGCATCGGCACAAGTGCGGGTGGTGATGTGGGATATACGCCTGCCGGTGGCGTTGATGGCGGTCGCTGTCGGCGCGGCGCTTTCGCTGGCCGGGGCGCAGATGCAGACCATCCTCAACAATCCGCTCGCCAGCCCCTTCACCCTCGGCATTTCTGCGGCGGCCGGTTTCGGCGCAGCGCTGGGGCTGGCCTTCGGCGTGGCGCTGTTTCCGCTGGCGGCGCAATACATGGTTCCGCTCAACGCGTTCATCATGGCGATGCTTTCGGCGCTGCTGATTCACTTCATGAGCATGCGCCGTGGCGTCACCGCCGAAACCATCGTGCTGCTCGGCATTGCGCTGGTGTTTACCTTCAATGCGCTGCTGGCGCTGGTGCAGTTCTTCGCCACCGAACAAGCCGTGGCGGCCGTGGTGTTCTGGACCATGGGCAGCCTGACCAAAGCCACCTGGCCGAAACTCGGGGTGATCTGCGTGGTGATCCTCATCACCCTGCCGATCTTCGCCAGACGCGCGTGGGCAATGACGGCCCTGCGCCTGGGCGATGACAAGGCCGCCAGCTTCGGCATCAACGTGCGCAGCCTGCGTTTTCAGACGCTGATCATGGTCAGCCTGCTCGCTTCGTTTCCGGTGGCGTTCGTCGGCACGATCGGCTTTATCGGACTGGTCGGGCCGCACATCGCGCGGATGCTGATCGGCGAGGATCAGCGGTTTTTCCTGCCGGCCTCGTTGCTGACCGGTGCGCTGATCCTGTCCGCCAGTTCGGTGGTCAGCAAGACGCTGATCCCGGGGGCGATATTCCCCATCGGCGTGGTTACGTCACTGATCGGCGTTCCGTTCTTCATTTCTCTGATTCTCAACGGTAAGAAAAACTCATGGTGAAGATCCGGCTCGACAACCTCGGCGCCCGCTACGGGCAGCGCGAGATCATTTCCGGTGTCAGCACCGCAACATTTACCGGCGGCCAGGTCGTGGCGGTTGTCGGCCCCAATGCGGCGGGTAAATCGACGTTGTTCAAACGCATGGCCGGGCTGATCGACGGCCCGGGCGAAGTGATTCTGGAAGGCTCGACAAAAGGCACGCAGGGCATCAGCTACATGCCGCAAGGCCTGAACGCCAGTGCCCGGTTGACGGTGTACGAATCAGTGCTTCTGGCGCGCAAGCAGCTGACGCCCAACTGGTCGGTTCACGACGATGAACTGAAACTGGTGGACGAGATTCTCGATGCACTCGGGATCACCGAACTGTCATTCCGCAACCTCGGGGAATTGAGCGGCGGTCAGCAGCAACTGGTGTCAATCGCCCAGACGCTGGTGCGCGAGCCGGAAATCCTGCTGATGGACGAACCCACCAGCGCACTCGACATGCACCGGCAGGTTCAGGTGTTGAACTTCATGAAGGCCTTGGCACGCCGTCGCGAAGTAATCGTGTTCATCGCCATCCACGACTTGAATCAGGCACTGCGTTTTGCCGATCAGGTGCTGGTCATCGCAGGCGGCACGGCCCATGGCAGCGGGCCCAGCCATGAAGTCATCACCGAGCCGATGCTGCGCACGGTCTACAAGGTCGAGGCGCGGATCGAGCAATGCAGTCGCGGGCAGCACCATATTCTGATCGATGACATTGTCTGAGGGCTGGCCCTCAGAGCAAACTCCACGACACCCCGACATACATCGCCATGCCCTCACCCGGCGTGGAGCGTGCGGCGTCCAGTCCTTTATCGTCATAGCCTGGCGTAACGGTAGCGGCGTAGTGTTTGTCGGTCAGGTTGCGCATGTCCAGCCAGGTCTGCCAGTCGCCCTTCGGCGCGTTGTAGCCCAACGTGGCGCCGAAGGTGGCGTAAGGATCGGCGTAGTAGCTGTTGGCATAATCCACTGCGGTTTTCGAGACCAGTTGCGTGTTGACCGCTGCGAAGAAGCCCTGCGGAAAGTCGTAGCGCAGTTCGCCCTGGTAATAATGCATCGGCAGGCCCGGCAGGCGGTTGTCGCCGAAGCGATCGTCGTCGCGGTAGTGGAAGTCGCTGAAGGTGTAGGCCTGACGCAGGCTCAACTTGCCGCCATCGTTCGCTGACCACAGGTTGCTGTTCAGACTGGCTTCAATACCTTGGTGCACGGTCGGGCTGGCGTTGAGTTCGTAAGGCGTGGTCGCGTTGGCGTCCGGCAATACCGAGAGCAATTCGTGGCGCACCTGCGCGTAGTACCAGGCCAGGCTCCATTCGCCGAGTGCGCTGTCGCCACGGCCGCCGAGTTCCAGTGTGGTCGCGGTCTGGTTCTGCAGTTTGACCGGATCACGCTGAGTGCCGGTGGCAGCGCCGCTGCCGGTCGGGAATCGTACGTTGGAGCTGTAGATCAGCGACCACGGATGCGGCGCTTCGACCGAGCGGCTGAGGTTGCCGAACAATTGCAGGTCCGGCGTCACCTGATAGCGCAGGCCCAGGCGTGGTGCGTAATCCCAGTCGCCAAGGCTGGTCTTGCCGCCACCTTCCGGGTAGGTCACCGCACTTTCGCGGCGGGTGTAGATCGCGGCGAGGCCGGTGGTCAGCCACAGGTCATCGGCGATTTCCAGGTCGTTGCCCACGTGCAGGACAGAATCCGAACCCTGATAAGTGAAGTTGCGCATGTGGGTGCCCGGCGCGTAGCGGGCAGTATTGCCGGTGGGAATCCGCACCAGTTCGCTGGCACCGTCATTGGGCAGGTGTTTGGTCACTCGCAGGCCCACGGTGCTGTTGCTCTCCATTCCCCAGAGCGTGTCGCGGCGCTTGTAGTCGAACGTGCCGCTGACATCGGTGTATGCGACCTTCAGGCGGTTAGGGCCTTCGCGCAGGTCCATCGGGTAATCGTGATAAACCAGACCGGCCTGAATACTCGAATCGTCATCGATGTAGTACGTGGTCTTGTTGCCGATGAAGGTGCTGCCGGGCTGATCGCGGCTGTCGTTGCGCGTCACGTAGGCCGGGTTGGCCGCGCGCGGATCGTGTTCGATGGAGTGCTTGGTCACCCGCCCGGCGAGGTCGTTGTCGGTCTCGCGGTGACGGATGTAGAAGCGGGTTTCAAGATTCGGATTGAAGCGATAACCGAAGTTGGCAATCACGCCCTGGCTCTTGCTGGCGGTGTGATCCTGATAACCGTCGGAATGCGCGTCGGTCATCGACAGGTAGTAATCGAAATCGCCCAGCACCTGACCGGAGCTGACTTGTCGCTGGGCATAACCGTGGCTGCCCATCACGTAACGCACGTTCAGTAGCGGCGCGTTGTAGCCGGTGTGGCTGACGTAATCGACGGCGCCGCCAAACGCCAGCGCACCGCGATCAAAACCGTTGGCACCGCGCAGCACTTCCACATGATCGAGCCACAGCGGCTCCAGCAATTCGTAAGGCGTGCCGCCGGGGCCGGTCAGCGGCAGACCGTCGAGCATCGTGTACAGCCCGGACGCGTGGGCGCCGGGGGCACGGTTAATGCCCGAGCCACGGATCGAGATTTTCGTCCCTTCGTTGCCCGCCGACTGGGCATAGACCCCGGGCTGATACGCCAACACGTCCTGATTGCTCGCAACCCGGCCCTGCAACGGGCGGCGCATATCGACCACGCTGGTGCCGCCGGGCACCTGCGCAAGCCGCGCCTCGGCCTCTTCAACCGACGCATCCTCCCCGCTCCGGTCCTCGGCGCCGATCAGCACCTGCCCCAATTCCAGGCGCTGGCTTTCAGCCAGGGCCGGACAGGCCAGGGTCAGCCCCAGCAAGGCAGTGGGCAGGGTTTTGAACGCGGGCATCGAGAGCACTCCAGACATACGGGAACGGGCAGTGAGAACTGCGACGTATGAAGGAACGAATGGAGCACATGGGGATTTGGTTTTTTGCCCGCCAGGACTCAGTAATACCGCCGCGGATCGGAATCGATCAGGCTGGCCAGTTTGGTCAGGGCGAAACGCAGTTCTTCATGACTGGTCGGCGACATCAGCACCAGCCGCACGCACCGGGTGATCCCCGAGCGCTCGGCCTGGAACTGAGTGCCGCTGAGCACCAATACGCCGTTGGCCCGGGCGAGCATGGTGAATTCGTCGGCGGTCCAGGGTTCGGGCAGTGTCAGCCAGACGTGGTACGAGTACGGCTGGGTCTTGAGTTCGAAACCAGCGAAGATTTCCTGGGCGATTGCCTGACGGCCGGCGGCCTCGTTGCGCTGGATGCGGATCAGTTTCTTGTCCAGGCCTTCGGTGATCACATTGCTGGCCAGTTGCGCGGTCAGCGGCGACGGCATCCACACGCTGCTGCGCACCATCGAGGTCAGGCGCGACAGCAATTTCGGCGGGCTGTAGAGATAGCCGACGCGCAAGGCCGGCATGACCGATTTGGACAGGCTGGTGAGGTACACCGAACGGTCCGGTGCAAACGCCGACAGCGGTTTGATCGACGGATCGGTGGCCAGAAAACCGTAGATGTCATCGTCGAGGATGATGAAGTCGAATTCCTCGGCCAGCGCCGCAATCTGCGCCCGGCGCTTGTGCGACATGATCGACGCCGTCGGGTTCTGACAGGTCGCCACGCACACCAGCATCGCCGGTTTCTCCCGCAGGCACAGCTCGCGCAACGCTTCGGGGATGATCCCTTCGTCGTCCATGGCCACGCCACGCAGACGACGCTCGAGGCCATGGGCCAGGGAAATGATGCCTGGGTAACAGAGCTCTTCGCAGAGCACCAGGTCGCCGGCATTGGTCAGGGCGCTCATCGCGACCATCAGGCCATGCTGGGCGCCGGCGGTGATCACCACTTGCTGCCATTGCGCGTCGGGCAATGAATGACGCAACCACTGCGCGCCCGCCTCGCGATGGGCCGGGTGGCCGCCATCAGGCGCGTAATCCAGGGCGCGGGCGAAATCCGTGCTTTTGGCCATGCCCACCAGCGCGCCGCGCAACCAGTACTCCAGCGTCTCGCTGTAGGGCTTGATGATCGACAGATCAAGCAGTTCCGACTGCCCCAGATTCAGCGGCGCGGCACTGTTGCTCGCCGGCAGTTCCAGCTGGCTCTGGCTCAGCACATACGTCCCGCGCCCCACCTCGCCCTGCACCAGACGCCGCCGATGGGCTTCGCTGTACGCCCGGCTGATCGTGCCCGGCGTGACATTCAAGGTGGTGGCCAGCTCCCGCAGGGTCGGCAGGCGATCGCCTTCGTTCAACACGCCGTTACTGATATCGCGCGCCAACGCATCGGCAATCGACAAATACATCGGCTGGCTGAACTCGCTTAGCTGGGGAACCCACATGAATGATCACTGCCCATCGTAGAAATGATGAATATCCGAGCATATCACACGGAGGTTAGGCAACTAATAAATCAACCCAATCGATCAATTGAGTCGATTGGCTCCACGATTGAATCGATACGCGCCGTGGCGATAAAATAATTGCAAAATAATTTATCGGCTTATTAATCAAATACTTAATCTGCTAATAGCGGAAAAACAGGGACTGATAGCAAAAAAACATCTCGTAACAACCTGACGGACTATTGAATCAACTCAATTCATTCAAATACACTCATCTCGAATCGAATCAATCGACTCAATCCTCCTGACCACTGCGCGACTCCGCCGCGCCAAGCCGAGACATCATGGACACAATCAGAAAGGACCTATCCCTCTCAGCCGTCATTGCGGGCTTCATTGCCGTGATCATTTCCTATGCCGGCCCACTCATCATCGTGTTCCAGGCCGCCAAGGAAGCGCACCTGCCCAACGACGTGGTGTCATCGTGGATCTGGGCCATTTCCATTGGCAGCGGGATCACCGGTCTGCTGTTGAGCTGGCGTTTGCGGATCCCGGTGATCACGGCGTGGTCGACCCCAGGCGCGGCGTTGCTGGTGTCGATGCTGCCGACCGTCACCCTGCCCCAGGCCATCGGCGCTTATATAGTGGCCTCGCTGATCATCGCCATCGTGGGGCTGTCCGGCGCCTTCGACAAATTGATGAGCCGCCTGCCCAAAGCGATCGCCGCCGCCATGCTCGCGGGCATTCTGTTTCGCTTCGGCGCCGAGCTGTTCACCTCGATCAAGCTGCAGCCGGAGCTGGTGCTGTCAATGATCGCCGCGTACCTGATCTTCAAACGCGTCTCGCCGCGCTACGCCATTCTGTCGGTGCTGATTGTCGGCTGCGCCGTCGCCGCCTCGTTCGGCACCCTCAACAGCGGCTCGATCACCATCGCCGTGGCCCAACCGGTGTTCATCGCCCCTGAATGGAGCTGGCACGCGATCATCAACATCGGCCTGCCACTGGCGCTGGTGACCCTGACCGGCCAATACGTGCCAGGCATGGCGGTGTTGCGCACCTCGGGCTACAACACCCCGGCCCGCTCGATCATTTCGGTCACTGCAATCGGTTCGGTCCTGATGGCGCCGTTCGCCTCCCACGGTTTCAACCTGGCGGCCATCACCGCCGCAATCTGCACCGGCCGCGAAGCCCACGAAGACCGTGACAAGCGCTACATCGCCGGGATCGCCTGCGGGGTGTTCTACATCCTCATGGGCACCTTCGGCGCGACTCTGGCATCGGTGTTTTCCGCCCTGCCCAAAGAACTGATTGCCTCCCTCGCCGGCCTCGCCCTGTTCGGTGCAATCAGCGCCGGCCTGACCGGCGCCATGGCTGACGAGAAACAACGCGAAGCCGCCCTGATCACCTTCCTGGTGACGGCTTCCGGCATGAGCTTCCTCGGCCTGGCCGCCGCGTTCTGGGGCTTGATCTTCGGCCTTGTCGCCCACTTCGTGCTGACCTGGACCCGGGAAAGCAAAGCTGCCGCCATTGCCGAGGGCAGCCGTCCATGATCGCTCGTTACGATTTCATTGTGGTGGGCGGCGGCATCGCCGGTGTCTCGGCCGCTTATGAGCTGGCCGCATATGGCAGCGTCTGCCTGCTCGAACAGGAACAGCAACTGGCCTATCACACCACCGGCCGTTCGGCGGCGATCTCGATGGAAAGCTACGGCAACCAGCAGATCCGCTCGCTGACCTGCGCGTCCCGACGTTTCTTCGAGAACCCGCCGGAAGGTCTGGCCGAGCACCCGCTGTGGGCGCCTCGGGGTGCCTTGATCGTGGCGCAGGCCGCGCGGGTGGACAAACTGGCCACGCGTTTCAATGCGGTATTGGCGCAAGTGCCAAGCGCAAAGCTCCTCGATGCCAAGCAGGTGCTGGAATTGGTGCCCTACCTCGCCGAAGGCGCCTGGAGCGCCGGAATCTATGAGCCCAGCGCCTTCGATCTGGATGTGCACGGGATCCATGGCGCCTACCTCGGCGGCCTGCGCGCCCGGGGCGGCGTGATCAAACGCGAGACCGAAGTGCTGCGCGGCGAACGACGCGCCGGGCACTGGACCTTGCACACCGCTGACGGCCAGCAACTGGAAGCCGCCATCGTGGTCAACGCGGCCGGTGCCTGGGCCGATGAACTGGCCAAGCGCTGCGGCGTGCCCAAGGTCGGCGTGCGGCCGTTGCGGCGTACCGTGCTGGCAGTCGATCCGCAGTGCGACGTGCACCACACGCCGTATCTGGGCACGGTCGACGAAGACATTTTCATCAAGCCCGAAGCCGGACGGCTGATCGTTTCGCCCTGCGACGAAAGCCCTTCGCTGCCCTGCGATGCATTGCCGGAAGAACTGGATTTGGCGATCACCATGGATCGCCTGCAGAACACCACACGCCTGCGCCCACGCTCGATCATCAATAAATGGGCCGGCCTGCGCACGTTTGTTGCCGACCGCTCGCCGGTGCTCGGCCAGGATCCCGAAGAAGAAAGCTTCATCTGGCTGGCCGCCCTCGGTGGCTACGGCATTCAGGCCGCACCGGCCATTGCCCGGCTGTGCGCCCACGCTGCGCTGGGTGTCGCCATGCCGGCGGATCTGGCGGCGCTGCAACTCAATTACCAGCACTTTTCCCCGGCTCGCTGCCGCGACGAGGCATTTGCCCGCCTGGCCGTGAAACAGGTTGCCGATTTGCACTAACCCACCACCCACCCAACAAGGATCGTCACCATGCAAACCAACGCTCAACTCCAGTCCGCCGCCAAGCCATTCCTGGGCGAAGAAAATGTGATTTTCACCGACAAGGCCCCTCTGCCACTGGGCACCTATTCCCAGGGGATCAAGGTCAGCCACGGGCAGACCATCTACCTGTCGGCCCAGACGCCCGTGTCGGCGCTGAACAACGAAGTGTTGGCCAAGGACTTCGAAGGCCAGTTGCGCCAGACCCTCGACAATCTGGCGCAAATGGCCGAGGCCGCCGGTGGCAGCCTGGCGAACGTGGTCAAGGTGACGGCGTTCATCACTGATCTGAGCGAGTTCCCGACCCTGAACCGGGTCATGGAGGAGTACTTCACCCCGCCGTATCCGGCCCGCACCACCGCCGGCGCCAGCGCCCTGGCGCGCAATACCCTGGTCGCCATCGACGCCATCATGGCGGTCTGAAACACCGTCTGTCAGCAGTGCCCGCCGGTCCGTTTTTTCGGGCCGGCGTCGGCAGGGAATGCACCCGCACAGCGTACTTCCAGGGGATGGCCGTGAAGAATTCGTACAGAGAGTATGTGTTGCAGTGCCTGGTGTGCGACCGCAGCTACCAGCCGCACGAGGTCAGTTATTTCTGCCCTCATTGCAAAGTCGATGGTGCCCTTGACGCGCTTTACGATTACCCGACGCTCAGACGCGAATGGCCCAAAGAAAGCCTGGCCCATCATCAGGCCCGTGGCATGTGGCGCTATGACCGACTGATGCCGTTGAGCTCGACGCAGTTCATTCCGCCGCTACTGGTGGGCAATACGCCGCTGTACGCGCCGATCGATCTGCTCGGCAAAGGCTCGCGGATCAAGGTCTTGATCAAGGATGAATCGCGCCAGCCCACCGGTTCGCTGAAGGATCGCGCCAGTGCATTGGCCGTTGCTCACGCCATGCAGTCCGGTGCGCGCACCGTGGCGGTGGCCAGCACCGGCAACGCGGCCTCGGCACTGGCCGGAATGAGTGCCAGCCTGGGCCTGCACAACGTGATCTACCTGCCCCGAAGCGCACCCCGTGAAAAGCGCGCGCAGATGCAGGGCTACGGCGCCGAAATCGTGCTGGTCGACGGCCAATACGACGAAGCCTTCGAGCAATGCCTCAACGCCTGTGAACGCTACGGCTGGTACAACCGCACCACCGGGATCAATTCGTACATGAGCGAAGGCAAGAAAACCGTCGCCTTCGAGATCTGCGAGCAACTGCACTGGCAGGTGCCGGACCTGGTGTTCGTGCCCGTCGGCAATGGCTGCATTCTGGGCTCGGTCTACAAGGGTTTCTTCGATCTGCTGCAACTTGGCTGGATCGAGCGCATCCCGCGCCTGATCGGTGTGCAGGCCGAGCAGAGCAACTTCATGTACCGGGCGTGGCGCAGCGATCAGCCGATGCAGCAGACCGAACGCATCGCCCCCACCAGTCTGGCCAGCAGCATCAACGTGGCGCTGCCCCGCGACCGGCTCAAGGCCATGCGCGCGGTGACCGCCAGCGAGGGCGAATTCATGTGTGTCAGTGACGCGAGCATCGTCGCCGCCGCATCGAAGCTTGCCGCCAGCACCGGCGTGTTTCCCGAAGCCGGCGCCGCCAGTGCCTTCGCCGGCCTGCTGAAGTACGCCGAACAACACCCCGACACCGCGCAAACCGCCGTGATCCTGATCACCGGCAGCGGCTTGAAAGACACCTCCATTTTTCTCTCCGACACGGCCGCGAGCCCGTCACGTGTGTTCCCCCATCACGTGCCGGTCACGCTGACCGAAACGCTTGCACAAGGAATCACCGCATGAGCCTGCAAAATTTCGACCCCGCCATTGCCCGCCTGATCGACCGCGAACGCAACCGTCAGGAAACCCACCTGGAACTGATCGCCTCGGAAAACTACGTCAGCGAAGAAGTGCTCCAGGCCCAGGGCTCGCTGCTCACCAACAAGTACGCCGAAGGCTATCCGGGCCGGCGCTATTACGGCGGCTGCAAGGTCGTCGACGAGATCGAAAACCTGGCCATCGAGCGCGCCCGCAAGCTGTTCGGTTGCGAGTACGTCAATGTCCAGCCGCACTCCGGTTCACAGGCCAATCAGGCGGTGTTCCTGGCGGTGCTTGAGCCCGGCGACAGGATTCTGGGCATGTCCCTGGCCCACGGCGGGCACCTGACCCACGGTGCCTCGGTGAATTTCTCCGGTAAGTTTTTCCAGGCGTTCACCTATGGGCTGGAGAAGGACAGCGAAACCCTCGACTACGAAGCAATGGAAGCCCTGGCCCGCGAACACCGGCCGAAGATGATCATCGCCGGCGCGTCAGCGTATTCGCGCGTCATCGACTTCCCGCGCTTTCGCAAGATCTGCGATGAAATCGGCGCCTACCTGATGGTCGACATGGCCCACTACGCCGGGCTGATCGCGGCGGGCGTGTACCCGTCGCCGGTGGGTATCGCCGACTTTATAACCTCGACCACCCACAAGACCCTGCGCGGCCCGCGTGGCGGCCTGATTCTGGCCAAGGCCGAATACGCCGCCGTGCTCGACAAGACGATCTTCCCGGT
Organism: Pseudomonas aphyarum; assembly: GCF_028657055.1. Classification (NCBI taxonomy): domain Bacteria; kingdom Pseudomonadati; phylum Pseudomonadota; class Gammaproteobacteria; order Pseudomonadales; family Pseudomonadaceae; genus Pseudomonas; species Pseudomonas aphyarum. Next base: position 287,382 of record NZ_JAMDGS010000001.1, read on the forward strand.
TTATCAGGGCGGACCGCTGATGCACGTGATCGCCGCCAAGGCCGTGGCGTTCAACGAGGCGCTGGGCGACGAGTTCAAGCATTACCAGCAACGGGTGATCAACAATGCCCGGACCATGGCCGATGTGCTGACCCGACGCGGATTGCGCGTGGTGTCCGGCGGCACCGACTGCCATATGTTCCTGCTCGATCTGCGCGCGATGAACATCACCGGCAAGGACGCCGAGGCCCTGCTGGAAAGCGCTCACATCACGTTGAACAAGAACGCGATCCCCGATGATCCGCAGAAACCGGCGATCACCAGCGGCATCCGCATCGGCACGCCGGCACTGACCACTCGCGGTTTCGGTGAAGCCGAATGCGCCGAAGTGGCCAACCTGATCGCCGACCTGCTGGAGCAACCGGACAACACCGCGCGGGTGGAAAACATCCGCCGTCGGGTAATGCACCTGTGCGAATGCTTTCCGGTGTACCTGCTGACGTGAGGAAAAGCCCGGCCGCTCAGTTCTTGCACTTGGCCAACACCACCTGACAGGTGTCGGGCGTGCCACCGGAGCGGCCGGCATAACGGATGCAGTTGTTCAGGGATTTCTGCCGGGCGATGTTCAAGGATGAACCCCAGGCCAGCCCGCCCTCGCCCACCGTGGGCAACGCCTTGGCATAACAACTGTCGCCGACGCCGGAGGCCGGATATCGGTTCTTGGCCGCCCGACTGGAGCAGCCAGCGGTCAGCACCAGACTGACGGCAATCAGGCTTGGCAGGATCCATGACGAGCATTGGCACAACCGCTTTGTGCTCATCGCGTTTCCTCTGCCGCAAGGCCTTTCATGTGATGGAGGTGCATGTCCCTTTGAGTCTAGTCGTGACGAACCGAAAGCGGCTCAACGTTCCGTCGCCTGCCGATACTGACGTGGGGTGAACCCGGTCGATGCCTTGAACTGGCGAGTGAAAGCGCTGTGATCGGTGTAGCCGCATTGCAGCGCCACCTCGGTGATCGGCAGCTCGGTGTGCAACAGGCGATGGGCATGTTCCAGCCGCACTTTCTGAATCATCTGCCTCGGCGTCAGGTGGAACACCCGTTTGCAGTAGCGCTCCAGTTGCGCGACCGAAATACCGGCGATCCGGGTCAGTTCGCCCAAGGTGACACGCCGATTGAAATGCGCGCGGATGTGTTCGTCGACCGCCGCCAGGCGCTGGAACGCTGGGTGGGTTTCGCTGGCCGATTGCAGGTCCACCGAAATCCCCGCGAGGCCGATGATCTCGCCGTCACGGTTGTACAGCGGACGCTTGTGCGTCAGGCACCAGCCCGGTTCGCGACTGCCGTACAGGTGCAGTTCCAGCTGATCCTCCAGCACGAAGCCTTCTTCCAGCACTCGCCGATCCTGCTCGGTATAACCCGGCCCCAGTTGCGCCGGAAACACCTGCGCACTGGTTTTGCCGAGTAGCGGTTTCAGGTCTTTCAGCCCACAGCGCTGCACCAGCGTGCGATTAGCCAGGACGTACCGCGCCTGCACATCCTTGATGAAGATCGCCGCGTTCGGAATCGCGTCCAGCATCGGCAACAGCGGTGCCACGCCGCCCAGCAGTGCGTCGAGGGTATGCGGCCGATGGCGCTCATCGCCCTGACAGAGGATCGCAAACGCGTTCTGCATGTGAAGGTCTTCCCCGGTGAGTGGATCGGCCTGAAAACGTGCCCGCCCTGAGGCGTGCGCGTGCAGATTGCAGCAACGTTTGCGGCGTGTCGAGCGCCGCTGCTTTTCTTCGCAACTGTGCCGATTTCGTCATCCGGAGCTGCGCAAAACATCAATCGCCCGCCGCCTGATGAGTTCACTGTTTAGCCGTTCCAGTGACTCACACCTGCCTATCCAATAACTCACAAGAAGGCGATGCCATGTCAGGCCAAGGCAAGTTCAAAAAACAACTTTCATTGATCGACCTCACCTTTATCGGGCTGGGGGCGATCTTCGGTTCCGGCTGGTTGTTCGCGGCCAGTCACGTGTCGGCGATTGCCGGGCCGGCGGGGATTTTTTCCTGGTTGCTGGGCGGGTTTGCCGTGTTGCTGCTGGGCATCGTCTACTGCGAACTGGGCGCGGCATTGCCCCGTGCTGGCGGTGTGGTGCGCTACCCGGTTTACAGCCACGGGCCGCTGCTCGGTTACCTGATGGGTTTCATCACGCTGATCGCGTTTTCCAGCCTCGTGGCGATCGAGGTGGTTGCTTCGCGCCAATACGCGGCGGCCTGGTTTCCGAGCCTGACCAAGGCCGGCAGCGGTGATCCGACCCTGCTCGGCTGGCTGGTGCAGTTCGGCCTGCTGTGCGTGTTCTTCCTGCTCAACTACCGCAGCGTGAAGACCTTCGCCAAGGCCAACAACCTAGTTAGCGTGTTCAAGTTCATCGTGCCGCTGCTGGTGATCGGCGTACTGTTCACCTTCTTCAAACCGGAAAACTTTCAGGTCCAAGGCTTCGCGCCTTTCGGACTCTCGGGCATCGAGATGGCTGTCTCTGCCGGCGGCGTGATCTTCGCCTACCTCGGCCTGACCCCGATCATCTCGGTGGCCAGCGAAGTGAAAAATCCCCAGCGCACGATTCCGATTGCGCTGATCCTGTCAGTGCTGCTCTCCACCGCGATCTACGTGTTACTGCAAATCGCCTTCCTCGGCGGCATCCCGACCGAATTGCTCGCCAATGGCTGGGCCGGGGTTTCCAAGGAATTCGCCCTGCCGTACCGCGACATCGCCCTGGCACTGGGCGTGGGCTGGCTGGCCTATCTGGTCGTCGCCGACGCGGTGATCTCCCCCAGCGGCTGCGGCAACATCTACATGAACGCCACGCCTCGGGTGATCTACGGCTGGGCGCAGACCGGCACCTTTTTCAAGGTCTTCACCCACATCGACGCGAAGTCCGGCATCCCGCGTCCGGCGCTGTGGCTGACCTTCGCCCTGTCGGTGTTCTGGACCCTGCCGTTCCCGTCCTGGGAAGCGCTGATCAACGTGGTGTCCGCCGCGCTGGTGCTGAGCTATGCCGTCGCCCCGGTGACCGTCGCCGCCCTGCGTCGCAATGCACCCGACATGCCGCGCCCGTTCCGGGTCAAGTGCATGGGCGTGCTGGGGCCGGTGTCGTTCATCATCGCTGCGCTGATCGTTTACTGGTCGGGCTGGAACACCGTGTCCTGGCTGCTCGGCCTGCAAATCCTGATGTTCGTCGTCTACCTGCTCTGCGGCCGCTTCGTGCCGACCGCCCACCTCAGCCTGTCCCGGCAAGTGCGCTCGTCGGCGTGGCTGATCGCGTTCTACGCGGTGACCATCGTCCTGTCGAAACTCGGCACCTTCGGCGGTCTGGGCATCCTCACCCATCCGTTCGACACCCTGGTCGTCGCAGCCTGTGCGATGGGCATTTATTACTGGGGCGCGGCCACCGGCGTACCGGCGCATCTGCTGCGTCTGGAATCGGAAGAGGATGAAAGCGAAGTCGCTTCGCCGTCCCCTGCCTCCGCCGCCAATCCACGCACTGCCGGCGCTTACTGAAATCACTCAACGGGACCTGTCCATGAAACGAGTACACGTCATTGATTCCCATACCGGCGGCGAGCCCACGCGTCTGGTGATGAAAGGTTTTCCCGACCTGCCGGGCCGCACCATGGCCGAGAAACGCGACGCCCTGCGCAACCAGCATGACCAATGGCGCCGCGCCTGTCTGCTGGAACCGCGCGGCAACGATGTGCTGGTGGGCGCGCTGTATTGCGAGCCGGTGTCGCCGGACGCCACCTGCGGGGTGATCTTCTTCAACAACGCCGGTTACCTCGGCATGTGCGGCCACGGCACCATCGGCCTCGTTGCATCGCTGCAACATCTGGGGTTGATCGCACCGGGCGTGCACAAGATCGACACCCCGGTCGGCCCGGTCAGCGCCACGCTGCATGAAGACGGCGCCGTGACCCTGGGCAACGTGCCCGCCTATCGCTCGCGCAAGCAGGTGGCAGTGGAGGTGCCGGGATACGGCCGCTTCCTCGGTGACGTGGCCTATGGCGGCAACTGGTTTTTCCTGGTCTCCGAACACGGCCAGATGCTGACGATGGACAACGTCGAAACCCTGACCGACCTCACCTGGAAAATGCTCAAGGCCCTCGAAGAACAAGGCATCCATGGCGAGGACGGCGCGGTCATCGACCACATCGAACTGTTCGCCGATGACGCCAAGGCCGACAGCCGCAACTTCGTCATGTGTCCCGGCAAAGCCTACGACCGCTCCCCTTGCGGCACCGGCACCAGCGCCAAACTGGCGTGCCTGGCCGCTGACGAAAAACTCGCGCCGGGCGAGCGCTGGGTGCAGGCAAGCATCACCGGCAGCCAGTTCGAAGGCCGCTTCGAATGGGAAGGCGAGCGCATCCGCCCCTACATCACCGGTCGCGCCCACATGACCGCCGACAGCACGTTGCTGATCGACGAAACCGATCCGTTCGCGTGGGGCATCTGAGCCGCTGCGCTGTTTTTTCAAACCCCTCTGAAAGACCGTTCCAAGGAGAACAATAATGAGCGACAACATCTTCACCGGCTGCATGCCCGCCCTGATGACCCCGTGCACCGCCGCGCGCAAACCGGACTTCGATGCGCTGGTGGCCAAGGGTCGCGAGCTGATCGACATCGGCATGAGCGCGGTCGTGTATTGCGGCTCCATGGGTGACTGGCCTTTGCTCACCGAAGCCGAGCGTCAGGAAGGCGTGGCGCGGCTGGTGGCCGCCGGCATTCCGACCATCGTCGGCACCGGCGCGGTCAACACCCGTGAAGCGGTGTCCCACGCGGCTCATGCGGCGAAAGTCGGCGCACAGGGCTTGATGGTGATTCCTCGGGTGCTGTCCCGTGGCGCTTCGGCGGCAGCGCAAAAAGCCCACTTCGCGGCGATTCTGCAAGCCGCGCCAAACCTGCCGGCGGTGATCTACAACAGCCCTTACTACGGCTTCGCCACCCGCGCCGACCTGTTCTTCGAACTGCGCCGTGAATACCCGAACCTGATCGGCTTCAAGGAATTCGGCGGTGGCGCCGACCTGCGCTACGCCGCTGAAAACATCACCTCCAAGGATGATGCCGTGACCTTGATGGTCGGTGTCGACACCCAGGTCGTGCACGGTTTCGTCAACTGCAACGCCACCGGCGCCATCACCGGCATCGGCAACGCCCTGCCCCGCGAAGTGCTGCAACTGGTGGCCCTGAGCAAGCAGGCGGCCAAAGGTGACGCCAAGGCCCGGCGTCAGGCCCGCGAGCTGGAATCGGCGCTGGCGGTGCTGTCGTCCTTCGACGAAGGCACGGACCTGGTGCTGTATTACAAACACCTGATGGTGCTCAACGGCGACAAGGAATACAGCCTGCATTTCAACGAAACCGATGCCTTGAGCGACTCGCAACGCCGTTACGCGGAAGCCCAGTACACGCTGTTCCGTCACTGGTACGAAAACTGGTCGGCGGAACAGAACTTCGCCTGACCTGCCGCTGCGCTCAAGCCCGCCGCCACCCACGGCGGCGGGCCTTATTCGTGACCTGCTTTATTGATAAGGAATGCGCCATGACTCTGACGGGCCAACTGCTGATCGGTCAGCAAACCCTTACCGGCGACCGCGACGTCATCCACGGGATCAACCCCGCCACCAACTCGCCTTTGGAACCGGGTTACGCCGGCGGCTCTGCCGAGCATGTCGAGCAGGCCTGCGCACTGGCCTGGGCCGCACTCGACCGTTATCGCGAGACATCGCTCGAGGCACGGGCCGAATTCATTGAAACCATCGCGGGCGAAATCGAAGCCCTCGGTGATGAACTGATCGATCGCGCCATGGCCGAAACCGGCCTGCCGCGTCCGCGCCTGCTGGGAGAACGGGGCCGCACCTGCCAGCAACTGCGCTTGTTTGCCCGCACCGTGCGGGCCGGTGAATGGCTGGATGTGCGAGTCGACAGCGCGCAACCGCAGCGCCAGCCGATGCCGCGTTCGGATCTGCGTCAGCGGCAGATTCCACTGGGCCCGGTGGCGGTGTTTGGCGCAAGCAACTTTCCACTGGCGTTCTCGGTGGCCGGTGGCGATACCGCTTCAGCGCTGGCCGCCGGCTGCCCGGTGATCGTCAAGGCCCACGGCGCCCATCCCGGCACTAGCGAACTGATTGGTCGCGCCGTTGCGCGGGCGGTCAAGGCCTGTGGTTTGCCGGAAGGTGTGTTCTCGTTGCTCTATGGCTCGGGCCGCGAAGTGGGGATTGCGCTGGTCAGCGATCCACGGATCAAGGCGGTCGGCTTCACCGGTTCGCGCAGTGGCGGGCTCGCGCTGATCAAAGCGGCACAAGCCCGGCCAGAGCCGATTCCGGTGTACGCGGAAATGAGTTCGATCAACCCGGTGTTGCTGTTTCCGGCAGCGTTGCAGAATCGCGCCGAGGCGTTGGCCCAAGGTTTTGTGGCTTCGCTGACACTGGGTGCCGGTCAGTTCTGCACCAACCCCGGTCTGGTCATCGCCCACAAGAGTCCAGCGCTGGACGCCTTCATTGGCGCCACCACCGAACTGATCCAGCGCAGCCCCGCGCAGACCATGCTGACGCCGGGGATCTTCAATGCCTACGAATCCAGCGTGAATGCACTCGCGGAAAATGCCCGGGCGCGTATTGCCGCGGTCGGCCAGCGAGCAACGGATACGAATCAGGGCCAGGCCCATGTGTTCGTCACCGACGCCGCCGACTTCCTCGCCGATCATTCGTTGCAGGCCGAAGCCTTTGGCGCCGCGTCCTTGATCGTGCAATGCGCCAGCGACGCTGAAATCCGTCAGGTGCTCGAACAGCTGGAAGGCCAACTGACCGCCACGCTGCATCTCGATGACGAGGATCTGGAACAGGCCCGCGCATTGCTGCCAACCCTGGAGCGCAAGGCCGGACGCCTGCTGGTCAACGGCTGGCCGACCGGCGTTGAAGTCTGCGATGCGATGGTGCATGGCGGGCCGTTCCCGGCCACTTCCGATTCGCGCACCACCTCGGTGGGCACCGCGGCGATCCTGCGTTTCCTGCGCCCGGTCTGCTATCAGGACTTCCCCGACAGCCTGCTGCCGACCGCGCTCAAACACGCCAATCCACTGTCGCTGCGTCGCTTGCTCGATGGCCAAAGGGAAACCGCGAAAAATGCCGAATAACCCGCACGACATCGCCGTGGTCGGCGCCGGCATCATCGGCGTCGCCAGTGCCCTGCGCCTGGCCCGTCAAGGTTTGCGGGTGGTGGTGATCGACCCGCAGGAACCCGGCCACGGCGCCTCGTTCGGCAACGCCGGGCACCTGGCGACCGAGCAAGTGTTTCCGATTGCCGACCGCTCGATCCTCAAACGCCTGCCGGCCATGCTCATGGACCCGATGGGCCCGCTGCGCCTGGACTGGAAATACCTGCCCCGGGCCCTGCCCTGGTTTGCGCGGCTGTTGCTGAACCTGCGCTCGGCGCCCTTTCAACGCACCGTTGCCGGGTTGCGGGCGCTGAATGAAAGCTCGCTCGATGCCTGGCAGCGCTTGCTTCATGACATCCAGCGCCCCGACCTGCTGAAGATGGAAGGTTCGCTGCTGGTGTTCGAACGCCCCGACTCGCGCCCGGCCCTCGAAGCATTGCAGCGACGCATGCAACAGCAACAGGTGCCGGTCGATTGGTGGCAGGCCGGGGCGGTACGCGAGACCGCGCCGCAACTCAGCGAACAGATTCAGGGCGGACTGTTTTTCCCGAACACCGGGCATTTCATCGATCCCTACCGCGTCGTGCGTGAGTTGGTCGAGGCGGCGAAAGCCAGCGGCGTGCAGTTTGTGAAGCAGGCGGTTCAGGGCGGGCAACTGCATGAGCATGGCGTCAATCTGGCGACAGAGACCGGCGCCCTGTCCGCTCGCCAGGTACTGATCGCCTGCGGCGCCCACTCGGCCAAACTCACCGCCGCACTCACCGGCAAAAAAGTCCCGCTGGACACCGAGCGCGGCTATCACCTGATGCTGCCTCACGAACACAACCGACTGCCCTTCCCCGTTACCTCGCTGGAACGCAAATTCATCATGACCCCGATGTCCGAAGGTCTGCGCCTGGCCGGCACCGTCGAATTCGCCGGCCTCGAAGCACCACCGACCATGGCTCGCGCGTGGCAGTTGCATCGGTTGAGCAAGGGGTTGTTTCGTGAGGAGTTGAGTGTCGAAGCAGCCACACCGTGGATGGGGTTCCGGCCGTCGCTGCCGGATTCGTTGCCGGTGATCGATCGGGTGTGTGACGGGAGAGTGTTGCTTGCTTTTGGGCACCAGCATCTGGGGCTGACGCAGGCGGCGGTGACGGCGGAGATGGTTGGGGGGATGGTTTTGCCGACTGTGGGTCAGATTCGCGCTCGACCAACCATTGAACCCTATCGACTGGATCGCTTTTGAGCGTCTTTCTGCTGGTTTCCGACATCTGGCGGCCGGGGTATGACAGCGGACGGATCGTTTTCCTGACATAGATCCGTCCTGCCGCCGCTCCCCTTTTACATTTGATCTCTATCTGTACAAAACAATGAGGTTATTAAGAACCATCGAGAAAATTCGAACCCCATCATCAAACCTTGAAAACGATAGATAGAATTTCGTTCAGAATTTTCAATCGGTTTTTCAACCACTTCGGTAACCATTTCTCCAGGATGCTCTCAAGACTGTCCTTGCCTGTTTTTGCAGCTGATGCCGCTGCCGTATCGTGCTCATCTGCATCCATGGCTGCGTACCGCACCTCTCCCGGAACATCGCCGTCCACCACCTCGATATTGTCAATAACAAACATCAGTTCCCCAACCAGTGCATCTTCGATCTCGGGCTCCAGTTGGGCAAATGCGTTCGCAATCGCAACTTTTGCAGATGAAGACCTCAGGCGATCAATGACTTTGCGCGAGGTTTCTCTTAGACCTCCGTCATCGCGCAGGTGTTTTCGTTCGATCACAGTGATTCCGTGATCAACCAAAGCTTCAACATGCTTGATAAAAACTATGTAGACATCGGCTGACGTATCCACGAATTTCGTCCTCGTTGTTTTTCAACCTGCAGCCATTTGGACATCCTGCCGGGTTACGGAAGCTTAGACATCAGTTGATGCACAACGAGAAATAGCGCCAGACGGTAGGTCTGAATGGTGGCTACCCAAACACCCCCCGCACAAAATCAATAAAACTCCTCAACTTCGGCGTCAGCCGCCGGTCCGGCGCATACAACAGATTCATCGGCGAAACCGGCACCTTGTACTGCGGCAGCAGACTCACCAGCGTCCCGCTTCTCAGCGAATCCTTGACCAGCTCCAGCGGCAACATCACCACCCCCAGACCCGCCACTGCCCCGGACAGCAACGGATCACCCTGATTAATCGTCAATCGGCTTTTAATCGGTACGTCGATACAGCCTTCCGGGCCTTCGAATCGCAGGTGTGAGCGGCCGTCCGAATAGGCGAACGCCAGGCATTCATGTTCCTGAAGATCCCAAGGCGTGGTGATGGGTGGGCGGCGTGCGAGGTAGGACGGCGCTGCGCACAGCACCATTTGATAGGGCATCAGCGGCAGTGCCTTCAGGCCGCAGTCGGCGAGTTCGCCGATGCGGAATACCGCGTCGTAACCGCCGTCCACCAGGTCGACCAGTTCGTTCGACAGTGTCAGGTCCACCGACACTTGCGGATAACGAACCATGTACTCCAGCAGCTTTGGCGACAGCGAACTGACGCCGAACGTGACGGGCGCGTTGATCCGCAGCCGGCCACTGGGCACGCCCCGGGTCACGGCGGCCATTTCTTCGGCGGCGTCCATGTCGGCCAGAATCAGCTTGGCCCGCTGATAGAACGTGCGGCCGAAATCCGTGAGGCTTTGCTTGCGGGTGGTGCGGTTGAGCAGCGAAACGCCCAGATGCTGCTCGAGCATTTTCACTTGCTTGCCGACCATTTGCGGGGACAGGTTGAGTTCGTCCGCCACCGCGCTGAAGGAGCCCAGCTCCACCGCTTTGACGAAGGTAGCCATGAGTGTGAGGCGATCCATTGGAAACTCGTTGTTTCTAGTGTTGCGCCATCCTAGGCCTTTATCCGGAGCAGGCCAAAGCCTAAATTGGCGTCCATGGCACCGGATCACGCCGGTGCAATTTCATCGATAAGCGAGGAAGTACAGATGGCACGCATTGTCAGGATCCATGAATACGGTGACGCGAGCGTCCTGAAACTGGAAAACGTCGACGTCCCGACACCCGCTGCGGACGAAGTGCAGATCGAGGTCAAAGCCTTTGGCCTGAATCGCGCCGAAGTGATGTTCCGCAACCACGCCTATCTGCAGGAAGCGGAGTTTCCCAGCCGGCTCGGCTACGAAGCCGCCGGTGTGGTGGTCGCGATCGGCGCCAACGTCAGCGAATTCAAGATCGGCGATACCGTCAGCCTGATTCCGCCGCTGGACATCGCGCGCTGGGGCACTTACGGCGAGCTGGCCAACGTGCCAGCCCACCTCACCGTCAAGCACCCGCAGAACCTGTCGTTTGAACAAGCGGCGGCGTCCTGGATGCAATACGTCACCGCGTGGGGTGCGCTGGTCGAACAGGCCAAATTGCAAAAGGACGATTTCGTGATCGTCACCGCCGCCTCCAGCAGCGTCGGCCTGGCAGCTTTCCAGATCGCCAAAATGGTCGGCGCCACCTCGATTGCCGTCACTCGAACCCGCGCCAAGAAACAGGCCTTGCTCGACGCCGGCGCTGCGCACGTGATCGTCAGCGACGAAGAAGACATGGTTGCAGCCGTCATGGCGCTGACCGACGGCAAAGGCGCGCGAGTGGTGTTCGATCCGGTGGGCGGCCCGTCGTTCGAACCGCTGACCCAAAGCATGGCGCGCGGCGGCATCCTGCTGGAGTACGGTGCCCTGAGCCCGGAACCGACGCCGTTCCCGCTGTTCACCGTGCTCGGCAAATGCCTGACCCTCAAGGGTTACCTCTACACGGAAATCGTCTCCGACCCGGCCATCCTGGCACGCGCCAAGGCTTTCATCGGCGACGGGCTGGCGTCCGGCGCGCTGAAACCGATCATTGCCAAGACATTCGCCCTGGATGACATTCAGGAAGCGCATCGTTTTCTTGAGGCCAATCAGCAGGTCGGGAAGATTGTCGTCACGGTTTGAGGTGACGAATCCCCTGCTCTTCTGTTTGTGGTAGAAACGACGAAAGCCTGCTTTTTTCAAAGCAGGCTTTCGTCTGTCCAGCATCCGGTTATTTCTGATGCGCCGTCAGTGCGGCATAGCCGTTCATCAAGTTGCGGTAGTTCGGGATGCGCTGGGACAGCAGGTTGCCCAGGCCTTCAATGTCGTTGCGCCAGTCGCGGTGCAGCTCGCAGGCCACCGAGAACCAGTTCATCATTTGTGCGCCAGCCTGGGTCATGCGATTCCACGCGGCTTGCTGCACGGTGGTGTTGAAGGTGCCGGAAGCGTCGGTCACTACGAATACGTCAAACCCTTCCGCCAGCGCCGACAGGGTCGGGAACGCTACGCACACATCGGTCACGACACCGGCAATGATGATCTGCTTGCGACCGGTGGCCTTGATCGCCTTGACGAAGTCTTCGTTGTCCCAGGCGTTGATCTGGCCTGGACGAGCGATGTAAGGCGCGTCCGGGAACATTTCCTTGAGTTCCGGCACCAGCGGGCCGTTCGGGCCTTGTTCGAAGCTGGTGGTGAGGATGGTCGGCAACTCGAAGAACTTGGCCAGATCGGCCAGCGCCAATACGTTGTTCTTGAACTCGTTTGGCGAGAAGTCCTGAACCAGAGAAATCAGACCGGTCTGGTGGTCGACCAGCAGAACCACGGCGTCGTCTTTGTTCAGGCGGTTGTAGGTTGGAGTGCTCATGTGTGAATCCCTTTTTAGTTGTGGAAGTGCGTTTGCGTTCAAGATGGGCACAGATTACTGACTCGCCTGAAAGCGATAAATCCTCTGAAAAGCGTTTCACCGTCAACCCAAAACGGACAATCAGCTCAAACTGCCAGGCAGTTCACACAGCCACCCCGACCTTCGCGCCTATCCTTGTCATAATGTTCGCCCGCTCAGAACGACCTCCAGGGAAATGTTGATGCCCGGACGCAATACGCAAGCGCCCACGCCAGATGAAGCACCGCGCGCGCCCCGCAAAGGCGTGAAGGCCGGCTCAACCTTTCGGCTGACCGTCAGTTTCATGCTGATGGTGGTCGTGGCCTTTCTGGCGGTCGAGAGCTGGCGGACGTGGCGTGACTATCGTTCGGTCTTCGCCTCCGCGCGTGATTCGGTGACCAACCTTGCCCGCGCCACGGCGCAGCATGCCGAGGACACCATCCGCCAGGTCGATGTGCTGACCGCCGGGCTGGCCGAGCGGGTCGAAGGCGATGGGCTGCAAAACCTGGATGTGGCGCGGATTCACAAGCTGCTCATCCAGCAGTCGAAAATCATGCCGCAGCTGCACGGTCTGTTCATTTACGGCCCGGACGGCCATTGGATCGTGACCGACAAGGAGGTCACGCCCGAGACCGCCAACAACGCCGACCGCGATTATTTCCAGTACCACCGCACCCATGAAGACCGGCGCGTGCGCATCGGTCAGGTGGTGGAGAGCCGTTCCACCCATGACCTGATCATTCCGATCTCGCGGCGCTTGAACAACCCCGACGGCTCGTTCGCCGGTGTGCTGCTGGGGACGGTCAAGGTCAGCTATTTCGTCGACTATTACGGTGACTTCCGCATCGATGACAAGGGCGCGCTGGTGCTGGCGATGCGCGACGGCACGATCCTTGTGCGCCGACCGTTCATTGCCTCGGTGGTCGGCAAAAGCCTGGCGAACAGCGAGATTTTCAAGACCTATCTGCCCAGCTCCAACCAGGGCATCGCCCAGATCAGGGCGGTGGTCGACGACACCGAACGTCTTTACGGCTATCGCGCCCTGACCACTTACCCGCTGGTGGTCGAGGCCGGTTTGTCCCGTGACTCCATCATTGCGCCGTGGCGTCAGGACCTGCTGAAAAACGGCTTTGTGCTGGTGTTCCTGATTCTGGTGCTGGCCTGTTTCGGGCTCATCGTGCTGAGCCAGTTGCGTCAGCGGATCGCGATGGAGCGAGAGATCCGCTCGGCGCACAAAACGATGCGCGACATGGCGCTGACTGACAGCCTCACCGGCCTTGGCAACCGTCGGCGCCTGGACGCGGCGCTGGCAGACGAGATTCGCCTCGCCCGGCGTCAGGGCACTTCGCTGTCGTTGATCATGCTCGATGTCGACTACTTCAAGCGTTACAACGACCAGTACGGCCATGCCGCCGGCGACGACTGTCTGATCGCGGTCGGCGACGGTATCCGCAAAGCGATCAAGCGGCCTTCGGATCTGGCCGTGCGCTATGGCGGCGAGGAGTTCACCGTGCTGCTGCCCAACACCGACAGCGCCGGGGCGATTCAGGTGGCTGAAGACATTCTGCAGACCATTCGTTCGCTGGAGCTTGAACATGCCGGGCATCCGCTGGGGTATGTCACTGCGAGTGCCGGGATTACAACGCGCTATCCGGTTGACGATGCGGTGACCCCGGCCAGTTTGCTCAAGTCGGCCGATACTTGTCTGTATCAGGCCAAGCAGCAAGGGCGGAATCGCTGGTGTTCGGCGCAGGCATCCCGGCAAATACAGCCGATTGCGGCGATGCCGCGTACGGATCGCTGAGCGAGCCCGCCCTTCACGATTTATTTACCGGCTCAACCTTGGAATCGGCCCACACTCCCTCATATCAAGGAACATCTGCGACCCATTCGAGAGGAAGGACATGCCATGACCACTCAAACCGAAACTGCCATTCTCGCCGGCGGCTGCTTCTGGGGCATGCAGGATCTGCTGCGCCGCTACCCCGGTGTGCTGCAGACGCGGGTCGGTTATTCCGGCGGCGATGTGCCGAACGCCACTTACCGCAATCATGGCAATCACGCCGAGGCCATCGAAATCGTCTTCGACCCTGCCGTGATCAGCTATCGGCAGATCCTCGAGTTTTTCTTTCAGATCCACGATCCGAGCACGCCTAACCGCCAAGGCAACGACCTCGGTCCGAGCTATCGTTCGGCGATCTATTACCTGAACGAGCAGCAACGCGATATCGCCGAAGACACTGCGGCTGATGTCGACGCATCAGGCCTGTGGCCAGGCCGGGTGGTTACCGAAATCGAACCGGCGGGGCCGTTCTGGGAAGCGGAACCGGAGCATCAGGATTACCTTGAGCGTATTCCGAACGGCTACACCTGCCACTTCATTCGCCCGAACTGGAAGCTGCCGAAACGCGGTTGAGGTCAAGCGGAGGCAGGTGCAACGCCGTCACGTTACGCCTGCCTTCTTTCTCTGGTGCGGTCTTGCGATCGAATAGCGCCCATGCCCTCCACTCTCATCAGCCTCGTCACCTGGCTTGCCCTTGTAGCGCCCGCCCAAGCTGACACCTGCCCTGCCGGCGAAAAACAAGTGTGCCTCGACAGCTGCATTTGCCTGCCGGATCCGGGACGCCTGTCTGAAGACCTCTTCCGGATCGCGGCACCCGCTCTGGCGCTGGCGTTGACCCAAGCCCACGCCGAAGCCGCCAGCTCCGACATCAAACCGATTCCCCCGCATATCCGGGAGCAACTGCTGCGCTGGTATGACCCCGGCGTCCTCGATGCTGTGCACTACAAAGTCACCAACGACGGCCAATACAACGCCGCCACGGCCATCCTGCAAAACCCGGATGTCGGTGCGGTGACGCTGATCGACATCATCCTGTTCCGCGATGCAGAGACTGCAGAACAGAACGTGGCTCTCTGGGCGCACGAACTGAAGCATGTGCAACAGTTTCAGGAATGGGGAGTCGACGGTTTTGCGCAGCGGTATACGCAGGATTTCAATGCGGTCGAGGCGCCGGCGTATGCGATACAGGGCGAGGTCAGGCGATGGCTTCGAGCAGGCGCTGAGTGATCGAGTATTCTCTGGTCAAAGCGCCTTGCGCATGAACACCCGGGCAAACCCATCTTCCGTGGCGCGATGGGTTTCGAGATAGCCGAGCTTTTTGTAGATCTCGATGTTTTCGGTCATCCGTTCGTGGGTGTACAACCGCACCGCCGCCAGCCCCTTGCCACGCGCGTGCTCTTCGCAGAACGCCATCAGCACTTTTCCCAGGCCCTTGCCCTTGTGCCGAACTGAAACGGCGACGTTGACCAGAAGCAGCTCGGTGTCTTCAGGGCTCATCACCAGCACACCGACAACCTCATCATTGTCGGCCAGGACAAACGTCTCGTTGTCCTGCAACACCTGCCGGTAATCCTCCAGCATCGGCGCAGGTTTCTTGCCGATTCTGGCGATGTAGGGCGTGTAGGCCTCAGTGACGAGTGCGGTGATGCACTCGGCATCCCGAGGTTCAGCGCGGCGGATGGTCTGCACGATGGGGCTCCGATCGAATGTCAGGCATGTCGGCTATAGTCCCACAGTTGAAGCCTGCGACACACCTAAGCCTTGCCCGCCGAGACCGCCGCCCTCGCCTGCCCATGCTGCCGCGTGGTCACCAGCCCGATAAAGGAAATCGCCAGCGCCAGGCCAATGGTCGACGTCACTTCCAGACGATGCTCGGGCGTCACCATCATCACCGCCAGCGCGGCGCAGATGAACGCGATCACCAGCCACGTCAGCCATGGAAACAGCCACATGCGAAACGTCAGCTCGACGTTCTGCCGACGCAGCATCCGGCGCATGCGCAATTGCGAAACCGCGATCACCAGATACACCAGCAACGCAATCGCGCCGGAGCTGGCGAGCAGAAACTGGAATAGCCCGGCCGGCATGAAATAGCTGAACAGCGTCACCCCGGCACCGATCACGGTGCTGGCAATCACCGCCGCCCTCGGCACGCCCGCAGCGGAGGTCACCTTCAGCGGTTGCGGAGCGTCGCCACGTCGGCCCAGCGAAAACAGCATCCGCGAAGAAATGTAGATCGAGGAATTCATGCAACTGGCCACCGCGATCAGCACGACCACATCGACGAGGAATTTGGCGTTGGGAACGTTCATCAGCTCCAGCGCGCGCTGGTAAGAGCCGACGGACGCCAGCAGCGGATCGTTCCAGGGCACCACCGAAATCACCACGAAAATCGACAGCAGATAAAACACGCCGATGCGCCAGATCACCGAACGCGTGGCCTTGGCAATGTTTTGTGCCGGGTTGCTCGATTCGGCGGCCGCGATGGTCACCGCTTCGGTCCCGATAAAACTGAACATGATGGTGATGAACGCCCCGACCACCGCCGACAAACCATTGGGCGCAAACCCGCCGTGCTCTTCCATTAACCGGCTCAAACCGCTGGCCTCACGTTCCGGAATCCAGCCCATCAACACCGAAAAACCCAGCCCGATGAACCCGATGATCGCTACCACCTTGGCCATCGCAAACCAGAACTCGAACTCGCCGTACTTGGACACGCTGAACAGGTTGGTCACCACCAGCAAAATGATCGACAACAACGCGAACAACCACGCATCGACCTGAGGAAACCACTGGTTCAAGACATGCCCGGCGGCCAGCGCTTCAATCGGAATCACCAGCACCCAGAACCACCAATACAACCAACCGATGGTGAACCCGGCCCAGCGCCCGATGGCCTGATCGGCATAGGTGGAAAACGATCCCGTGTCCGGATGGGCCACGGCCATTTCACCGAGCATGCGCATGACCAGCACGACCAGCAGACCGGAGAAGAGATAAGCGAGCAAGACGGCCGGGCCGGCGGCGGCAATGGCGTGGCCGGAGCCGACAAACAGCCCCGCACCGATGATGCCGGCAATGGAAAGCATGGTGACATGACGCGGCTTGAAGCCCTGCGCCAACTGACCGTTCGAGTCCTTCGAGTTCAGGCTATTCATTGTTTTTGTTGTTCTCTGGTGATCGACGTTTGGGCGTACTGACGACGTGTCAGGCGATCATCATTTCTTCCTGTTGCCCTGCTCCAGAGCGGCGCACCTCAAGCGCTGCAGCGTTACAAATCGGTCGGACGACGACGCAGGGCAATGAAATGATGCGTCACCTTACGTGCCTGGAGTTGATCGCAAATAGCCTGGGAGCGGCATGGGGGCGTCTGATTTCGACATGGCGGGCGGCGATCGGACTTCTGTCGGAGAGCCGATTCCTGCACAATCGCCGGCTTTTTTCCCGACAGGAAGTCCCCATGCAACGGATCGTCATTCTGGGCAACGCCGGCAGCGGCAAATCCACCCTCGCCCGCGCCCTCGGCGAACGCCTGGGCCTGCCGGTGATCCACCTCGACAAGCTGTTCTGGGAACCCGGCTGGGTCGAGCCCGACGCCGAGCAGTTTCGCACCCGCGTACGCCAGGCCATCGCGGCGGACACCTGGGTCTGTGAAGGCAACTACGCTCGCCGAACCTTCGACCTGCGCCTGCCTCGCGCCGACCTGATCATCTGGCTCGATACTCCACGCCTGACCTGCCTCGTCCGCGTGATCAAACGCAGCGTGATGAACCGGCCTCGCCCGGATCTTGCTGCGGGTTGTCGAGAAAAGATCGATCGGGCGTTTTTGACCTTTCTGAAATTTGTGTGGAATTTCGACCGGGGCTATCGGCCGGGAATCGACGGAGTGCGCCAGGCCATTGGGCCGGAGATTCCTGTGGTGCATTTGCGAGGGGCGCGGGAAGATTGCAGATTTTGTCGAACGGCTGCCGGTAACGGGTAACGCCTTGTTGGTTTCCAAAATATAAAAGGGGGACTGATTTATTTAGGAAAAATAAATCAGTCCCCCATTTTCTAGCCGGTGTCAGCCCTTGGTCAGATCAACCAACGGTGTCTGCCGCACCTCGGTCTCCCGCCCGCCCTGAATGTCGCTCACCTGCTTCAAGGCCTTATCCACCGCCGCCTTATCCGCCAACAAGCTGTAGCTGATGCGGAACTGTTTGTGTTCCTTCGGCCCGATGGTGGGTACCAGGTTCAGTGGGCGCTGATAACGACGGTTGTAGGAAAAACTCGTCCCCGGCTCCAGCCCGGTGACATAACCCTGACCTTGGGTATCGGTGTTCTTCCACAGGGAAAACACCGGCAATGTCTGCGTATTGAAGCCAACCGAAACGCCCAGGCTGCCGGCCTTGTTATGCAACACGGTCAACGTATCGCCCTTGGCATCGGCATACGGCACCACGTTGTAAACCGTTTCGTCGTAGTCCTTGGTCGGCGCGCGATAGGTTTGCCATTCAGCCAAATCGCCCTTGGCTTTGTCGTTGAACGGCGACACCTGTTTCACCGGCGCGGCGAAACGAGCGCCCTGCTCCAGGAACGGGGTGCTGAAGTTGCTGTGGTACAGCGCCTGGTATTCCTTCGGATAGTCGCCGTTGTTAGTCAGAGTGTCGTTGAGGGCGAACACGACGCTGCCGGGTTCGGTGACCAGTTCGGTGGCGACGGAGAAGTCGACTTTCTTGAACGCCTGCTCTTTCAGTTCACCGCGCAGGGTGATGGCGTACGGTGGCGTTTCATCGATGTGCAGGGTGACTTTGTTCGCCGGAATGTTAGCGGCCCGGCCGTGCAGGGTCAGCAGTTCGCCGTTGTCGACGCCGGGGTGACCGACCCATTCATATCCGCAGCGGGTCACCAGCTCGTTGAAACCCTCCAGCCAGCCCAGACCACCGCGGCCATTGAGTTCGATGAAGGACGGATTGACCACCTCCTTGACCGGCGAATCCCAGCCCATACGCACATCGCCGACCGAGGCCTGCAAGACGTTCATTCCCCGCGTCGGCACCACCGAGAGTTTCATCGTGCCGTTATCGATGTCGACAATGCTGACGCCCTCCTGCCGACCACCATGCAAGGTGCGCAGGCTGACGCTGAAGGGTTTGTCGGTTTTCACGCCGAGTTGCTGGCTGGTGATCTGCCAGTTCTGAGCGGCTTTATCGGTGTCGAGCAGAACGTAATCCCAGGCCATGGCGTGAGAGGCAGCGGACAGTGCGCTGAGGGCAACAACGAGTTTGAGCGGGGTCATGGGAGCAGCCTTTCTTGGAGTTGTGCCGTTTTTATAAACCTGCTGAAACGTTTCATCAAGCATAAAAAGTGACGCGCGCTGGTAGGTGCCGAGAAAGAATGGGTACGGAGAGGAAAATTGAAATCGATGTGATCGCGTGATCTCGCAGACGGGAGTCCGCTTTTATTCAGGAGTGGCATGGACGACTGATTTCGACATGGCGAGGGCGGCGTGTTTAAGCGTTTTTCGAATGGTGTTTAGAAACGCCCGGCATTACTTCCCCACGGCTACAGCGTCTTGCGTCATTGCCTACGACTACGCCAGAATCCGCCGGCTTGTGCGTCTGGGGTGCGGGTTTTATCGTTTCCGGGTCACTGAAAAACAGTGATCGGGTTTGGTAGCCCGGATTACCTGTCGCATCGCAACACCAGATTGCAGGGACTCTTTCGCCCTCTGTTTTATGGTGGCCATGCGTAGGGCGTCTTCGGACGCGCCGGGTATCCAGGTGACCGGTCTACCAACCTCCGTATGGCCACCACCCTCGTTTGGTAGCGAGGCTGATGGCTCCACTTTTTCACCCTGGAGTTACATCTATGTTCAAGCCAACACCGAACCCACCGGAAACCGATCCGGTATCCCCCTACAAATTTCCCGATTCCCGAACCCTTAACGAAGCGGCAGAACGCGCGCTCGACCACTACCTCACTCCGCAACAACGCATCATGGGCAGCCATCACAAACACGACCCCATGTACCTGGCCAACCCGGCCTACAACACCGAATCCCTCCTGGCCAACGCCAGCGAATCACTGGGCTCGGCGAGCGAAATGCTCAACAACTTTGCGGCGACTCTGGAGCCTGCCCATCGCAAGACTGCGATCGGGATTGCGCAGTTGGTGATGTTGAGTGAGTTGGCGGTGAATCAGGCGTTGGATCATGTTGAGGTGAAGACCTAAACGCTTGCCCTCTGCGATCGGATAGTACGCCGCGATAGAGGGAATGTGCGTTGGCCGTAGCTGCCATGATGAATGGCAGCTATCAGTTGAAGCAGTCATCGATTTGGCACCGATTAGCGCTGAATAGCCTTTCTGTTTTGATATGCCTTTAATTTTCTTGAAAGCCAGGGTAAGGCCATTTTTTCTAGCTCTTTTGTAAGTTCACTATGTGCGAGACCATAAATCAACGACACTACATTTGTCGTTCTACTTACCCAATCCTTGAATTGTTCTTTTGACATTACCGCTTCACCATAACCCGGCTTAGTGATGATTTGCCAAAAAGTTTTATTTAGCACATCAACAGACGATCCAAAATTTGCCCCTTTTATCTTGTGCATCAATATCAGCGCTTCATGAAAATACTCACGCGAGTATTTTTTTGATGCAAGAGTCACTTCCTCGCCAACAGCTTCATAATTAGCGTCATAAAGCTCTCCGATAAATTTTTCAATATCCAAAAGAACAGCATTTCTTCGCTCAACTAACATCTCAAAAGTCTTCAATCTCAACTGACTGCGATATGTCAAATAGGCCGCTATTATGGCTGTTAATACTGTGATATATGGCGCGATTTGTGTAAACAATCGAAACTCCTTTTCACCAACCCCCACATTGAGGAAAAATATAATGATCAAAAAAATATAACTGATGCCGCCTGAGCGCACATTACATAAAAAATCTAAAAATGGGGTGAATTTATTGTCAAAAAAATAAATCCGCGCCTATTTTCCCTCATTTTGAAGCTCTGCCCTCGATGTAAAAAACTTAGTACGCGAAACTATTGGAATAATAGCCATCAACAATCAGACCAACTTTGCCGGCCCCGCCACACTCCAACTGGTAAGTGTAGACCCAATACTTTTCCACAAAGCTTTTAACGTAGGACACTCATCTGGGTATAGCGGCACAAGCTGCTCAATTTGAAGCCGCATTTCAGCTCTGTTCTGCAATGGCTTCAATAAGTCGCATGTACAGCTAGCTTGCAGACAATTTTTAGAGCAATCTTGAGAAAGTCCGGGTAATGCAGCGCTCCAATACGCACTAGCATCCGGGCAGGCGCGTAAATAGCCTAACTTCAAGCCTTTTTTGTAATCGAAGAAAAGCTTTGCCTCTTGATGTCCGTTCTGCTCGGCGATTTTCAAAGCAGCAACCATAGCATCGGTATAACGGGAGTTTGATTTTTCCGAGATAAAAGATAATGGCACAAGGTTTTCTATTTCGTGAAAATCTAGGTCTAAGTGGTGCGCGAGGACTTTTGTCAGATCATTAGACTCACGAACCCTTACGCTTGTCGGCCCACAGTCATCAGTCGGATATTTTTTATCCGAATCCGTGATACATAGACAAAATAAATTATTGTCTCTTTGTGCTCTTTCAAACACTGCATAAGTCCGATTACCTCCGCCGTGGATAGGCCGGTATCTGCGATTGAGTGTTTTCACCGCCAAAGCCTTACTTACATACCACTTCGATATTATTTCGTAAATATAGTGATCATTTATCTCTTCGAAGATTATCTCCAGCGGTGCTCTCAAATTCATGTCCGCACAAAAAATTAGCGGGATGGAAATTACCTTCTGGTTTGCAACAGTGTTAAGCGTTGGAACTCCATCGCCTGGAACGATATTTACATAGACTTCAACTTTTTCAAGTATCGACTCTTGCTGGGGGACTCTAAAAAATACGCTCTTATATGCGGCTCGCGCAGAATCCCCTAGCTTTACAAATTTGCTAAGGGCGATCAATGCTTGAGCGTCGCCGAACACTAAATGGTCCCCGGAACGCACCGCGGATGCAATATCTTCAAGTGCACTTATCTCAACGGGACTCAAATTTCCGTTAGTTACACAACTATTAATAGACTCGCCAATATAAATAATCATTTAGGCCTCGTAATCAAAGAAGCCATACGGCCAGTTGTGAAGAGACCCGTTTTCACGATACCCACTAAACTCAACGATTGTTTGCGATGCGTTTGGCTCTTTTGAGAACAGCACGATAGTAGAATCGTCTTTCGTTAAAACCCCCATTGCTGTCATCAGTCCGATCTTATTGACAATTACCTCACTATGCGTTTCGATAATTAAATGCAAAATCACATCAGCTTCTTTGGCCGCGTTCACCACTGAAACTAACATTTCTGCAAGTTTCGATTGCATGCGCGGATGCAAATGAAGCTCAGGCTGTTCAATGACACAGGTGTAAGAAAGCCCCGGTATACCATTTCGACTGGGCTTATGCAACATGGTCCAAAGCTGTATTATAATTGGAATTACTTGTGAGTAACCGAAACCCATATCAGCGAGATTGTAAGAGTCTTTGCTTTTATCGAACGTAACACCTAAGTTTACATGACCTCCATTGAACTGCACTACCGTTCTAAATCCAAACTCCTTCATAGACCATTCATCAAGCGCGCTTTTCTCTCGCTCACTTAGATTACGCAAAAACATTGCTAAGTTTTCGCCTTTTGAATCGAGCTCTTTAACACCAATATCTTGCGAACGATAGTATCGCTGCGCTGATGCGCGAATAGGCTCAATATAAGAAACCCGCCTAAATGTCTGATCTAAAATTTCATCTAGATTGTAGAGTATGATTCCCGTTCTAGCTAATATCAGAAGATTTTGAAAGCGAACAAAGACTTCATCATCCAGCCCTGAATTTACAGTTTTGCTTTTCCAAGTGTTCGTGCTGAACATTTTTTTGAAGTTAACCAGCATATCTGTCTGCTTGCCAATTGCAGCCTTATAAACTGCATTGGTAAGAGATTCTAGGCTTGTCCGTTTATTGGAATAGACTCTCAGTGTATCTACCAGATCATCCAAAATCCCGTCGGGCCAGAATCCACTCCACCACGATCTGTATATATCTTCTTTTGGCGAGTCGCTTTTGGCGCGAATGAGCGGAAGCAATCTGACTGCTGAGCTGTACGTGTAACTATCGCAATATCGGCTGAGGTTTTCGCCATTAATAACTATTGAGCTAATTTTATTTGATTCGTTGATATCGATTTTAACTGAGTTTCCTTCGATATCTAGATCAATTCCAGCAGTTCTCGTAAGACCATCCTTTCCCAAAGACGCTAGTCGCAGATTTACTGTAATGTTAGAAGTGCTACGATCACGGGAACTCCCCTGAGCTCTGATCGGTCGGTGGTAAATTAGCTCAGGAACAGTCAACCCAAATGAAAAAACGATTTCTTTTTCACCTTGCTTCCTAATGAGCGCTTGATCGAAATCTCCGAAATCGACATATTTCCCGAACCAAAGAATTGAGCTTCGAGTCGTGGTTTCAGCACTTTGTTTTAGAAGAGGGAATGTCCGAAGAAAAGTACTCTTACCGGAACTGTTTTCGCCCAAGAGAATAGTTATTGGAGAAAGCTTTACCGTGCCTGTATCCTTTAAACTTCTAAGATTTTTTACTCTGAATTCGGTCAACATCCTGTACGTCCCTTGTGATATTTAGCCGTGAGCGTGAAGTAATTTGCACTTGATCTTAGTTACGGTTCGATCTGCGGACGGCTGGAAACCTCCAATAATAATTACCGTTTTATCCCACTTTTGGCTAGTGGCCAAATGACCTCATCGCAAAAAAATTTGAGACCACGTGGAAAATTCGGCCACAACGCTTCTAGCATATGTCCATGTAGTTGACCCACCGTGCGTCTATTTAACGGAATGTACTTGAGGCCCCCTTTACGGATCGACCGGTTCTCGCCAATGCGGCCGATCATTAGTCATAGCTAATGACCTAAAGCTGTCACTCGCAAGCACCGTCACTCCCCCTCAAACCGCCCCACCGAAAACAACGAAAGATCCAGCTCACTCTCCCCCCGCAAACACCACTGCGCAAACGCCTCCCCCAGCGCCGCCGAGTGTTTGAACCCGTGTCCGGAGCACGCCGACACCACCAACGTATGCTGCAACCGTGGATGCTCATCAATGATGAAATGCCGATCCGGCGTGACGGTGTAGGCGCAAACCGCTGACTTCACTACCCGATCCGTCAGCCCGGCAATGCGCCCCTGCACCTGCTGCTCGTACATCTCGCGTTCTTCCTCGGCCGAGACTGTGCGATCCAGAGTCTCGGGCGTGGATGTGCTGCGATACTGCGCCGTAGCCACCTTCAAACTGCCCTCCCCCGGCAATGCGGGAAAGCCGTAGAAATCGTCGTCCGGTCCGTGTGTGAAGATGAACGTGGGTGAGTGGCCGACCAGTTCTGCGTCGGGCTCGGTTTCGAACCAGAACAGTTTTTGCCGATAGACGCTGAGCAGTCTGTCGAACGGTGCGCCCAGCAAGCCGCCCGCCCAGTTGCCGGCGGTGACCACGAGTTTGTTCGCCCGTACGGTGCGCTGGTCGGTGGTGACGGTGACGCCCTGTTCGTCCGAGCTGATGTGGGTCACGGTCTCGCCCTTGTACAGCGTGGCGCCGTGTTGTTCGGCCAATCTCAGTTGCACGTCGATGCAGCGCTCGGGCCTTACGAAACCACCTTCGGGCTCGAAGTAGCCAATGGCGTCGTCGCGCACCAGGGCAAACTGCGGGAAGCGCTGGCGGATCTGGGCGGCGTCGAGGACTTCGTGTTCGATGCCGTAGGTCTGCGCCAGGGCGATGGTGCGCAGGGTGAAGTCGGTTTCGTCGGCGGGATCGAAGTCGGGGCTTGAGGTCAGCACCAGCAGGCCGGTCTGTTCGAACAGGGCCTCGCCCGACAGCGCTTCCAGCTCGCGCCAGATGCGGTGGGAGTTGCGCACGATGGGCACGTATTGCGCGCCCTCGCCCACGGACAGTCGGGTGATGCGGGTGTCGCCATGGCTGGAGCCGAATGTGTGCGGCGGATGGTGGCGGTCGATGCCGACTACGTTGACCCCGGCTTTCGCCAGTTGATACACCGTGGCCGCGCCCATGGCGCCGAGGCCGATGACCAGTGCTTCGCATCGTTCCATGATTGATTTCCGCTCAGGCAAAAGAGCCACAGTGAAGCGGATCAGGCGATGGAAAACAATCCGCTGAAAGCCGCGCTCAGGCAAAAACGTGAAAAACCAAAAGCCGTGCGATTACCGGCCAGACTCGTTTGTTCCGTCTTGCATCGCGGCATACCCTCTGACGCCAATAAAAACCATAAGAGAGAGTCCCGCCTTGATCCGTTTCTGCAAAACCTCGCTGTGCCTCGCCGTTCTGTCTTCGTTCGTTGCCACTGCCAGCCATGCCGCCGATGCGCCCTGGGTCGATGGCGCCGTGAGCGCGGTCAATCAGGATGTCATCGATCTGCGCCACACGATTCATCAGCATCCAGAGCTGGGCAATCTTGAGTTCAAGACCGCCGCGCTGGTGGCCGAGCGGCTGAAAGCGTCGAACATTGAAGTGCGCACCGGGGTCGGCAAGACGGGTGTTGTGGGGGTGCTGAAAGGCGGATTGCCGGGGCCGGTCGTGGCGTTGCGCGCCGACATGGACGCACTGCCGGTCAAGGAGATGACGAACCTGCCGTTCGCCAGTCAGGCCACCAGCACGCGGCTCGGCAAGAGCGTGCCGGTGATGCACGCCTGCGGGCACGACACCCACACCGCGATGTTGCTGGGCGCCGCGAAGGTGCTGGCCGAGCATCGCGATCAGGTGCGCGGGACGGTGGTGTTTCTGTTTCAGCCGGCTGAAGAAGGTGCGGCTGATGTCGATGAATTCCAGACCGACACCCTGATCGGCGCGCAAGCGATGATTCGCGATGGCGCGCTCGATTCACCCAAGGTCGAGGCGGTGTTCGGGGTGCATGTGATGGCGGGTTATCCGACCGGGCATCTGTTCTACAAATCCGGAACCGTGCTCAACAGCAGCGACTCGTTCCGCATCACGGTCAAGGGCCAGCAGACTCACGGCTCGGCGCCCTGGAGCGGTGTCGATCCGATTGTTGCCAGTCAAGGCATCATCAGCGGTTTGCAGACGCTGGTCAGTCGGCGCGTCGACCTGACCCAGGGCATGGGCGTGATCAGCGTCGGCACGATCAACGGCGGCTCGGCGGCCAACATCATTCCCGAGACCGTGGAAATGACCGGGACCATTCGCACCAACAACGCCGACATCCGCGACACGATCCTGAAAAAGATGCCGCCGCTGGTGAACAGCATCGCCAGCGCCTACGAAACCCAGGCCAATCTGCTGCTGGTGAACAATGCGCCGGTAACCACCAACGATCCGGTCCTGACCGAAGCCATGATCCCGGCCCTCGAACTGGCAGCGCCGGGCAAGGTCGAGCGCCTGCCCGCCTCGCTGTCGCCGAGCGAAGACTTCTCCTACTACGCGCGCAAGGTGCCGGGCTTGTTCGTGTTCCTCGGCGCCACGCCGGAAGGCCAGGACATGAGCAAGGCGCCGAACAACCACAGCCCCTACTTCACCGCCGATGACGCGACACTGGCCACCGGGGTGAAGGCGCATGTGCAGTTTGTGCTCAATTATCCGGGGCGGGGTCAGCGGGGCTGATTGGCTTATGTGAAAAGGGGGCGGATGTATTTTCGTAAATACATCCGCCCCCTTTGCGGGTACTAACTGTAGTCAAACGAAATTTGGTAGTCGTTGGTACTCAGAGCGATCTGATGTTGAAAGTACGGCTGAATGGTCGCAACCCACTGTTCGACGACGTTGAAGCCGCCATTATTGATGTTGCTCTCCACTGGAATGCCTAAGGCATTCAATACTGATTCATCATCCCCCAGATCTCTTGATGACTCCTCGCCCTGGAATTCCAGGGTTGCTGTGTCGTACCACTCCAGTCTCAGTTCCAGTCCCATCTCTTTCTCACAAATATCTTTTTTGACGAAAAAAGGGACGGTGGCCCCGTCCCTTTTGCTCTCCGCAGTATCAGTACTTCGCACAGGTGCCCATGAAATACTCCAGACCGCTCGGGAAGCTGACATCCAGCAGGGCTCCCAGTGCCGCTACCTGATCCTCGCGCAGTAACAACTCACCTGGTTCCAGTTCGCTCAGGGGCTTGGACTCAATGAGCTGTGCAACTTTTTCATTCATTTCGCTACCGTCGATATCCAACTCGAACTGCAGCGTGTCGTCTTGGACGTCATCCGGGTAAAAGCCGGTTATTGAAAGGAAGAGCATGGGTTGGTCCTTCATGCAAAAAGGGGCGGATACTTTTTGTGAATCGATCCGCCCCCTTTACTTTTTCTGTCTATACATTGCACGTCAGTTGGAAATAGAAATTTCGATCCTCAATCGACCTACCGACAAGCTCTTCGATTGCTTGCATTTGTGGCTGGCTCAAATCATAGCCTTCCCACCCCTGCGGTTCTTCTTTCCAACCCATGATGGCTTTGATTTGCTCATCACATCCCTGTGGCAATTCGATAACGAAAGCCTGGAAGTCTGTCTCGATGTCAAAAGCTTCTACTAAAAATCTCAAGGCTCAATGCTCCTTTTCTTACCTTTTTTAGATTTTTTATTCTTTTTTGTAGATGTCGGTTCGCCTGTGTTCGGATCGAACTCTCCGAGGTGTTTACCTCTCGCATCATATTTTTCGACCGTACCGTGCATAGAGTCCCACTCAAGAATCAAGCCCTTTGCAGTTTTCCATCTTTTGCGCTTCGCCCCACCACCTTGTACAGACGTTTTACGGCCTACGATTCTTGCATCAGGAAAGGCTGGGAGCACGTCGGGAGCCGGATGATACTCGTGGTCCCCCGCGTGGGTGCTGACAACAATGTAAACCGGCTTAACCCCCGCCCCCACCGGAAACACCAGAATGAAATCCCGATACTCCGGCGGATAAACCGGATTCACCAGAATCCCGTCCGCCGCTTTCGTCGGCGGATACACCCAAATATGCGGCGCCTGCGGAGCAGCCTCCAGCGCCGGAATACCGAGGATGTCGGAACCGTCCACAGCCGGCGTCCAGATCAGTTCAACACCTTCACCAAGGTCTGCAATAAACCGGCTACCGCGTGCAGCAAACTGCACGACATCAACCATCTCCCAATCGCGGTTCTTGCCGGTGTAAAAGCCGTAACCCTTGAGGCTGCCATCGGCCTGCTGTTCAACGCGCAGGCGCACGCGGGTTCGGGCCTGTTTGAGGGCGAGCAACTGGTCTTCGGTGTAGAGAGCGCTGTCGCCCAGGTTCGAGGGCATGAACATCGCCACCAAACCGAGCAACGGGCTGATGACGGCAGCAGAGGCCATCGCGGGCAATGCCTTGAACGCCTCACCGGCAAGGGCAAAAGTGCCCAGCCCCGCAGGAATGGCAGTGCCGCTGATTTTCTTGAGTTCAACCCCACCGCTGTCATCGGCCTCACGGCCACCGAGCAAAATCAGCTCGCCGTAATCCTTCAGGCTGTCAGTCGGCACCATCCCCGAAGGATTCGAGTAATCGATGATCGCGTCCGGCAACTTGCAGGACTTGGCAAACACACAGCCCGCGCGCACCGGCTCAGGCTTGTTCGCCGCCACCTCACGGCTGCGCTCGAAGGCGTCCTGCCTCGCCAGCATGGCGTCGTACTTGTCTTGTCGTTCTTGCTGATCGGCCAGTTCGGTGGCCGTCATGTAGCGGTAGGTGACGTGATGCCCGTCGCCTGCCGGTGGGTTGGGAACCCGGGGAATGTCCTTTTGACCAGCCACTGATTGTCCTTTCGTTCATGCATCGGCAGCCCCTCGCAAAGGGCTGCACGACGTTAACGAAGCAGGAAAATCGTGGCTGTAGGACGTATCTCTAAAGACGTGGGGATTGTTCGACGTGAATGGATTGCATCTCGGCAACCACCGCCTCGATCACACACAAAGCCGTCGGCGACAAGCTCCTGCCCTGCAAGCTCACCACCCCGATTTCAGAATGAAATCCCGGCCTGTCGACAACATGAAGCTCAATCAAACGCCCCACCCGAATATCTTCAGCCACCGCGCCATGAATGACGCCGAGGATGGTGTCGGTTGAACCAGCGACGGTCTTGAGCAACGCCACATCATCGCACTCCAGCACGATGGGCAGCGCCTGGCGGGTGGAGATTCCAAGTGTTCGGGCAGTCTCAAGCTTCACCACTTCCGGCAGGCGCGTCGTGGCGATGCCGTAGCCTTCCAGTTCACCCATCTGCACTTTGCGCCCTGCCAGCGGATGCTCCGGTCGTACGAAAAATCCTGCCGAGACCTGGCCAAGCGAGCGGATCAGCAGATCGGATTCCGCCGTGAAGTTGCGAATGTCGGCAACGAAGAATTCGATCGCTTCCGCGCGCAGCCGCGCTTCGAGAATCTGCCAGTTGTTCACCTCCACCCGCAGGGTAACCGCCGGATGATCCAGACGCAGTCGCGGCACCACTTGATGCATCAACATGGCCGCCGGGAACGGGCCGACGCCAAAGGCGAGGCTGCCCAGTTGGCGATCGCTGTAGAGCGCCATGTCCCGCTCCAGCGAACGGGCATCGAACAGCAGCCGCCGCGCCCGCTCGATCAGAAACTCCCCCGCCGGCGTCGGGCGGACGTCGCCGGTGTCGCGATCGAACAGGCGCTGCCCGGTTTCGCTCTCCAGCGCCTGAATGCTGCGGCTCAGGGCCGGCTGGCTGAGGTGAACGCGCTCGGCCGCGCGACCGAAATGGCGTTCATCGGCCAGCGCGAGAAGATGTGAAAGTCGTTTGAGGTCCATTCGCCCGATGCTAGCGACGCATTATCTGGATGTAAACAATGCATTGGATACATCGCCGCCCTGCCCCTAGGCTGGAGCGCATTCGACCTCGGAGAACAACAAGAATGAAACCGACCCTCTACACGATCCTCGCCCTGACGCTGGTGTCCCTCGGCGGCTGCGACAACAAGCCCGACGTCGCAGCCGGTGACGCCACGCCCGCCACGGCAGCGGTGATCCAGGCGTCGATCAAGGGCCTGGACCTCAGCGACAACCGCGACATGGAAGATGCCCAGCGCGGTTTCATCGCCCGGCCCACCGGCAAGATCCTCGGCGCTGACGGCAATGTCCTGATCGATTTCGATGCCTACCGCTTCGTCGAAGGCCAGGCGCCGGCCACCGTCAACCCGAGCCTGTGGCGGCACGCGATGCTCAATGCGCAGATCGGTCTGTTCAAGGTTCGCGAGGGGATTTACCAGTTGCGCGGTTTCGACATCGCCAACATGACGCTGATCGACGGGCAGACCGGCTGGATCGTGGTCGACCCGCTGACCTCCCGTGAATCTGCCGCAGCGGCGTTGGCATTTGCGCGCGAGCATCTGGGCAACAAGCCCGTCACTGCGATCATTTTCACCCACGACCATGCCGACCATTTCGGCGGTGTGCTGGGTATCACCTCAAGCAGCGAAGTGGCCCAGCGCAATATTCCCATCGTTGCGCCCGCCGGGTTCATGGAGGAAGCCACCAGCGAAAACATCCTGGCGGGGCCGGCGATGGCGCGGCGTTCGATGTATCAGTTCGGCAAGAACCTGACGCCGGGTGCCACCGGCATCATCGACACCGGACTGGGCAAGAACGTCGCCTACGGCAGCATGGGCATCCTGCCGCCGACGCAAATCATCGACCAGCCGGTCCAGCCGCTGGTGCTCGACGGC
The DNA here is from genome assembly GCF_028657055.1 of Pseudomonas aphyarum. NCBI lineage: Bacteria > Pseudomonadati > Pseudomonadota > Gammaproteobacteria > Pseudomonadales > Pseudomonadaceae > Pseudomonas > Pseudomonas aphyarum. Next base: position 317,886 of record NZ_JAMDGS010000001.1, read on the forward strand.
GTCAGCTTCGTGTTCCACAACATGCCCGGCGCGGAAGCCCCGGCCGAGCTGACTTTTTCGATCCCCGCGCTCAAGGCATTCGGCGGTGCGGAGCTGCTGGCGCAGACCATGCACAACCTGCTGCCTATCCGTGGCGCCAAGGTGCGCGATGCGCTGCGCTGGTCCGACTACACGCAAATCGCCCTCGACGAGCTGGGCGACACCGAGGTCTATTTCGGTCAGCACAACTGGCCGATCTGGGGCAACGAGCGGATCCGCGAATTCATCACCAAGCACCGTGACGTCTACAAATACCTGCACGACCAGACCGTACGTCTGATGAACGCCGGCTACACCCCCAACGAGATCGCCGACAAGATCCAGTTGCCGGATTCGCTGGCCTCGTACTTCGGCACTCGCGGCTATTACGGCGACCTGCGCCACAACGTCAAGGCGATCTACCAGATGTACCTGGGCGCCTACGATGGCAACCCCGCGCACTTGAATCCGCTGGTGCCCAAGGAATCGGCAAAGCGCTACGTCGAATTGATGGGAGGCAATGCCAAGGTGGTCGAAGCCGCGCGCGTGGCCTATGACAAGGGTGAATACCGCTGGGTCGCCGAGCTGCTGGATCAGGCCGTGCTGACCAAACCCGACGACACGGCCGCCAAGGAACTGCTGGCCCGCGCGTATGAACAGATGGGCTATCAGGCGGAATCGGCGACCTGGCGCAACAGCTACCTGACGGCGGCGATGGAGCTGCGCAACGGCCCGCCAACCAAGGGCGTCAAACGCTCTGATCTGATCGAACTGATGAAGCAGACGCCCACCGAACGCTTCCTCGAAGCCATGGCCGCGAGCCTCGACGGCCCGGCGGCGGATGGCAAGAACTGGACGTTCAATCTGGTGCTGACCGATACCAATGAATCGTTCGTGCTGTGGATCGAGAACGCTGTGCTGCACTATCGAAAAGGCCCGACGGCGGCGAACGCCAACGCAACGCTGACCGTCACCAAGGACCTGTTCGTTCAACTGCTGGGCGGCACCGCCGGGCTGAAGGAAACGCTCACTTCCGATGATCTGAAGGTGGATGGCAGCAAGGTCGATCTTGTGAGGTTTCTGGGGCTGCTGGAGAAGGCGCCGGGGAATTTTGCAATCGTCGCCCAGTCCCGCGACTGATTCACAACGCACCGTGCGAGTGTAATGATTCGGCAAGTCGGTGCAGTGTGTCAGCACCGACTTTCTGCCTTGAGCAAATACGGCTAGGCGCATTCAGGCCGCCATCGTCGATTCTAAGGCCGACCGAATTTCCAGGACTTCCACACCGTGCCCGACACTCCGACTCAAATTGCCTACGCGAGACGCTTCACGGCGGTACTCGCCTACATCGACGCCAACCTTGAAGGCGACCTGTCGGTGAAGGCGTTAAGTCAGGTTGCGAACTTTTCCGAGTTCCACTTTCACAGGCAATTTACGGTGTTCGTCGGCGTGCCCGTTTCTCGTTATGTGCAGTTGATGCGCCTGCGTCGTGCGGCACACCGCTTGATCGCCCTGCCTGACCTCTCGGTGATGGACGCCGGGCTGGATACGGGCTTCGATAGTCCCGAGGCGTTTTCAAGGGCATTCAAGCGAGCCCTCGGCCTCTCGCCCGGGGCTTTTCGCAAGGCACCGGACTGGAAGGTCTGGCATTCGGTCTTTGCCATTCCTCATTTCTCAAGGAGCATTGCCATGCAGGTACGAACTGTCGACTTCCCCGAAGTTCGCGTCGCCGCGCTCGAACACCGCGGCGCCCCGGGGCTTCTCAATCAAAGCGTGCAAACGTTCATCCAGTGGCGCCAGCAAAGTGGCCAGTCACCGGTGGCATCGAGTCGCACGTTCGGGATTCCCTACAGCAATCCCGACACGACACCAGCGCAAGACTTTCATTTCGCGATTTGCGGCGAGATTCACGACGCCGTAGTGCCCAATGCATTCAATGTCGGCGAACTGATCATTCCCGCCGGTCGCTGCGCCGTCGTCCGTCATGTGGGCTCCACCGATCACATCGGCGAAACCATCTACCCGATCTACCGCGACTGGTTACCGGCCAGCGGCGAAGAACTGCGTGATCACCCTCTGTTTTTCGAATACTTGAGCATCAGCCCCGAGACCCCGAAAGATCAGTGGCAGACGGATATCTACGTGCCGCTGCGCTAGCCTGCTCATGCCTGACCTGCTCGTGCAGCAGGTCGGGCAAATGCGCACGACTGAATGGGCCGGGACGCAATTTCCGTGCGTGCCCGGGCACGAGTACGAGCGGATGCTGCAAGGGGATGTGAAGTATCGGTTTGTGATCGATAACGCGACGCTGGCCGGCTGAGCCGTCACTCCGGCAACCCTGCCAAGCGTAAACCTTCGGCAAACCGGGCAATGTCTTCAGGCCGTTGAATGGGCAGCCACGCGCTCAGGCTGGACACCCGCAAGGTCGGGTCCAGCCGGCGCACCCGTTCCATGGCCTGCCCGGCTTTGTCGGCTCGCCCGCCCAGCGCATTGCTTGCGGCGATCAAGGCCGCCGCAGCCAGCAGACTGGGCAGATTCCCCTGCGCTTTCTCGGCCCAGGACGCCGAGAGTTCGAAGCGACCGGCGAAGAAGTGCGCCAGCGCCATCCCGACCTGCATGCGGAACATTTCCGGATCCAGCGGGCTCAGGCGCACGGCGTGCTCGAGGTTGGCGATGGCGGCGTCGGTTTCGCCACGCAAGGCGCGCAGGATGCCACCCAGATACCACGCCGGAGCCAGATTGGGATTGAGCAATCGAGCCCTGTCGAGCAAGGCAATGCCACAGTCGACATCCCCGGTCAGATGGGCCAGAGCATGACCGCTGCGGGTCAGCGCCACGGCGTCGTCGCGCCCCAGTTCCACACCCATTCGCGCCAGCCGCGCACCTTCGGCGATTTCCCGAGGCCGGTCGGTCATCCAGCCGTTGAGCTTGCGCCAGAAGTGGCACCACGCGGCCATGCCATACGCCGAGGCGAATTCCGGATCCAGTTCAATCGCCCGGTAGAACAGCGCCAGTGACTGCTCGATCGCCTCACGGGTGCCGATGTGCAGTTTGGCCGTACCACGCAGGTAGTAATCGTAGGCATCGAGGCTGTCAGTGGGCTTGCGTTTGGCCCGCTCGATTTCCGCGCGTTCGAGCTGCGGTGCGATGGCGCCCACAACGCTTTCGGCCACTTGGTCCTGGAGTTCGAAAATATCGTCCAGCAGGCCTTCGAAGCGTTCGGCCCACAGGTGCGTTCCGCTGCAGGTATCAATCAACTGGCCGGTGATGCGGATCTTGTTGCCGCACTTGCGCACGCTGCCTTCCAGCACATAACGCACACCCAGTTCCTGACCGACGCCTCGCGCATCCACCGCCCTGCCCTTGTAGGTGAAGCTGGAGTTGCGGGCGATGACGAACAGCCAGCGCAGGCGCGACAGCGCGGTGATGATGTCTTCGACGATGCCGTCGGCGAAGTAGTCCTGCTCGGGGTCGCCGCTTAGGTTCTGGAATGGCAGGACGGTGATCGAAGGTTTTTCCGGCAGGACAAGTGTCGCGACCGCCTCGGGTTTCGCGGGCACTTCAGGCGCATTGACGGGGCTGTCGCACGGGATGACTTCACCGACAAAGCGGTAGCCCTTGCGCGGCACCGTGCGCACCAGACGCTGTTGCTCACCGGTGTCGCCGATGGCCTTGCGCACGGCGTTGATGTGGCTGGTGATGGTCGATTCGGAAACGATCCGGCCACTCCACACGGTGCTCAACAGTTCGTCCTTGCTCACCACCCGTTCGCGGTTGCTGACCAGCAGCAACAGCAGATCGAAGACCTGCGGCCCGACAGTCACGACTTGCCCGCGCCAGGTCAGTTCCCGGCACTGCTGGTCGAGCACGTAGTCTTCAAACACGAATTGCACGGTGGCTGTTCTCTGGTCTGGCGCCCCCGACTCCGTGTCCGAGCGGGCGATGGTTTTGCGCTCAATCATACGGCAGACCTTGGGCCGCCGCACCGGCCTGCACAGTGGTCTACGCATCTGCCGACGGATTGGCCTGTCTGGACAAAAAACCAAGGCAAATCCAAGGTCACCACAAGGATTCATCCGAGCGCCGCAGTCATGCTCAACCCACATCGACAGCAATGGTTGCCGTCGGCCAGTGGAGAGATGCCATGAAGATCGTCGTTATCGGAGGCACCGGCCTCATCGGATCGAAACTTGTGAACAATCTGCGCGAACGCGGCCACGATGCCCGCGCCGCCTCGCCCAACACCGGCGTCAACAGCATCACCCGCGAAGGCCTGGCCGAAGCGATGGACGGCGCCCAAGTGGTGGTCGATGTGTCCAACGCCCCATCGTGGGAAGACCAGACCGTACTCGACTTTTTCGAAACCTCCACCCGCAACCTGCTCGCCGCCGAAGCCGCCGCCGGGGTTCGCCATCACGTGGCGCTGTCGATCGTCGCCAGTGAGCGCTCGCCTGCCAACGGCTACTTCCGCGCCAAGGTCGCGCAGGAGAACCTGATCAAGGCCTCGAGCATTCCTTACACCCTGCTGCGGGCCACGCAGTTCTTCGAATTTGTCGGCGGGATTGCCCAGTCCGCCACCGTCGGCGAGGAAGTACGTCTGTCGCCGGCGCTGATCCAGCCCATGGCTTCTGACGACGTCGCCGCTGCACTCACCGACGTGGCACTGGCAGCGCCAATCAACGGCACGCAGGAAATTGCCGGCCCCGAAGCCATGCCGCTCGACGAGTTGGTCCGGCGCTTTTTCCGCGCCACCCACGACACCCGCAAAGTGATCCCGGACGTGCACGCCCGTTACTTCGGCGACGTACTCGACGACCAGTCGCTCACCCCCGGCAGCAGCAATCCTCGCCTGGGCCCGACGCGCTTTGAAGACTGGCTGGCGAAATCGATCCAGCACTGAAACACCCCACTCATTTGAAGGAGTATCGCCATGTTCAGCCGAATCCTGCTGGCCGCCACGTTTGCGGCCCTGTCGATTTCATCCGCCTCGGCCGCCGAGCCGCAGGGGGGCAAGGTCACCGTGGTGTTCGACCGCGCCCTGCCCAACGTTCCGGGCAAATCCATGAGGGGCGTGCTGGTGGAATACGCGCCCGGTGGATCTTCGCCGGCGCACTTCCATCCGAAGTCCGCGTTCATCTACGCCACGGTGCTTGAGGGCGCAGTGCGCAGCAAGGTCGGCGACGGGCCGGAGAAGGTCTACAAGGCCGGGGAAAACTTCGTCGAGCAACCGGGTGACTTCCACGCGGTGAGCGCCAATGCCAGCACCACCGAACCGTCCCGTCTGCTGGCGGTGTTCGTGCTCGACAGCAGCGAGACCGACCTGGTCAAACCCGTCAAGCCGTAACCGATCCATTCGCCAATCCACCTCCGGCGGCCCGTCTGCCGGAGGTGTCGGCCTTGCGCAGGACCACGAACATGAACGCGCCCCAGCCCACCACCGCCAGCACGGTGCAATCCGAAACGACGCCCGCGACACCGCACCAAGGCAAGCGCAAGGCGGCAGGACTGCTGTTGTGCGCCGCCGCTCTGGCGATCGTGGCGGGCGGTTTTGTCGTGCTGTATGGCGGCAAAAGTATCTCGACCGACAACGCCTATGTGCGTGGCGATGTCACGTCCCTGGCAGCCAAGGTCGCCGGTTACGTCACCAGCGTCGAGGTGCGTGACAATCAGTCGGTGCAGAGCGGCGACGTGCTGTTTCGCATCGACGATCAGGACTATCGCGCCCGCCTCGCCCAGGCCGAAGCCAACTTCAAATCGGCACAGGCGCGCCTCAGCGATGTCGATGCCCAGACGCAACTGCAACATGCGCAGATTCGTCAGGCCGAGGCCGAACGCCGCTCCGCCGCCGCGCAGATGAACCTCGCCGGCAAGACCCACGACCGCAACCGCAAACTGATCGCCAGCAATGCCGTGAGCATGGCACTGGTCGATGAGACGGCGGCGGCCCAGACGCGCGCCTCTGCGGCGGTGGACGCTGCTTCGGCGTCGGTCGAGGCACAGCGCCAACGCCTCGCCGTGCTGCTGGCCCAGCGTGGCGCTGCCCTCGCGGCCATGGCTCAGGCCGAGGCGGCGCAGGATCTGGCCCGGATCGACCTCGACAGCACCGTGGTGCGTGCGCCCGTGACCGGCGTGGTCGGCAACCGTCAGGTACGGGTCGGCCGTTACGTCACGCCGGGGGTGGCGTTGCTCGACATCGTTCCGGTGCAGGACGTGTGGGTTGTGGCCAACTTCAAGGAAACCCAGCTGGAGCATCTCCAGACCGGTCAGGCGGTGCGCATTACCGTCGACGGCTACCCCGACGACGCGCTGGAGGGCGTGGTCGACAGCTTTGCCCCGGGCAGCGGCTCGGCCTTCAGCCTGTTGCCGACCGACAACGCCACGGGCAATTTCGTCCGCGTGGTGCAGCGGGTGCCAGTGAAAATCCGCCTCGCCAACAATCCTTTGCCGGGGCGCATCGTGCCGGGGCTTTCAGCGCGGGTCGATGTGGAGCGTGGAGACGGCTCATGAACCGGTCTGCCGCAGCCCGGCCCGGCGTGCTGCTGATGATCGGCATTCTGCTGGCGAGCCTCACCGAAGCGATTGCGGGCACCGCGCTGGTGTTGGGCCGCAACGACATCATCGGTGACACCGCCGCCACACCCGACGAGTTTGCCTGGCTGGACATCGGCTACACAGGGTTCAAGTTGATCGGTTTCCTTACGGCGTCGTGGCTGCTGGCGCGCTTCGCCCCGCGCAACGTGATCGTCGCTACGACCCTGGCCATGGGGCTCGCCTGTGCGATCGCTGCCTGCAGCACGCAGCTCGACTTGCTGATAGCGCTGCGCATCCTTCAGGGTTTTGCCGGCGGCACGCTGCTGGTGGCCGGCCAGGTGCTGATATTTCGCAGCTACCGACGCCACCTGCAACCTGCGCTGCAAGCGCTGTTCGCCATCGGCGCGGTCGTCGCCTCCGCCACGTTGACGCCCGCCCTGCAAGGCTGGCTGGTCGACAGCCAGTCCTGGACGTGGATTTTCCTCAGCGTCGTGCCGCTGGCATTGGTGGCCAGCGGACTTTTACTCGTCACCGTCACCCCGACACCCGCCCGAGCCAGCCAGCGTCCATTCGACGGTCTGGGGCTGTTGCTGAGCGCCACCGCTCTGCTGTGCTTCACCTACGTGCTCAGCCAGGGCGAGCGCTGGGACTGGTTCGAGGCGCCGCGCATCGTCTGGCTGACGCTGGTCGGCAGCGCAGCCCTGCTCGGGTTTCTGGGCCAGCAACTGTTGATCAGCGGCAGAGGCGTGCTCGACTTCAGTCTGTTCAGGTCGAGCGATTTCTCGTTCGCCTTTATCGTCAGCTTCGTCGCGGGGGCAGCGCTGTTCGGCAGTGCCTACCTGATTCCGGCGTTCGCCGTGTCCGTTCTCGGCTTCACCCTGACCGAGGCCGGCCTGCTGCTGTTGCCCAGCGGCGCGTTGTTTGTCGGTGCGTTGCTGATCGCGGCCTGGCTGATGCAGGCCCGTGGCGTGGCGCCGTTTGCCACGGTGCCGTTCGGCATTCTGATGATCATGATTGCCATGTGGCTGTTGTCCGGCTCGACTAGAGAAAGCGGCAGCGCAGACATGATGAGCGCCATCCTGCTGCGCGGGCTGGGGCTGGGCTTTCTGTTTCTGTCGATCACCCTGATCGCGTTCACTCACCTCAACAGCCGCAACCTGGCGGCCGGCATCGGTCTGTTCAATACCGGCCGGCAGCTGGGTGGCCTGATCGGCGTGGCCGGGCTGCAAACGCTGATCGAGCACGGGCATGCGGCCAACGCCGTGATACTGGGCAGCAGCGTCACGTCGGGCAGCCCGGCGCTCATCGAACGGCTGGCGTCCACTGGCGCATGGCTCACGGGCAAAGGTATGGAGCCCGCGGCGGCGGCCCGTGCCGCGACCAGTCTGCTGGGGCGGACGGTGTCGGAGCAGTCGCTGGTGATTGCCTTCGACAGTGCGTTCATGGCGGTGACGTTGCTGTTTGCGGTGGCAGCACCGTTGCTGGTGGCGATCAAGATCGGCTTTGCGAAACACGCCGGATCAAAACATTGATCTTTCGCCCCATACCCAGTGAAAAACCGGGTACACGTCTGGGTTGCGTTGCTCGGTTCGAAAACAGGATCAGGCAAGCAATCCACAGAAATGCACAACAGGCTGTGCGAGCAATCCGGGAAGAATGGTCCTTCGACACATTCATCAAGGACTACTCCCATGCTCGTACACGCCTACGGTGCCCACGCCGGCGACCAACCCCTTGAGCCCATGCAGATCAATCGCCGCGCGCCGACGGCTCATGATGTGCAGATCGACATCGCCTTCTGCGGCATCTGCCACTCCGACCTGCACCAGGTGCGCGCCGAATGGGCCGGGACGCAATTCCCGTGCGTGCCCGGGCACGAGATTGTCGGCCGCGTTTCGGCGGTTGGCACCCATGTGTCCGACTACAAGGTCGGTGATCTGGTGGGTGTCGGCTGCATTGTCGACAGCTGCAAACACTGCGACGACTGCGAAACCGGCCTGGAAAACTACTGCGACAGCATGATCGGCACCTACAACTTCCCGACCCCGGACGCTCCGGGCTGGACCCTTGGCGGTTATTCGCAAAACATCGTGGTGCATGAGCGTTACGTGTTGCGTATCCGCCATCCTGAAGCTCAACTGGCCGCCGTCGCGCCGCTGCTGTGTGCGGGCATCACCACCTACTCGCCACTGCGTCAGTGGAATGCCGGGCCGGGCAAAAAGGTCGGTGTGGTCGGTATCGGTGGCCTGGGCCACATGGGTATCAAACTGGCCCATGCGATGGGCGCCCATGTCGTGGCGTTCACCACCTCCGAGTCCAAGCGCGAAGCCGCCAAGGCACTGGGCGCCGATGAGGTCGTGGTGTCGCGTAACGCCGAGGAAATGGCCGCGCACACCAAGAGTTTCGACTTGATCCTCAACACCGTCGCCGCGCCTCACGATCTCGACGCGTTTCTGGTGCTGCTCAAACGCGACGGCGCCCTGACGCTGGTCGGCGCACCCGCCTCGCCGCATCCGTCACCGAACGTGTTCAACCTGATCATGAAGCGCCGGACCATCGCCGGTTCGATGATCGGCGGTATTCCGGAGACTCAGGAGATGCTGGATTTCTGTGCCGAGCACGGCATCGTTTCAGACATCGAGCTGATTCGCGCCGATCAGATCAATGCGTCCTACGAGCGAATGCTGCAGGGCGATGTGAAGTATCGGTTCGTGATCGATAACGCGACGCTGGCGGGCTGAATACATCACAACGAAAGGAACCTGCAGACTTTGACCGTCGTGAAGATAACCCCCTGGTTCCAGCGGGGGGGTATCTTCTGATACGTTTTAATGTCAAAGGTCTGTTTCATTCATGAAGCACCCTTTCTTTATATTCCAGCAAAATCTTTTCGATAATCAACGAACGAATGTGTAGTGCTGAAATTTTATGTTTTGCGGCAAACTCTTTTGCTAGCGTCCCTACACTGGTGGTCCGTATTTTTTTGTCCTCGCAATATTCAATTTTAACTTCATCTTCCCACGTCAACGTAGCCAGATAGTTATCGCGCAACGTCCCGTATGCCTGAGTCAAGAACACAGACCCCATGTCGACTTTTTCAATGGTTTTGCTCTTCACCCGAAAGGTTTTATGATCGATCTTGCCTCTGGATCGCCAGCTTCTTTCTTCTGCTACAAATGTTGCGGTCACATCAGAGTCTTCTGAGGATGTGATGAAGCACGGGTCATACATCAACTCGTCACTGATCATGATGACCTGTTCAAGAGGCCGTCCACCGCCCCCCTCGCTCTTCTTGGCCTCGATCATCACCCCGACCTGAGCGTCATCGCCATCTTCATCGGCAACTACAGGATCGCGCCATTTATAAACAGGTACTCCGGAACCGCTGCCCATAGAGGAATATCGATAGGTGGATTTGAAGGGAAGCTTATCTTCCCTGTCAGTCTCGTAACCGCTCTGCAGGTTGCCGGTATTGACAACGTTGACATCCGACATGACGACAAGGCCCCTTTCACTGTAACGCAGGCCGGCTTGTTGGGCGGCAAGTCTTGAAATACCAAAGCCTGCAATCGGCTGGTCGCACGTCCAGGAGACAATTCCGACGTTAAGTTTTTCCATGACGTCTCCTACATTATCCATATAACACTTTGCCTCCGCTCCATGGACAACGAGGAACGTAGGGCGTTCTTCGGCATGGGCCGCCCACAAAAGCGCTCTGCAGAAATTGATGTCTTTCAGCAGCGCAGGACAACCAATTGTCGGAACAGCCATGACTTTGCGACGAACGTCATTGCATCCGGGGTTCAGCAACATTTCAAACTTGAACTTGACGTTTGCCCTTCCTCGTCGTTGGCGCAGCTCTTCACACTGCGCTGGCAAATAAATATCAGAGCAACCCACGGGCTGATATTTCATGGCGCCTTTGCCACCGTTATCGTGATATCGATAAACGTATGAGCAATAGGCCACTGCATTACAGTTTTTGAAATCTGAAAGTTCCGCCGGTATTTGCGGGTACCCCAAGCCGAGTGCCACACTGAATGTGTCGTCAAACATCGCTAACGGGCACTCTTGCCTGATCATTTGTTCGCCGATGTGTTCGTCATCCTCATCATAGATACCGGATGCCGCCTGGATATCCTCTTCCATCATGCTGGATTGATCCATTTCCATCTCGACACGCTCCCTGGTCGTCCCTAGATATGAAACTCGAAGATCCTGTTGCCCTTGCTTTCGCGCGTTCGCGCTTGCTCTTTCCACCCCAGCGTCTCGACCAGGCGTATCGACGGTAGGTTCGTTCGTGCAATGTTCGCCCGTAACCTTATCGAGTGCGGTTGCTTGCTCAGATGCACAAGCAGTTTTCCAATGGCATCGGTGGCAACGCCATAGCCCCAGAACGGCCGGGCGACCCAATAGGCGATGCATGTGAAGGGCAGTTCGTTACGTAACGTGATCGCTCCAATAAATCCAGCCTCCGAGTGTCTGATCGCGTAGGCCTCCTGACCATTTCCGGCACTGACCGACCTGATGTGCGTCTGGACCTGTTCCAGACTGATACGCGGCGGCATTCGGCCAAGCCTCCAGACATCCGGGTGAAGTGCATAGTGGAAATATCGCTCGGCATGGACTGTCGCCAAAGGCTCAATAGATATCGAAGGGCGAATCGGCGCGCAAACGCCAGCGCTTTGAGAAAGCCTGCCTGCTAACGGATTGTCGAACGGAAACGGAGTTTGCGCTCGAGTGACGATATCGTTGTCGGCAGCACGCTCCCAGATGTCCGTTTTCATACCTTCGAACAACGGTGTCATGCGCCGGTTCTTGCCCGGCCCCGCCGAGATCAATAAATCATGTGCAGCGGGATACTCTGCAAAAAGCGGCCCGACTACAAAGCAAAGACGTATGAATGAGCGAAGATCCGGCGCCTCTCGCAAAGTGTATTTCTCAGCCATCTCCAGCGCCGTTGCCAGCCGAGCGTCCATCTCCGCCGATGACAATCCCATCACGGTATGCGGGGCTGTTTCCTTCAGGTCAAGTATCACCTTCCTGCCAAGTTGTTCGCGCGCGTTGTAGTTGAACGCCTCCATCTGCTCATGCCTGATCATCAGCATACAATCGACCGTCCCTTGGTTTATTGGCCTGCCGCCTACGCCAAACTCACGTTTGCACACCTTCAACTCCACAGGATAGTGGCATTCAGCCATTTTGCAGACTACCTTATGCATGCCGCATCAACCGCTTACCGGCCAATCACCCGACGCGCGGGAATGGCCGCTCAGACACAAGCGCTGTCAGCCATTGGGTAGCTTCAGCTTTAAAAGGAATGGATTTCAATCTGGCGCAACCTCTCGTTGTGCCGACAAGGACGGAGTTCAAGGCATGCTGGACGCCAACGCTACCCACATTACCCTCACGCTCGAAGGCGCCTCCGCCGACCTGCAAGTCCTCAGCTTCACCGGTCGCGAAGCCCTCAACGAGCCGTTCCGTTTCGACATCGAACTGGTCAGCGCCCGCCCCGACCTCAAACTTGAAGAACTTCTGCACAAGCCCGGCTGCCTGACCTTCGGCGCCACCGGCGAGGGCAAGATTCATGGTCTTGTGTACCGCATCGAGCAAGGCGATTCCGGCAAGACCCTGACCCGTTACAGCATCAGTCTGGTGCCGCAACTGGCCTACCTGCGGCACAACCATGACCAGCAGATTTTCCAGCAACTGACGGTGCCGAAGATCATCGCTCAGGTACTGGAAGATCGCGGCATTCTGGCCAACGCCTACAGCTTCCAGCTCGGCGCCGAATACCCGGAACGCGACTACTGCGTGCAGTACGACGAATCCGACCTGCATTTCATCCAGCGCCTGTGCGAAGAGGAAGGCATTCACTTCCACTTCCAGCACAGCAGCAGCGGCCACAAGCTGGTGTTCGGCGACGACCAGACCGTGTTCCGCAAACTGAAACCGGTCAACTACCAGCAAGACTCCGGCATGACCGCCGACAAGCCGGTGATCAAGCGCTTCAACCTGCGCCTGGAAACCCGCACCAGCCGTGTCAGCCGCCGCGACTACGATTTCGAGAAACCGAAGATTCTGCCCGAAGGCGCGGCCAAATCCGCGTTCATGCCGGATCTGGAAGACTACGATTACCCCGGCCGCTTCACCACGCGCGAACGCGGCAAGCTGCTCTCGACCCGAGCGCTGGAACGCCATCGCAGCGACTACAAACTTGCCGAAGGCAAAGGTGACGAACCGACCCTGACGACCGGCCATTTCATGACCCTGGCCGAACACCCGCGCGCCGAATGGAATGATATGTGGCTGCTGCTGGAAATCTTCCACGAAGGCAAGCAGCCGCAAGTGCTGGGCGAGAACGTCACCAGCGACGTCACCGACAACAAGAGCGATTTCCACCAGGGCTACCGCAACAGCTTCGTGGCCACCCCGTGGGACGCCCACTACCGCCCTGCCCTCGAACACCCGAAACCGAAAGTCCTCGGCAGCCAGACCGCCATCGTCACCGGCCCCGGCGGCGAAGAAATCCACTGCGACCAGTACGGTCGCGTGAAGGTGCAATTCCACTGGGACCGCGAAGGCCAGGCAGACGACAAGACCACCTGCTGGCTGCGCGTCGCCAGCGGCTGGGCCGGCGCGGCCTACGGCGGCATCGCCATTCCACGGATCGGCATGGAAGTGCTGGTGACCTTCCTCGAAGGTGATCCCGACCAGCCATTGGTGACCGGTTGCCTGTACCACAAGGAAAACGTCGTCCCCTACGATCTGCCGGCGAACAAGACCCGTAGCACCTTCAAGACCCTGAGTTCACCGGGCGGCAAGGGCTACAACGAGTTCCGCATCGAAGACAAGAAAGGCGTCGAGCAGATCTACATCCACGCCCAGCGCGACTGGGACGAGAACATCGAACACGACCAGAAAATCCGCGTCGGCAATGAACGGCATGACACCGTTGAAGCCAATGTTTTAAGTGAATTCAAGGTCGAGGAACACCGCATCACTCATCTGGACCGCAAGAGCGAAATGCGCGCCAACGATCACCTGACTGTGGGCGTCACCCAGCATGTGAAGGTCGGCACCGGTCAGTTCGTGGAAGCAGGCACGGAGATTCACTACCACGCCGGTGACAAGGTGGTAATCGAAGGTGGCATGGAACTGACGGCCAAGGCTGGCGGCAGCTTCGTCAAGGTCGATGCCGGTGGCGTGACCATCAGCGGTGCCGAAGTGAAGGCCAATACCGGCGGTACGCCAGGCGCCGGCACCGGGATCGCGATTCTGCCGCCGGTCATTCCGTGGATAGCTGACAGCGATAAAAACGGACAACGGCTGAAAGCTGCTACTACTGCCAATGCGACCCGTATTTCCGCGCCGTCCCTATCGGCTATCGAACGCAAAAAGGCCCTTATACAACGCCAGGATCGCCAAGTCAGACCTCTCAAACAAGCGGCCGAAGATGGAAAGCCATTCTGTGAGATCTGTTCGAAATGAGTGCCCCGCATGAATCAGACCTGAGCCTGGTCACATGGCTTATTCGGGAGTTGTGGAGCGCAGGGAAAGGTCCGCAAGCACCGCAGGTATATGCATTGCTGGACGGAGCTCGCGATGACCGAATTGAACCCATGATCCGTTTGAGCAAGGCCGATTTCACCTGCCTGTATGCAGGACGCCTCACTCCAGCGCTGTCTGCCGTTGCACCCTATCTGGTACATCTTGATCCTGATCAAGCGTTCACCGGTTCATTGCTGGATTTGGGGTGGGGAGCAAGCTGTGGGTATTTTGTCATTGCACCCTCCGATGTTTCCCTCCGCCAGTTACGCCGTCATTTTCGCACTTTACTCAAAGTAGTGGACTTCGAAGGCAATGAGCTCGCCTTTCGCTTCTACGACCCGCGAGTGCTGCGCACCTATTTACCGACCTGCATGCCGGAAGAACTCAAAGCCTTCTTCGGTCCTTCCCTGCTTTTCATCGCAGAAACAACAACGGAGGGCACACTGGTTGCGTACTCTATCGACTCCGGTGCACAGAGGTGCACACTGCAGATAAGGCCTGGCAGCCTTAAGTAAACGGCAGGAAGAAACACGGGAAATTCAATAGCGATTGTGCAGAGCTTAAATCTCGCAACCACTGCAATCAGCACGATGCCCCTGCAGCAAACCCGCGAGCGGCTCAGAACGCCAGGTTCAGCAAAACCATTGAAACCGCCGAGCAGTCCTGCTCATTGATCTTTCCCCCCACACCAAGTAAAAAACCCTCTTCTTTTTCCATTCTTGCAAGGAGCAGCGGATGCTCGACCTCACCACGCAACGCCTGGACCTGCGCACGATGGTCGAATCCGACTGGCCGCTGTTCCTCAGGCTGCATTGCGAACCGCAAACCATGCAGTACGTGTTCGGTGAAATCGCCGAGGACCAGGTGCGCAAAGGCTTCGAGCATCGGCTTCCAGTCTGGGGGCCGCAGTCGGATCACTGGTTGTGTCTGGTGGTGACCGACAGGGCCAGCGGGCAGGAATTGGGCGTGACCGGATTCCGCATTCTGTCGCCGGGGCATGCCGAGGTGGGTTGCCTGCTGTTGCCGGAGTATCAGGGCAAAGGCTTTGGCACCGAGTCGCGGCAGGCGATCATCGATTATGCCGCCGCCATCGGGCTGGACTCGTTGGAGTCGACCGTGACCGACGGTAATATCGCGTCCTGCAAAGTGTTGGAGAAATGCGGTTTTGTATTCGAGCGCCGCGTGCCGCAGGCCTATCAGATTGGAGATCGATGGTTTGACGACCTGATCTACCGCTATCAAATCAGCTGACCCCGTTTTATCAGCGACCGCCAAGGAGGCCCTCGTCGTGAATCCTTATCAATGCCTGCCACCCCGCGCTTTCTGGCGCACCGCCGTGGCTGACAAGCCTGCGCTGACCATCGATCAACTGTGGACGCCGCATTTCGAGATCGGCAACAAGGACGCCATCGTCACCGCCGGTTCGTGTTTCGCCCAGCACATCGGCCGGGCGCTGGTGGAGCGCGGCATGAACTGGCTGGATGCGGAACCGGCCCCGACCGATTTGCCCGAAGCCGACTGGAAGGCCCACAACTACGGGGTGTTCTCGTTCCGCACCGGCAACCTGTACACCCCGGCGATGCTGTGCCAATGGCTGGAATGGGCGCTGGGCGTGAGCCTGCCGCCCGACGAAACCTGGGCCCATGACGGGCGTTTCTTCGACCCGTTCCGCCCCGCCGTGGAGCCCGACGGTTTTGCCAGCGAGGACGCGCTGTTCGCATCGCGCGAAGCCACCCTCGACGCCATTCGCACCGCCCTGCGCCGGGCCAAAGTGTTCGTGTTCACCCTTGGCTTGACCGAAGCCTGGCAAAACCGTCAGACCGGTCTGGTGTACCCCGTGTGCCCCGGCACCGTGCGGGGCACCTTCGATCCGCAGCTGCACCGCTTCTGCAATTTTGGCTTCATGGACACCTATGGCGACATGGTCCGGGCGCTGGAATTGATGCGTTCGATCAACCCGCAACTGCGTCTGCTGCTGACCGTGTCACCGGTGCCCCTGACCGCGACGGCCACGGGCGAGCATGTGCTAAGCGCCACCACCTATTCCAAATCGGTCCTGCGCGCCGTTGCCGGACAGCTGTGTGAAGACCTGCACGACGTCGACTATTTCCCCTCTTACGAAATCATCACCGGGACACCGTTCAAGGGCGCGTTCTACCAACCCAACCAGCGCGAGGTCACACCCGAAGGCGTGGCGTTCGTCATGCAGCAGTTTTTCGCCGGACTCGATGCGGTTCAACCGGTGCACACGCCGGCCAGCGTTCCCTCCACCTGTGTGCCCAGCGAGGAGCTTGTCTGTGAAGACGCCGTGCTCGATTACTACGCCTAGGTTTCTGCTGCTGGGCGATTCCCATGCCGGGGTCATCGGCAAGGCGGCGCAGGTGCGCGAGTTGCCGTTCAGTGGCGGTCCGCTGGGCACCGGCCGGGATTTCGCGGTGGACTTTTTCAGCCTGACCCGCCATGACGTGGTGTTTCGCGAGGCAGAGATGGAGCGCCTGTATCGCCAGGCCCTTGAGCCGTTCGAAGTGCCGCAACTGGCGAAGGTCGGGGTGCCGCTGGTGAGTACCATTGGCCTGAGCCTGCACTACCTCGCCACCGCGCCGAACTGGACGTGCTACCAGACACCGGACGGTGAATTCGACGAAGGTTTTCTCGGCGGGCCGCTGTTCGAATCCATCGTCGACACCCTGTCCCGTCCTGCTCTTGCGTTCTATGAACAGGCCCGGGCGATGAACCTCAAGGTGTTCGCGGTGCTGCCGCCGCAGCGGGTGCCGGAATTGTCCGATTCGCGGGTGTTCATGGCTGCGCAGGCGCTGCTGATCGAACGCCTGCAAGGGCTCGGCATCGAGCTGATTGATGTGCGCGCGGCGGCGAATGATGAGCAGGGTTTTCAGCGTTCGGTGTACTGCGAAGTGGATGACCCGTTGCACGGGAATCTGGCGTTTGGCGATCTGATCGTCGAGCAACTGCTCAAACAAGGTCTGTGAATGACCGGTGGGAACGGCACCGCCGCGCCCACCGTTTTTTTTACAGCTCAAGCCTTGGGCTGCGTCCCCAGAATCGTCACCCGCTCGCCATACCGCGAGTGCGGAAAATAATCCCAAACCGCATGGTGCTGGGTGCAGCGGTTGTCCCAGAACACCAGGGTATTCGGCGCCCAGCGCACGCGGCAGCTGAGGGACGGCTCCCGCGCTACCAGATCGAACAACATGTTCAACAGCACCTGGCTTTCCCCGCCGGACAACTGGACGATGTGCGACGTGAACCCGGAATTGACGAACAGCGATTGGCGCCCGGTTTCCGGGTGGCGGACCACCACCGGGTGTTCGGTTTTCGGCAGATTGGCCGGCGCCTCATAGCCCTTCCATGGGATCGCGCCGTCGTGGATCGCCGTCAGTTCGCCAAGAAACTGCTGCATCGTCGGCGACAGCATTTCCAGCGCCAGGTGCATGTTGGCGAACAGCGTATCGCCGCCGGTGCCGATGGCCGGGGTTTCCTTGACGTACAGCATCGAGCCCATGGACGGCGCCAGATCAGCGGTGCCGTCGGTGTGCCAGGTTTCGCCGGCCACGTAGCGCGATTGCGCATTGGCGCGGATCACTACCAGTTCCGGGTCATCGCCGTCGATGTCTTCCACCGGCAGCGCCCGCAGCTCACCGAACAGCCGGCCAAACGCCTTGTGCTCGTCCACCGTCAGATGCTGATCCCGAAACACCACCACGTGGTTCTCCAGAAAGGCCCGGCGGATTTCCGCGAGCTGCTCGTCGCTCAACGGTTGTGAAAGATCGACGCCGCCGATCTCGGCGCCGATGATCGGCGTGATCCGCTCGACCGTGATGTGCTGATACGGCGCGCGCCGTTCTGCGGCGATGCGCTCGATTGCCTTGAGTGCCAACTGATCCATGTTCCCTCACCTTTTTTATTGGAACGACGCTGATGACTGCTCGCGTAGCGAACGCGGGCGCATGTCGATCCAGTGTTCGTTGATGTAATCCAGACAGATTTGGCGTTCGCCACGCATCCCCGCTTCGCTCCAGCCGCTGGCCATCGGCTTGCCCGCCGGCCACAGCGAATACTGACCCTGAGCGTTGATCACCACATCGAATTGCAGTTGTGCGTCATTCATGTCGTTCTCCTGTTGAACGGGATTGCAGCGTGGCCAGGCTTCGCTCGAGCCCGGCGGCGAGATGGTTGAATACGGCATTTCGTTGTTCATCGGTCTGCGCGCAAGCCCCGACGTAAACCCGCACGGATGCCCCGCAAATCTGCGCGCAGGTGTCTGCGTCGTCATCCGCGAAGGCCCGGGCCGACACTTCGGCGTTGGCACTGGCATGAGCCTGGGCAAACGCGGTGGCAGCGGCCTCGGTATTCAGTTGCGCGTAATACTCGGCGAACGCCTCAGCATCGCCGAAGTGCTCGGCAATCATGGCGGTGTTGGCCGGTGCGAGGCCGTAAGTCATTGCACTGGAGTGGGCCTTGGCGTACGCCGCGTCATAGGCGTAGGCCTTGCGATACAGCGCCAGCAGCACCGGCTTGAGTGCGGCCCGCCATTCGCCCTGACGTCCGATCACACCGAGCGCCGCTCGCTGATGCAGGCTTTGCAACGCGAGCAACGCCTGCTGATGCTCCGGCACGGCTTCGCACAGCATCGGCATGACCACGTCGGTCTGCCAGAGATGAAACAGCTGAAACGGCACCTGCCCGTGAAATCGGCTCAAGCGCAGACGCAAAGCCTCGTCCGGTTCGGCTTCGCACAACACCTTGGTCAAGGTCAGCCACCATCGCGGCATCGAGATTGGTTCACTCATGGCGAAGGCTCATCCGTACCGATGACTTCGGCCAGCAACCGCGCCCAGCGGCCCGCCACGATGCCGTAGTGATCGGTGTCCAGGGTTTGCCAGCTGCGCAACTGTGGAAGCAAGGCCTGCCAGTTGCGTTGCAGGTCGTCCGGGTTCCAGGCGTTGCCCAGCCCATAAGGGTTGGCGTGCCCGGCGATGAACAGCCGTACCGCTGTGGTCGCCAGCGCCGGCGGCTGGAAGTCGAGCATGCTGGTCATGTTGTTGCGGCAGCACACCGTCAACCGTTGCAGATACGCCTGACGCTCTTCGGCCATGCCCTGCCCTTCGACCGTCGGCCAGCGCTGGGCAAACTCACGCTGGAACACCTGCTCGATGGTCTGCTCGTCGATGCCGGCCAGTTCCGCACCGGCATCCGGCGCGGGCGGGTCGATCAGGTACAACAACGGTTGCCTGAACCCGTCAACCTGGGCCTGATGACACAGCGCCTGCGCCACCCATGCGCCGAAGGACCAGCCTGCCAGCCGCCAAGCGCAGCCGTGCGGAAAGTGGGTTTTGATCGCCTCCAGATAACAGCGTGCACGTTCCTCCACGCTGATGTTCGGCAACTGCGGCAGACGCAGCGCCGGGTCGGCGATCACGCACACGCCCAGTTCCGCCGGCAGCGCCGACACCAGTTCCCGATAGGCCTGAACATCGCCGCCCACCGGGTGAATCAGGTACAGCCAGTCGCGGCCCGCACCGGCATGCCATTGATCGATCCGCACCGCGTCGTGCCAGCCCTGCTGTGTTACGCCGCACGCCTCTTCAACCGTAGCGGTCGAGACCAGCCCCACCACCTCGCTCAGGCTGACCTTGTGGCTGAATTGCGACAGCTGGAACACCTCACCGGTGGCCGCTTGCAGTTCGTCGATCAGGTCGAGCAGCGTCAGCGAATCCGCGCCCAAGTCGTACAGCGAATCGTCATCTTCCAGCTCGGCCACACCAAGCCACTTGCACAGGCACTCACGCAAGCGCACCGAAAGATCCACGCCCTTCGGCGCCTCGACCACTGCGGCCACGGCACCATGGCGAACCGGATAAAACCGCCGCGCCGTGTCGATGCCGGTGGTGGAAATCAGCAGCTGCGGCAACTGCGTCGCCATCGCCAGATCGAACACTCGGCAGCCCTCTTCCGCCGACAGACCAACCGTCAGATGCTCCAGATGCGCGGCGTCTCCACCGTTGCTGGTGGTGGCCATGCCGATGTCGCGCCAGATGTCCCAGTTGATCCCCAGGCGCAAGCAAGTGTCGGCGGGGTTCGGGCGATAGTGGGTGAAACCGTCGAGCACCCCGCTGGCCGCCGCGTAATCCAGATGGCCCGCGCCGCCGAACAGTGCCGACATCGACGAGCAGTACAGGACAAAACCCGGCGTCAGGTGCTCGATCAAGGCCTCGACCGCCAGCATGCCGCGAGTTTTGGCGGCCATGGCCTCGGCCATTTGCCGGGCATCGCGGTGGCGAATCAGGCTGCCCGCACCGACACCCGCCGCATGAATCACGCCGCTCAGGCGACCGTAGCGAACGGCTAGTTGATCGAGGATCTGCGGCCAGCGCGGCAGGTCGGCGATGTCTGCTTTGATGCAGTCGATCCGCGACGCGTACGCCGCCAGTGGCTCAGGCAATTGCCCTTGGCGCGAGATCAGCACTACACGGCGCGCGGGTGCCTGTAGCAGGTGTTCGCACAAGGTTCGGCCGATGCCGCCGCTGCCGCCCAGCACGAGGAACGTTCCATCTTCCGGTAAAAGAGACGTCGTTGTTGGGCCGGTCAATGGCTGAGACAGCAAGCGTGGCTGCCACAGGTAACCGTCGCGCACCGCCATTCGCCGAGGCAATGAAACCGGATCGGCAAGCAGCGCTGCCAACTCGCCGGCCTGTGTTTCGAGGCGCGACGACGGCAAATCCAGCCAATGGCAACGCACCGGGTATTCCTGCGGCACCACTTCGGTGATGCCGGCCAGCGCTGCCAGCTCGGGACGCTGAACCGCGCCGTCCACCGGGCACGCCTGCCATGACATCAACCACAGCCGCAGACGGGTCGTGCGCGGGGTTTGCCCCCAGGCCTGCATCAGCGCACTGACCGTGTCCAGACAGGCCCACTGCGCCAGATCCAGCGATTGCTCGTTGACCGCGCCCGACACCGCCAGCGGCAAGGCATGCAGCCAGTCGAGTTCGCCGAGCTCAGGTTCTGCGACCTCAGCGAGCAACCGGTTCAGGGCTTGGGTGTCCAGCGGATCAAGCTCGAAACGGTCCGGGCTCAAGCGTTTGAAGCCATTGCCGGCGCGTACCTGAATCACGCGTCGATAGACAGTGTTCAGGGTCGCCAGCAAGGTCGATTCCGGTGCCTCATGGCTGCACAGGATCAGCACCTCACGGGATCCGACCGTCGCTGTCGCACTCAAGCGCCGGGTGCGCACCCACTGTCGTTGGTGGAACCAGTCCGCCAGCGGTTGTCGCTCAAGGGCTGGCGCATCAGGTTGGGTGGCCACGGGCGTCTGGAAGCGATACGGCTGAAGATCGAACGACGACGGCGGCAAATCCCAGGGCGGCGGTGCCGAGCGCTGCGGCCACTGGATATTCACGCCCTCGTACCAGGCGTCCAGCAGCTCCTGCAGCTCCTGCAGCTCCTGCAGCGATTGATCAACGATTTTAAGTTGCGCGCCCGAAGTGGTGATTTCCTTGATCGAGGTCGGCTGCGATGGAATGTCGTCACCCGGCCGGCACACCATCGCGAAGCGCCAGCGCAATTGCCGGCGACCTGATTGCAAGTGCCGCAGCAACGCGGTGTGTTGCTCCGGATTGGTTTGCAGATATTCACGAATCGCCGCGATATCGCGCAGCAACTCCGCCCGGCTATGCGCCGAAATCAGCAGCAGCGGCAGCAATTCCTCGACCTTTTCCTGCGAGATTGGCGCGGCACCAACGATGACATGCGCATTGGTCCCACCAATCCCGAAACTGCTGACACCGGCCAGTCGCCGCCGCCCTTCCGGCCATGGCCGGGACGTGGTCGGCACGTAGAACGGCGAACGTTCCAGATCGATCTGCGGGTTGATCCGGCCAAAACCGAGGTTCGGCGGCAGCACACCATGGAACACCGCGAGACTGGCGCGAATCAGCCCGACCACCCCCGCCGCCGCGCCCAGATGACCGATCTGGCTTTTCACCGAAGCCAATGCGCACTGACCGGCCGGCGCATCGCCGAAAGCCTTGGTCAACGCCGCGACTTCGATCGGATCGCCCAGCAAGGTGCCGGTGCCGTGGGCCTCGATGTAGCCGATGTCGGCACCGGTCAACCCGGCCCGGCTCAAGGCATCGCGGATGACCGCGCTTTGCCCGGCCACCGACGGCGCGGTGTAACTCATCTTGGCCCGGCCATCGTTGTTCAACGCCGAGCCTTCGAGCAGCGCATAGATCCGGTCGCCATCGGCCCGCGCCTTGGCCAGCGGTTTGAGCACCACCACGCCGTAACCACTGGCGCCGAGGGTGCCACTGGCGTCGTCGCTGAACGGACGACACAAACCATCGGCGGAGAAGATGTGCTGCGAGCGGTGCCGGTAGCCCTCGGTCAGGGTCGGGTCGATCAACACCCCGGCCGCGAGCATCACGTCACTGTCGCCCTGGCGCAGCATCGAACTGGCCAGGTGCACGGCGATCAGCGAACTGCCGCAAGCGGCCTGCACGCTGAGGGCCGGGCCATTGAGGTCCAGGTGATACGCGGCCTTGGTCGCCAGAAAATCCTTGTCGTGGTGCAGCGCCAGCTGGAAGCCATCCGGCAGATCGTCGTCGGCGGTCTCGCGCAGCATCTGCTGGAAATACGTGGTTTCGCCGCAACTGGCGATCAGGCCGATGCGCGGGCCGTCCGCCGACGGAACGATGGCCGCGTGTTGCAGGGCCTGCACGCACGCCATCAGCAGATGCCGCTGATGCGGGTCCATCAGGCGCGCTTCCTGACGGCTGATGCCGAAGTACTCGGGATCGAAATCGAGCAGGCCCGCCAGTTGGCTGCGAGCACCGACCAGTCCTTCTTCGGCAGCAAAGTGCTCGATGCCCAACCCGTTGCCTTGCACCATCGACCAGAACTCGGACAGATTCTGCGCCCCGGCCACATTGACCGACATGCCGATGATCGCCATCGGTTGATGACCCGCATCGGTCTGCCGGACACGCTCCACTGCTGCCACCGGCGCGGTGGACAGATGCGCCGCAAGACGCCGCACCGTGACGTGCTCGAACAGATCGGCCATCGTCACCTTGTGCGGCAGCTCTTCGGCGTAACGGCCATGCAAACGCATCAGGCCGAGACTGGTGGCGCCGGCCTCGAAGAAGGTCTGCTCCGGCTCGATGTCCCGGCCGATCACTGCCTGGAACAACTCGCTCAGTTGCCGTTCCAGCGCACTCAATTGAACAACCGGTTGTGGCGTGCTACGCCGCTCCAAAGCCTCGCCCAGAGTCGGCAAGGCCTTGCGGTCGATCTTGCCGCTGGGGGTGCGTGGCCAGCGGTCGATCCGCCGGTATTCATCGATTCGCACATGGGCCGGCAGTCGCCGCGCGACCTGACGATCCAGCGCTTTCGACGTTGCAGGTTGGCCATCGAGCTGCAGCCAGGCGATCAGCCGTGGCGGGTCGGCCTGAACCGCCACCACCGCGTTGACCACTTCCGGCACCTGCATCAGCGCCACTTCGATCTGCCCCAGTTCCAGACGATGGCCGCTGAGTTTGATCTGCTGATCGTCACGTCCCAGATAATGCAGGCAGCCCTGGGCATCGGCCCACGCCAGATCGCCGGTGCGGTAGTACAAACAGCCGTCAGCCAGCTCGGCAAACCGCTCGGCATTCAGTGCAGGATCGGCCAGATAACAGCGGGCAACCATCGGCCCGGCGACCAGCAGATAGCCGCGACTGCCGTTTGGCACCGGGCGGTCGTGCTCATCCACCAGCAGCAACCGCGCATTGCCGACGGCATGGCCGATCGGCGCGCGCAATGGCCAGTCCCGCGCCACGGGCGGCAGGCGCAAGGCACTGACCACATGGGTTTCGGTCGGGCCGTAGTGGTTGAACAGCGAGGCCTGCGGCATGCCGCCGAACCAGTTGCGCAGCGCGTCGGTGCAGATCAATTGCTCGCCGGCCGTGATCACTTCACGCAACGCCGACGGGTAAATGCCACGGGTCACGGCGGTTTGCGCCAGATGCTGCAAGGCCACGTACGGCAGGAACAGGCGCTCGATCCGCGCCTCGACCATGTAATCCAGCAACGCCTCGGCATCCTGCCGCCAGCGCGGCGTGATCAGGTGATAACAACCGCCGCCGCACAGGGTGCTGAAAATCTCCTGGAACGATACATCGAACGACAGCATCGAGAACTGCAGGGTCACCGCTTTCGCCGGCAGCTGACCTTCGGTGCGCTGCCATTGCAGCAGGTTGCACAGGGTGCGTTCCGACACTTGCACACCTTTGGGCGTGCCGGTGGATCCGGAGGTAAACAGCGTGTACAGCGGCCGTTCACCGGCGTGGCGTGGGCGTTCGAATGATCCGGCATCGGCGCTCAGATCGACTCGATGCGAGGCGAATCGTCCGGCGTTCAGGTCATCCAGCGCGGCGGCCGTTGTGTCGCTGAACAGCACACAATGCGGTTGCGCCTGTTCCAGCACCTGACGCTGGATCGCCACCGGGTAAGCGGGATCCAGCGGCACGGCGGTCAGGTTGAGTTTGGCCAGCGCCAGCAAGGCGACGATGTGTTCTACCGAGGCATCGAGGAACAGCACGACATGCAGCGGCGCGTTCCCGGTCGGCAAGGGATGACGCTCGATCAGGGTGGCCGCCAGAGTATTGGCCAGCGCATTCAGTTCGCCATAGGTGAGGCGGTGCTGGCCTTGAACCAGCGCGACCGCCTCCGGCGTGCAATGCACTTGGTGCCCGAACCCATCCGACAATATGTTGAACGGCAGCGCAATCTGCGGACCTTCGCTGGCCGATGGCAGGCTGCGTCGATACGGACCGAGCAAATCATCGAGCCTGGCCGTCGGGCTTTCCAGCAACAGGTCCAGGCCTCGGCGGAACAGCGCGTTCACTGCGCGCATCTGTTCGCCATCGAAGTAGCTGCACTGATATTCCCACCAGCATTCCAGCTGCGACCCGCTCCCCACCATCAACAATGTCAGCGGGCACTTGGCGTGCAACTGCTGGTTGAATTCCAGCGTGGCGCGCAGGTTCGAGTCGGCCAATGCGGCGTAATCGGTGTTTTCCAGTACGAACATGAAATCGAACAGCGAGGGGCTCGACGACAGCCGCAGGTCTTCCACCAGATCCGCCAGCGCCACGTCCTGCAACGCCAGCACTTCGCGCACGGTGGCGGTCTGCTTGCGTAACTGCTCGTTCAGGGTCAATACCTGTTCGACGGCGGTGGGGATCAACACGGTGTTGGCAAACATGCCGACGGTGTCTTCGAACTCCGCCAGCGGCCGGTTGGACACCGGGCTGGCGATCCGTGGCCGCTCGCAGCCGGTCAAGGCGTACAGGCTCCAGGCGAAGACACTGAACAGCACTTCGAAACGGGTCAGCCGTTGTTGGGCGCAAAAGCGTTCAAGAGCGGCGCTGCGCAGGGTGCCCAAGGGTTCCCGGTGCAACCGGGCGTCCGGGTTGATTTCGCGCATTGGCATCAATGCGGGCGACGGTTCTTCCTGACGGCGATGCAGCTCGGCGAGTGTGCGGCGCTGATCGCGATAATGCGGATCGACGCTCCACTGGCGCTGCCACTGGCCAAACTCCAGCGTCGTCAGTCGGGCGGCCGGTTGCGGGCTTTCGCGGCCTTGCAGGACATCGGCGTAAAGCTGCGTCAGGTCGTCGAACAGCAGGTTCACCGACCAACCATCGACGATGATGTGATGCAGGTTCAGCAACAGCCGGCAGCTGCCATCGGCGAACGGCAACAGCCAAGCCTGAAACAGGTTCGGGGTGGTCAGGTCGAACGGCGCGGTGAAGATCAGCTCGGCGAAGGCCTGCCAGTTGTCCTCGGTGAAATGCCCGACCGCGAAGGTGCGACAGGTCGCCCCCTGCTCGGCGATTACCTGATCGAGTCCATCGCTACCGGGTGCAAAAGCCGTGCGCAACCCCGGATGACGCTGCACGAGACGACCCACGGCCTCAGTCAGTGCCGCGACATCAACGCCCGCCGCCAGGTGCAGAATCAGCGGCACGCTATAGGCAGTCGAAGTCGGCGAACGTTGCTGCAGCAACCACAACCGACGCTGTTCGGCGGTGGCCGGCAGGCGTTTGGCGCTGCTGACCGCAGGCGCAGGTGGGTAGATCGAATCGCAGTTCCGCTCACCGGTCAATTGTTCGGCCAATGACGAGAAAGGCTCGTTAAGCAACGTGTCGAGAACGATCTCGCGCTGCCAACGAACACGAATTGCCGAACGCAGGCGCATGGCCTTGAGCGAATCGCCGCCGCTGCCCAGCCAGTCGTCCTGCGCACTCAGGGCCGGTTGGCCGAGCAGCGAGCGGGCCTGACTCAACAACCAGTCCAGCGCCGGCGTAACGCTTTCGTTATCCGTAGCCGCCAGGACTGGATGCCACGGACTCAACCCTTGGGCCAGTAAGCCGTCGCGGTCGATCTTGCCATTGGCCGTCAGCGGCAAGCGCTCCAGCAGGAATAACTGATGCGGCCGCATATACGGCGCCAGTTGCGCCCGCAGATGGTTTTCGAAAGCGTGATAGTCCAGATCCCCGCGAGGCACGATGAACGCCAGCAGCTGATGATCCTCCGCCGCCTCACGCCGGGTGCAGACGTACACCTGCGCCACGCCCGGATACTCCAGCATCCGCTGTTCAACCTCCCCCGGCTCGATCCGGAAGCCGCGAATCTTCACCTGCCGGTCGACCCGCCCCAGGTACTCGATCAAGTCTTCTGCATTACGCCGGACCAGATCACCGGTGCGGTAATGCACCTGCGCACCACCGTCGAGATCGGGCAAACGAACAAACTGGCGGGCGGTTTCTTCAGGCCGGTTGCGATAGCCACGGGCGACACCTCTGCCACTCAAATACAGCTCGCCCACCTCGCCCGCCGGCACCGGCCGTTGCTGCTCATCCAGCACCAACACGCCAGTGTCCGGCAACGGTCGACCAATCGGCGCCAAGTCACCGGCAAAGTCACGACTGATCGGCCAACACAAGGCAAACGTGGTGCACTCGGTCGGGCCGTAAACATTGAAAATCCGGCAGCGGCTCTCAGGATTGTCCCGATACCATCCGCGCACGGCGGCAGCGCTGATCTGCTCACCGCCGATCAGCACCTGACGCACGCTGGAAAAACACGACGGCCACTCGGCAATCAACGTATTGAACAGCGACACCGTCATGAACAGATTGTCGACCTGCGTTCGCTCCAGCACTTCGGCCAGACGTCGCGCATCCAGCACGTCCTCATCGGCGATCATCACGCAGCAACCGCCATTGAGCAGCGGCGCCCACAGTTCAAAACTGCAGGCGTCGAACGCCGGGTTGGACAGACAGGCGAAGCGGTCTGTCGGGCGAACTTCGATATAGCCGTCGCTGTGCGCCAGACGCAGCAAGCCGCGTTCGCCCACCTCGACCGCTTTCGGCGTGCCGGTGGTGCCCGAGGTGTAGAACAGGAACATCACCTCGGCGAAGTCTTCGGCCAGTGTTTGCGGCGGAGCGTCCGGCTGATCGAGCAAGGCCTCGACGCTGGTTTGCCACAGTGAAGGCGACCACAACGGCTCTTCGTCCTGGGTAATCAGGCCGACACACGCCGCATCCGCCAACATCAACTCCCGGCGTTTGAACGGGCTGGCCCGATCCAGCGGGACCACCACCGCGCCAACCTTCAACGCGCCGAGAATCGCCGCCAGCCATTGCCAGGAACGCGGCATGCACAAGGCCAGCGACTGGCCGGGCTCGACGCCGCGCGCCAGCAACCCTCGGGCGATGCGTTCGCTGGCGCTGGCCAGTTCGGCGTAAGTCAGCGTAAGCGACTGATCGATCACCGCCGGCGCTTGCGGATTACGCCGCACTTGCTCGGCAAAACGCGCGAGCAACGGCGTGTCTTTGGACGCACTCATCATTTCGCCTCCTGCGCGTCGAAGCGTTGCAGCTCCCGACGGATGATTTGCCAGACCCGATGGATTTCCGCGCTTTCGAGCATGTCCCAGTGCCCGCCGCTGACCAGTTTCGCCAGATAGCCGTGGCCTGCGCGGCGTCGCCAGAAGCCGCGCAGTTCATGCAACTGATGGCGGCTGAAATCTTCCCGCGCCTGGATCAGCACTACGCGGCCGGCGCGCGGCGCGCACTCATAGGCGGCCATGGCCAAACGGTTGTGGTTGTAGATGTTGAAGTAGCGTTCGACCTGGGCGTCTTCGATGCCGGGGTACATGCCGTTGAAACGCACCAGCTTGTCGCGGAACTCGGCCATGTCCACCGTGCCGATCTGCTCGCGGAAACCCGGAGCGTCGCTGCCCTGGGTGTCGAGCAGCACCACCGTCACCTGACGATGCCCCACCGCCGTCAACCGCCGCGCCATTTCATAGGCCACCAGACCACCGAACGACAGCCCGGTGAGGATCAGCGGTTGCTGCGTCAGCGGTTCGATCTGGCGCAAGTAAGCCTCGGCCATCGCTTCGACCGTCGGCTCGGTGCTCTCCCCCGGATTGAGTCCCGGCGATTGCACCCCGTACACGCCGGTTTCATCCGGCAGCACTTTGGCCAGCGACAGGTAACAGAACGCCGTGCCGCCCGCCGGGTGAATGCACACCACGTTGTGCTGGCCGCTGCCGCGACGGAATTCGATCAGGTTGCTCTGTGCCAGCGCCGGATTGGCCCCGACCCGCAGCCAGCCGCCCAGTGCTTCGATGGTCGGGTAGCTGAGCACCACGCGCACCGGCACTTCGACGGCAAACTGCTGGCTGATCTCATGGGCCATCTTGATCGCGGCGATCGAGGTGCCGCCGACATTGAAGAAGTTGTCACGAATGCCGATCTGCGGCGCCAGCAACAGGCTTTTCCAGATCTGGTACAACGCCAGTTCGATGTGGTCGCGCGGGCTGCTCAGGTTGACCTGACGGTTGACCATTTCTTCGTCCGCCAACGCTGTCAGCGCCGCACGGTCGACTTTGCCATTGGCAGTCAGCGGCAGCGCGTCGAGCCACAGATAGCTGCCGGGGATTACGGCTCTGGGCAGGGTCGTCGCCAGATGAGCGTGCACCGCTGCTTCGTCCACGGGCTCGGCCACCACACAACAGGCCACCAGTCGCTGGTCCTGCGCCGCTTCGCCGACCATCAGCACCACGGCGCTGCGGATGCCGGGAAACGCTTCGAGCCGGGCTTCTATCTCGCCCAGTTCCAAACGCACACCACGCAACTTGACCTGAAAATCGTTGCGCCCGAGAAATTCCAGCTGACCGTCCGCGCGATAACGCGCCAGATCGCCGCTGCGATAGAGCCGATCACCTGCCAAAAACGGGTTGTCGATAAAGCGCTCGGCACTGAGCTGCGCCAGCCCCAGATAACCCCGGGCCACGCCGACGCCGCCAATGTGCAGATGCCCGGTCACGCCAACCGGCACCGGCTCGTCGCGGTCATCGAGTACGTAAAAGCGGTTGCTGGAAATCGGCCGACCGATCGGCAGTTGCCGGGCCGGCGCCTCGGCGCCGGGCTCCAGGGTCCAGATGCTGTTGATCACCGTGGTCTCGGTCGGGCCGTAAACGTTGTGCAGCCGCACATGGGGCAAGCGTTCCTGAAAACGCCGGGCCAGGGCTGGCGGCAGTTCACCGCCGCCACTGAACACATCGGTCAGCGACGTACACTGGCTGACCTCGTCAACCTCCAGAAACAGCTGCAACATCGCCGGCACGAACACCAGCGCCGTGACCTGTTGCTCGCGCACCTCGCGGGCCAGATACGCCGGTTCGTAATGCCCGCCGGGCCGTGCGATCACCAGCCGACCGCCGGTTGCCAGCGGCCAGAAGGTCTCCCACGCCGAAGCATCGAAACCGAACGGGATCTTGTGCAGCATCGCGCCCGCCTCGCCGCAGACCTGCAAACACCACAGCAGCAAATTGCTCAAGCCACGGTGGGCGACCATCGCGCCCTTGGGCAAGCCGGTGGTGCCGGAGGTGTAGATCACGTAGGCGAGATGGTCAGGGGTGACGCCGACATTGCGTGGGTCGAGATTGTCCGCCGGCAGCGACGCCCAGCTCGCGGCATCTTGTTCGAGGTCGAGGATTGGCGCTTCCCAGTTCGAGCCTTGCACGGCCTGACGCAAGATTCCGTGCGCCGAACCGAGAGTCAGCAGCACCGCCGGCGTGCTGTCGCCGAGCATATGGCTCAGGCGTCCCAACGGATAATCCGGATCCAGCGGCACGTAGGCGCCACCGGCCTTGAGCACCGCCAGCAGCGCCACCGGCAATTCCAGCGAGCGCTCGATGCACACCGCGACGCGCACCTCCGGGCCGACGCCCAACGTGCGCAGATGCCGCGCCAGTCGGTTGGCGCGGGCATTGAGTTCGGTGTAGCTCAGGGATTCGCCCTCGAAGACCACTGCGCAGGCCTGAGGGTTGCTCGCGGCCTGCGCTTCGACCAGTTGATGCACGCAGGGCGCCGCTTGCGTCAGTGGCGCGGCGCGGTTGAAGTCCACAAGCACTTGCTGACGCTCAGCCTCGTTCATCAACGGCAAGGCATTGATCGGTTGCTTGGCGTCGGCGGCAATCTGTTCGAGCAAATGACGGTAGTGCCCGCTCAGGCGTTCGATGGTCGCGACGTCGTAAAGGTCGGTGTTGTATTCCACCAGCAAGTCCAGCCGCCCTGCCCGCTCGACCCATTCGAACGCCAGATCGAACTTGGCCGTGGCGCTGCTGGTGCCGTACGGCGCCAGCTCCAGCCCAGGCATCTGCACGGTGTTGCCCGGCGTGTTCTGCAACACCAGCATCACCTGGAACAACGGCGAATGACCGGGATCGCGCTGCGGGTTGACGGCCTCCACTACGCGGTCGAACGGCACGTCCTGATGGGCGTGGACGTCGAGCATCTGGCCACGCACCTCACGCAACAGCTCGGCGAAAGTCTGCTGCGGATTCAGGCGCTGACGCAGCACCAGTGTGTTGACGAAATGGCCAATCAGCGGCTCGACTTCCGGGCGATTGCGATTGGCGAACGGCGTGCCGATGCACAAGTCCTGCTGACCGCTGTGGCGCCACAGCAGCACCGCCAATGCGCCCAGCAGCACGTTGAACAGCGTGCCCTGGGTCTGCCGGGCCAGGGCCGTGAGTTCGCGCAAGGTACCGCCATCGACGGAGGAACTGAAAGTGGCGCCGACATAACGCTGCACCAACGGTCGCGACCGGTCGGCGGGCAAGGTCGACAACAGCGGCGCGTCGTCCAGGGTGCGACGCCAGTATTCGAGCTGTGCGTCCAGCACCGCACCGCCGACGCGCTGTTGCTGCCAGCAGGCGTAGTCGGCGTATTGCACCGGCAGCGGCGCAAGCGTCGGGGTTTCGCCACACAGATAATCGCCGTACAGCGTGGCGACTTCATGCAGGATCACGCCCATCGACCAGCCGTCGGCGATGATGTGGTGCACGCTGTACAGCCACAGGAATTCGTCGTCCGCCACGCGCAGTAAGGACGCCCGCAGCAACGGCCCGTTGGCCAGATCGAACGGCGCCCGGGCATCCTGCTCGACGGCGAATCGCACTTGCTGCTCACGCTCGTCGGCAGGCAACTGGCGCAGATCCGTCAACAACAACGACAGCGGCATCGACGGGTGCACCACCTGACGCGGTTCACCGTCCACGCTGCAAAACGTTGTGCGCAGGACTTCATGGCGGGCCACCAGTTGGTTCAGCGCCCGTTCCAGCTGCGCGACGTTCAACTGCCCTTTGAGCGTCACCGCCGTGGGCACGTTGTAGAACGGGTTGCCGGGTTCCAGTTGATCGAGAAACCACAGTTGCCGCTGCGAGAACGACAACGGCCAGGACGCGTGCTCGCCGGATCGGCGGGGAATCGCCGCGTCATCGTGCCCGCCGAGCAAGGCGATCAGTTCCTGTTTGTGACGCTTGAGCGCCTGGGTCAGGTCTTCGGTGAGAAACCCGCGCGGCGCCTTGCAGCGCAGCCTGTCACCGTCCACTTCGAGCACCACGCCATGGCGAGCGAACAACGCCAGCAATTGATCGGCATTCATACTTCGAACTCCTCCATGTCTTCGTCGTCCAGGCTTGCGGTCACAGGCTCGATGGCAAACGCCTCGACCGGCGCGCGGTGTTGTTCATCGGCCGTGCGCAGCCCGCCGATCATCGAGTAGATCAATTCATGGCTTGGCCCCAGATCGAACAGCGTTGTCAGTTGCTGTTCCTCGACCGAACCGATGCCGCACAAGCCCAGGCCATGCTCGACGGCGGTCATGCTCAGCAACTGGGCCATGGCGCCGCTTTCGATATGGCAGAAGTCGCGGCTGCGCTCGCCATACAACGGGCGGATCGCGGCCATGTCGGCGATGAAGAACAGCGAGAACGCGGCGTTCTCGTACACCGGACGGTTGACGAAATAGTCGTAGGTGTCCGGGTCGAGCAATCCGCTCTGGAGCGCCAGCAAACGATGCTGGCGAGGATCGTAGTAATACGCGCCACCGGGCACGCCGAGCACGCGATCCGCTTTGACGTAGAGGTACGCCTGAATCGGGTACAGACCGCCCGCCGACGGGAACTGGTATTTCACTTCGCCGTCGAGTTGCCCCTGGGCCAGCGCCGCCAGTACATGGGCGAAGGCCTGGGTGGTGATCGGTTGCAGATCGTATTGACGCACCGAGCGGTAATCGCTCAAGCGTCGGACGAAGGCCGGGGCTTGCGGCAGCTCCAGTGCCACTGCCGGCAAGGCTTGAGCGAAGTCGCGGCGCCCACGCTGTTCGGCTTTGAACTGCGCCCGCTGCTGGGGATCCTCGATGATGTCCTGCACCGGTTCCGGTGCGTGCTGCACGTTGCCGAGCAGATCCTGACGCGCTCGATTCTGGCGGTACATGCCGAGCAGATGAAGCAACGTTGGCTGGGCCAGCAGTTGCGCCACATGGGGGCGGAACTGCAAGGCGCTGGACAAGGCATTGCTGATCCGGACGATATCGATCGACGTTGCACCGAGGTTCAGCAGATTGGCATTGGCGGCAATGGATTCGCGCTTGAGCACGTCCTGCACGATTTCCACCAGCCGCTGTTCTTGCGGGCCCTCGACTTCCAACAACGGCCCCTGTTCCTCGATTTGCTCAGGCTCCGGCAGGCGTTTCTTGTCGACCTTGCCGTTGGACGACAACGGCCACGCGTCAACGAAGGTGAACGACGCAGGAATCATGTAGGCCGGCAGTTTGTCGCTCAGGTACGCGCTGAAATCGCTGGCCTGCAACGCCGGATCGGCCTTGAGCACGTAGCCCGCCAGACGTTTCTCGCCCAGCGTGCGGCCGAGAATCCGCACCACCGCGCTCTGCACGCCGGGATGGCGATTGAGTGCGGCTTCGATCTCGCCCAGCTCGATACGATAGCCCTGCACCTTGACCTGATTGTCTTCGCGACCGAGGAATTCGATGTTGCCGTCCGGCAGCAAACGCCCGAGGTCGCCAGTGCGGTACAGCCGTTCGCCGGTCAGCGGATGATTGAAGAAACTGCCCGCGCTGAGTTTTTCATCGCGCCAGTAACCTTTGGCCAGACCGATGCCGCCGATGTACAGCTGCCCCGCGACCCAGGTCGGTCGCACTTGCAGCGCTTCATCCAGCACGTAGAAACGCTGATGATCGAGGGCCTTGCCGTAGGGAATGCTGCGCCAGGCCGGGTCGACGTGCGTCACCGGATAAGAGATCGACCAGATCGACGCCTCGGTGGCGCCGCCCAGGCTGATCAGTTGCAACTTCGGCTGCAAGGCCCAGGCCCGCTCGGGCAGGGTCAACGGAATCCAGTCGCCGGACAGCATCGCCACCCGCAGGCTGGCCGGCAACGCGCCACCCTCGCCCTCCACGTACTCGACCAGCATACCGAGCAGCGCCGGCACCGAGTTCCACAGGCTGACCTGATGACGTTCGATCAACGCCAGCCAGTGCGCCGGATCGAGAGTCAGTTGCGGGTCGAGGATGACCACCGCCGCGCCCACCGCCAACGTGCCGAAGAAGTCGTAGACCGACAGATCGAAGCTCAGCGAGGAGATCGCCAATACGCGGTCGTTCGGGCCGACGGCAAAGCGGCGGTTGATGTCGAGCAGTGTATTGACCGCGCCGCGATGGTCGATCACCACGCCTTTCGGCTGACCGGTGGAGCCAGAGGTGTAGATCACGTAAGCGAGGTCGCTTTCGTTCACCTGCACCGGTTGCAGTGGCAAGACATCGTTTGAGACTTCATCGGTCACGGCAATGGCCGTGACCTGCGCCGGCCATTCGATCTTGTCGAGCAGCGCCGGTTGGGTCAGGGCCAGACTCGCCTCCGCCCGCTCCAGAATATGCCGCAGCCGTTCCGCCGGCTGAGTCGGTTCGATCGGCAGGTAAGCACCGCCGGCATACAGAATCGCCAGCGTTGCGACCACTTGCTCCCAACCGCGCTCCATCACCACTGCGACCAACCGGTTCGGCAGCACACCCTGCGCTCGCAGCCGGGCGCCGAGTTGTCGGGCCTCAAAGCGAAGCTGGGCGTATGTCAGCTGTCGCGCGCCGATTACCGCCAGTGCATCCGGTGTGGCGAGGGCCTGACGCTCGAACAGTTCGTGCATCAACGGCAGCGTTTGCTGAATGTCGACCGGCGCCGGCAACCGCGCCTGTGGCAGAAGTTGTGGCGTGTTCGCGCCCCAGGCTGCCGGCTCGCACAGGCTGTCGAGCAGGGTGTTATAGGCGACGAACATCTGCTCGATCATGCCTTGCGGGAACAGTTCGTCGATGCTGTCCCAGTTGAACAGCAGGCGTCCTTCCAGCTCCAGCAACGTGTGGTCGAGCCATACCTGCGGCGTCTGGGTGATGCTGTGCATGTGCCTGGCGTTCAATGCGTCGGCCAGGTTGAATTCGGCCAGCTCCGGCGCCGCTTCCGACAGTGTGCTGTTGAACACGATCGGCATCGCCGTCTGTTGCACGCCCCGGGCCTGGGACAATTCGCGCAGCACCCGCACGCCGCTGACCACCGAATGGTCGATGTCGCGCCACAGTTGCGCCTGCACGGCGCGGGCCTTGTCGGTAAAGGTTTGTGTTCCGTCGATGCCGACTTCCAGCAGCACCAGCGAGGTGAAGTCGCCGATGATTTCGTCGACATCGGTGTGCAACGGCATACGGTTGAACAGCGGCAGGCTCAGGGTGAAACGCGGCGTGCGGCTCCACAGCGCCAGCACTTCGCTGAACGCGGTCAGGAGCATCACCGATGGCGTCACTGCAAACTGTTTGGCGACGGATTTGAGCTGCGTCCACTGCGCGGCCGACATGTCGCGGTCGCGGCGGGTGAAGTGCGGGTTGGCGATGCTTTCGGGTTGGCGCACCAATGGCAGGTCTGGCGCCGGGGCCAACGTAGTCACTCGTTCGCGCCAGTAACCCAGCGCCTGCTCGTAGCGCCGGCCGTTGCGCAGTTGCTGTTCGGCCAGCACGTAGTCGCGGAAGGTCAGGCCCGGTTCGGTCAGATCCAGCGTCGGATCGACGTAGAACGCCATGAGTTCGCGAGCGAGAATCTGCGTGCTCGCGGCGTCGACGATCAGCGCGTCGAGGCTGATGTGCAGATGGGTGATGCCGTCATCGAGCAGCGACAGGCTGAACTCGAACAGCGGCCAGCGACTGGCGTCCAGCACCTGATGGGACTGGCGTTCGCGGGTCGCTTCCAGCGTGCGTTGCGCCACTTCAGCGAGTAAACCGCGCAGATCGCTGCGCGGCATGCGATAGGTCGGCACCTGCGCCAGCACTTGCTGGGTGCCGTCGCTGAGGAACACCACGCGCAGCATGTCGTGGCGCAGGATCATGCGGTTCAGCGCCTGCTCGAAACGCTCGGCGTCTAATTCGGGAATACGCAGTTCTTCGTAGCCGTGGGCGCTGACGCCACCGAGGCTGACCGTGGCCTCGCGACCGAACCAGTAGGCCTGCTGGATATCGGTCAGAGGGAACGGTTCATGTCGATTACCGCGATCCGGCTCGATCTGGATAAACGCAGGTTCGATACCTTGATCATCAGACGAGACCTGCGCCGCCAGATCCAGCAACACCGGCGTCTGGAACAGGCTGCTCAGTGACAGTTGCGCGCCCATCCGCTGGTTGATCGCGTAGATCATCCGCGTCGCCAGCAGCGAGTGGCCGCCGAGGTCGAAGAAGTTGTCGTGGATGCCGACCCGCTCGCACTTGAGTACTTCGGCCCAGATCTCGGCCATTTGCCGTTCAACGTCGTTGCGCGGCGCCTCGTAAGTTGCCCCGGCGCTGCGTTCCGGTGCCGGCAGCGCCTGGCGGTCGAGCTTGCCGTTGCGGGTCAGCGGCAATTGCGAGAGCCGGACCCAGGCACTCGGGATCATGTGTTCGGGCAACTGGCGTTGCAGTTCGGCGCGCAAGAATTCGCTGGTCGCGGAACCGACCACGTAGGCCACCAGACGCTTGTCCCCGGCCACGTCTTCACGCAGCAACACGGCGGCCTCCTGCACGCCGGGTTGTTGATGCAACAGGCTGTCGATCTCGCCGAGTTCGATGCGGAAGCCACGCAGTTTCACCTGTTGGTCGATGCGTCCCAGGTATTGCACGTTGCCGTCGGCCTGGAACTTCGCGAGGTCGCCGCTGCGGTACATCCGCGCGCCCGGTTCGGCACTGAACGGATCCGGCAGGAAGCGTTCGGCGGTCAGGTCCGGGCGGTTCAGATAGCCACGGGCCAGGCAGGCGCCAGCGATGTACAACTCGCCCGCCACACCGACCGGGACCGGATTCAGATGCTCGTCCAGCACGTACAGTCGCGCGTTGGCGATGGGACGGCCAATGGGCGGCGCGTCCGGCCAGGATTCGGCCTCGTTGCAGTCGAGGCTGAACTGGCTGACCACATGGGTTTCGGTCGGCCCGTACTGGTTATGCAACTGCGCGCCCCCGAGCCCACGGACAAAACCACGCAGCTCGTCGTTGATTTGCAGAGCTTCCCCGGCAGTGATGATTTCGCACCCACCGACCGGCATCGGCGCATCGGGCTCGGTCAGGCCGGCGAGTTGCTGCAACACGGCGAACGGCAGAAACGAACGCTGCACGCCTTCGGCCACCAGGGTCGGGCGCAGCGCAGCAAGGTCCTTGCGGCTGTCCTCGGTCATCAGCAACAGGCTGCCGCCCTGGCAGAGCGTGCTGCAGATTTCCTGGAACGAGACGTCGAAGTTCAGCGAGGCGAATTGCAGCACGCGTTGTGGTGCAGTGGCTTGATCGAGCTGCCAGGCGATCAGGTTGTCCAGCGCGCGACGGCTGTGGGCCACGCCTTTGGGGCGCCCGGTTGAACCGGAGGTGTAGAGCACGTAGCCGAGGTCTTCCGGGCTCACATTGACTTGCGGATCATCAGTCGGGTGTTGCTCCCATTGCGATACGTCGGTGTCCAGGCAGCAGATTTTCGCCTCGTTGGCCGGCAGCCCGGCCATCAGGCTCGATTGCGTCAACAGCATGGTCGGCGCGGCATCGCTGAACATGAACGCCAGACGTTCGCTCGGGTAAGCCGGGTCGAACGGCACGTACGCCGCGCCGGCCTTGAGGATCGCCAGCAGGCCGATGACCATTTGCGGCGAGCGTTCCAGGCACAGGCCGACGCGATGCTCAGGGCCGACGCCTTGTTCGATCAGGTAATGCGCGATTCGGTTGGCGGCACGATTCAGCTCGCCGTAACTCAGCTGCTCACGGTCGGCGAGCAGCGCGACGGCGTCGGGCGTTTGCCGGGCAAGGGTTTCAAAACGCGCCACGCATCCGGGCAACGACGCGGTATCCCGGGCGGTGCGGTTCCAGTCATGAACGATCTGCTGGTGTTGCTCGGCGCTCAGCAGCTTGATCTTCGCCAGCGACTGTTGGCTGTCCTCGACCATCTGCGTCAGCACCCGGCGCAGGTACTCGCCGAACTGCTCGACGGTGCTGCGCTCGAACAGGCCCGAGGCGTATTCCAGACCACCGACGATCTGCCCGTCGCGCTCACTGAGCGCCAGTTGCAGATCGAACTTGGCCACGTGATGACTGCTCTCGACCGGCGTAACGTCGAGCCCGGTCAGCAGCAAGTCGGAATCCTGATCCTGCTCCCAGGCAAACAGCACCTGGAACAACGGACCGTGGGCGAGACTGCGCGGCGGGTTGAGCAATTCCACCACTTGCTCGAACGGCAGGTCCTGATGCTCTTGAGCGTCCAGTGCCACCCGCCGCGCCTGCTGCAGCCATTGCGCTACCGACGGCGTACCCGACTGAGTCATGCGCAACGCGAGGGTGTTGACGAAGAATCCGATCAGCCCTTCCAGTTCCTGCTGCGGACGGTTGGCCGATGGCACGCCGATCACCACATCGCCCTGCCCCGACAGACGCGACAGCAGAAGCGAAAAACCGGCCAGCAGATTCATGAACAGCGTGGTGCCTTGCTGCATGCCCAGGGCTTTCAGGCCTGCGGTCAGGGTGGCGTCAAAGACCAGCGGGACAAAACCGCCGAGGTAATCCTGCACAGGCGGACGCTTGTGATCGGTCGGCAACTCCAGCAGCACCGGCGCGCCGGTGAGGGTTTCGCGCCAGTAACGACTTTGCTGTTCCAGCACGTCGCCGGACAGCCACTGCTTTTGCCATACGGCGTAATCCACGTACTGCACGGGCAAGGGTGGCAGTGGATCGTCGCGATCCAGCAACGCCGCTGCGTACAGCTGACCCAGCTCGCGGGTGAGCACGCCCATCGACCAGCCATCGGAGATGATGTGATGCTGGGTCAGCAGCAACACATGGTCATCCGCCGCCAGCCGCAGCAGGCTGACCCGCATCAGCGGGCCACGGCTCAGGTCGAACGGTCGGGCGCCCTCCTCGTCGATCAAGCAGGTCAGGCGTTCTTGTGCATCGTGCCCCTGCACGTCAGTCACCGTCAGCCGGATGCTGTGCGCAGGCGGCGAAACCAGTTGTCGCCCTTCCCCTTCAACGGCGATGAACGTGGTTCGCAGTGCAGCATGGCGCGCCACCAGTTGATTGAAGCTGCGCTCGAGTGCCGGCTCGTCCAGCGAACCGCGCAAACGCAGGTTCAGCGGCATGTGATACGCCGCGTTGCCACCCTCCATTTGCGCCAGAAACCACAGGCGCTGCTGGGCAGACGACAACGTTTGCGCGCCCGTGCCTTCAAGGGCCGTAATGGCCGGGCGAGCCGCAGCCTGACTGGCTTGCAGCCGTTCGGCGAACTGCGCCAGAACCGGTGCGGCAAACAGCGTCGAAGGCGCGACTTCCAGCCCCAGCGTATGGCGAACCTGCGCCAGCACGCGCATCACCAGCAGCGAGTGACCACCGAGGGCGAAGAACTGATCCTGGCGCCCGATACGCTCGACGCCGAGCACGTCGGCCCAGATCGCGGCGAGCGCGGTTTCCAAAGAACCGTGAGGCGTTTGGTATTCCTGCTGATCGAACGTCTCGACGTCCGGCGCCGGCAGACCGGGACGATCGACCTTGCCGTTGGCGGTCAGCGGCAGTGCATCGAGACGCACGAATGCGGTCGGCACCATGTAGTCCGGCAGGCTGATTTGCAGCTGTTCGCGCAGTGAGCGCGGGCTCAAAGTGGTGTCTGGTTTTTCGCAGTAGTAGGCGACCAGACGCGGCTCACCGGGACTGTCCTGACGCAGCAGCACCACGCTTTCCCGCACGCCCGGGATATCCGCCAGCCGGGTTTCGATTTCCCCCAGCTCCAGACGCAGGCCGCGCAACTTGGCCTGGGAGTCGTTGCGGCCGAGGAATTCCAGTTGGCCGTCGGCCCGGTAACGCGCCAGATCCCCGGTGCGGTAAAGGCGTTCGCCCGCCACGAACGGGCTGTCGATGAAACGCTCGCTGGTGAGTTGTGGCAGGTTCAGATAACCGCGCGCCACGCCGACGCCACCGATGTACAACTCTCCCGCAACACCCTCGGCAACCGGTTTGCGGTCAGCATCGAGCAGGTAAATCCGGGTATTGGGCAGTGCCCGGCCGATGGGCAGCACCGCGTCGATCTGGCTGCTGTCGGTGAACTCGAAACAGGTGCTGTCGATGCTCGCTTCGGTCACGCCATAGGCCTGGACGATCTGCACGCGATCACCGCACAGCCTGCGCAATTGCCGTGCGCTGTGGGCGGTCCAGATGTCCGAGCCGCAGACCACCGTGCGCAGGAACGACAAGTCATGGCCGGTCTCTTCGACCCACGCCAGCAAAGGATTGAGCAGCGCAGGCACGAAGTCGGCAAAGCCAATCTGCGCCTCGCGCATCAGGCGATACAGGGCCGGCGGGTCTATCAGGGTGTCCCGTGGGCAGAGCACCAGCGTGCCGCC
Organism: Pseudomonas aphyarum; assembly: GCF_028657055.1. Classification (NCBI taxonomy): domain Bacteria; kingdom Pseudomonadati; phylum Pseudomonadota; class Gammaproteobacteria; order Pseudomonadales; family Pseudomonadaceae; genus Pseudomonas; species Pseudomonas aphyarum. The sequence goes on from NZ_JAMDGS010000001.1 coordinate 358,289, forward strand.
AAAACCCAGCGAGCGGATCAGGTCGGCGCTGAACACGTCGAAGGAAAAACCGGCCATCTGCAGATGATTGATCGGCTCGCCCAGAGCATAGAGCTGCGCCCAGTCGGCGCTCACGGCGACCAGTCCGCGATGCTCGACCATCACGCCTTTCGGGGTGCCGGTGGAGCCGGAGGTGTAGATCACGTAAGCCAGGTGCCGGGGTGTCAGGCCGATTGCGTGAGAATCGGGATTGTCCGCCGAGAGCGAAGTCCAGTCATGAGCGTCGGCCAGATCCAATATCGCAGGTGCAGTCGCCGACTGTTCGAGCGCCGCCCGCAAAACATCACGCGCCTGGCCGTGAGTCAGCACCACCGGCGGTGCGCTGTCGGCCAGCATGTGCGCCAGCCGCGCCTGCGGATAGGTCGGGTCCAGCGGCACATAGGCGCCGCCGGCCTTGAGCACCGCGAGTACGCCGACCAACATCTCCAGCGAACGCTCCAGACACAGCCCGACCCGCACGTCCGGCCCGACCCCGAGGCTGCGCAGGTGACGGGCCAAGCGATTGGCGCGGGTGTTCAGTTCACGATAACTGAGCGCCTCCTGCTGCCAGCGCGCGGCGATCGCGTCGGGGGCGCGCAGCACCTGCGCTTCAAACAGACCGTGCACGCACAGGTCCGCATCGAACGGTTTCAAGGAGCAAACGTCGGGCTGCGCGGGATTCGTCCCACGCAAGGAAGTGTTGTCGAGCATCGGAGGCTACCGTCCATGACTACATTATTTTTGTGATCAGGCAGGGACAGCACGCGCCCTGCCAGTCAGGCCCCGGCATCAGGTGCCGGTACGGTCATTCAAATTCAGGAAGATGGCGCGGCGCGCGCGTGCAGACTCGCGTTGAACGCGGGCACACGCAGAAATCCGGGAGGAGACAGGCTGGAGAAGAACACCGCCGCGCGGTCGGCGCAGGCAGCGGGAAAGTGGGCTGAATCGTTGGCGACATCCGTCGCACCGTTCATTGCATCGTCGATTGCAAACCGCGTGACCAATTGAAACCTCGACTTCCATTTGAGGGTCAACGACGAGGAACAACCTGCGCGGGGATGACAGCGCCAGGGTGGTCCCGATCGGCTGCGACTGCCGGGTCTGTGGACGCACGGCAATCTTCTGGCGCCGGGTTTGTGACCCGAAGCGCCGGCGGATAATAACCACGTTTTTTGCTGGAGAGGCAAACAAAATGTAGGAATTCGGCGAAATAAATATCAGCTGTTTCCTACGTCATTGTGACGGTGGCAAAGAGCCGTGAATGTCAAAAATGCGCAAACGCAGGCCTTTGGCCCGTTGAGACGACTCGGGGTGTGAAACATCGCTCCGGCCGCGCAAAAACAAGCTTCAGCGTTCGTTGTGCACCCGGGTTTCACCCCTTTATTTCCCCCTTGCGAATGGCAATTTTGATGGCCTGGGCGGTGGTGGCCACGCCCAGATGCCGACGGGCTGAACGCAGGTGATTTTCCACCGTGCGCCCGGACAGTCCAAGGGTGGCGGCAATGTCGGCCTGCCTGCGACCGGCAGCGACCCATGCCAGCACTTCGCGCTCACGGGTCGAGAGTTTTCCGGCTGTCTCGTCCAGCGGCGCTTCGAGCAAACGTCGCGCGGAATGAAACGCCACCGAGGCGAGCATGCCCAACGCCAGACGAACCCGCGCCGAGGCATCGATCTGCTCGCCCCCCAGACTCATGGCGCCTTCAAGCCCCTGCGGGCCGAAGACTGGAATCTGCAAGCCATGCACGCCCGGGCCGCTAGGCACGCGAACCACTCGATAGAGTTCGCCGCTCTCCTCCTGCACTTTGCTCCAGAAGAAGGATTCGCGGGTGTCCAGCAGGTGGCGAGTCACGGGGCAGCGCTGAACGTAGGTCTGGGCGTCGACAGCGATGCCGTCGCCAAACCAGTCGCCTTCCACCCAGTAAATGCGCTCGACCACGTCCTCCGACACCGAGGTGGCGGAGAACAGGACGAATCGATCGTAACCATGGGCCCCGGCGAAACCGCGAACGGCCTTCTGGATTGCCACCAGCGTGGGCGCCGCCTCGATATCGAGGGCGGCGCGCAAGAGTGCTTCGGCAGGTCCGGGGCTCACCCCGAGGTGACCTCTTTCAGGAGCGCGGCCGCCGCCAGTTTGCCCAGCGCATTGCCCGCCAGCGGACTGTCACCGGTCAGCAGTTTGCGGTCCTGAAGCGTCGCCCCGGAAATGCCCTGATTGGTGATTTCCACACCGAGCGCCTGCAACTGCTCGCCGAACTTCCAGGTCAGGTGGCCGGGCATGTAACCGATGTCAGGGGTTGTCGCGTCCAGGGCATCGGGAAACGCGCAGATCCGGTAGCCATTGAAGATGCACGAGTCTTTTGTTTCGCCGAGACCGGCCGCCAGCAACGCCGCCGGACCGTGGCACAGGGTGATGACGAATTTGTCCTTGGCGAGGGCCCATTGCAGGACCTTCTTCACGTCCTCGCTTTCCGGCAGGCCGATCAGCGCACCGTGGCCGCCGGGGATGAAAACGCCGATATAGTCGGAGTCCTCGCCCAGCGCTTCTTCGATCACTTGGGACAGCTTGAGTGGACGTTTGAACTGATCGCGATATTGCTCGTAGAAGCCCTTCACTTCGGCGTCTTCGGAGGGCATGGCCCAGAATTCGAACTTGACCGGATTGCCCGACAGCGTCGCGACGTCGAAGCCGAAACCGGCCTTGTCCAGGTGATACATCGGCAGCAGGGTTTCAACCGGGTGATTGCCCGTGGAGAACATGGTGCCGTTGTCGGTCAACAGATAGCGTTCGTCCGCGCCGATCATCAGCACCTTCCAGCGCCCGCCCTTGTAGCGGTTGGGGTACTCGGCATCACTGAGATCGGATTTGGGCGAAGTGAACTGGCTGAGGGAATACGGCGAGGGGAAAAACGCGTTGTCCTCGGCCGGATCGGGGGTTGGGCGCTTGTCGTCAGTCTGCGTGGTAGCCATGGTGCTCTCCATCGAATGGGTCGATTGCCGAGACCCATGCTAGTAACGCGACGGTGTTCCGGCAATGAGGGTTTTCCCTCAACGAGGAAATGCCCGGGAACCTGCAAACCCTCAAGAGCGTCGTTAAATGGCAGAATCCCCGCAATTGATCATTTCGGAGACCCACAATGCTTCGCCTGTTTGAACAACGGCTCGACCCCTTCCCGCCCGACGAAGCGCCGCCACCGCCGGTCGGTCTGGCGCGATTCCTGTGGGCCTGCACCCGCGGCGCTCGCGGTTACATCCTCGCGCTGGCGCTGCTCAGTGCCGGTGTGTCGATCTACGAAGCCTGGTTGTTTTCCTTTCTGGGTCAGGTCGTGGACCTGCTTTCGGCCTGGCAGGCCGGCGGCGATGTGAACGGGCAAGAGAGCCGTGTGCTGTGGGGCATCGGCATCGTGTTGCTGACCAGCGTCGGGCTGGTGGCGTTGCGCACCATGGTTCAGCACCAGGTGTTGGCGATCAATCTGCCGCTGCGCCTGCGCTGGGACTTCCATCGACTGATGCTGCGGCAGAGCCTTTCGTTCTTTTCCGATGAGTTTTCCGGCCGGGTCACGACTAAGGTGATGCAGACGGCGCTGGCCGTGCGCGAGGTGCTGTTCACCGTTATCGAAATCGCACCGGGCATTGGCGTTTATTTCATTGCGATCATCGCCCTGGCCGGCGGCTTCGCCCTGAAACTGATGCTGCCGTTCATTGCCTGGGTCGCGCTGTTCGGGCTGACGATGCTGTATTTCGTGCCACGCCTGGGGCAGGTCGGACAGGAACAGGCCCATGCACGGTCATCAATGACGGGCCGGGTTTCGGACGCCTACACCAACATCACCACGGTGAAACTGTTCTCCCACTCCAAACGCGAAGCGCATTTTGCGCGGGCGGCGATGGAGGATTTCAAGCAGACCGGTTTTCGCCAGATGCGTCTGGTCAGCCAGTTCGAGATCGTCAATCAGGCGCTGGTCGTCGGGCTGATCATGGGCGCCGGCGGCTACGCGCTGTGGCTGTGGCATCAGGGCGAAGTCGGCACCGGGGCGGTGGCGGCGATCACAGCCATGGCGTTGCGCATCAATGGCATGTCGCACTGGATCATGTGGCAGATGACGTCGCTGTTCGAAAACATCGGTACCGTGCAGGATGGCATGGACACTCTGACCCGTGGCCCCAAGGTTCAGGATGCGCCGAACGCCGGCGTACTGGTGCCTTCCGGCGGTGCGGTGACGTTCGACAACGTGAGCTTCAACTACAACGGCGAACGCCAGGTGCTCGACGGCTTGAGCCTGAGCATCCAGCCGGGGGAGAAAATCGGTCTGGTGGGCCGTTCCGGTGCCGGCAAATCCACGCTGATCAACCTGCTGCTGCGTTTCTATGACGTCGATCGCGGCGAGATTCGCATCGACGGGCAAAACATCGCGCAGGTGACACAGGACAGCTTGCGCAGCGCGATCGGCATGGTCACTCAGGACACGTCCCTGCTGCACCGCTCGATTCGCGACAACATCGCCTACGGCCGACCGGACGCGACCGACGCGCAAATCCAGCGCGCTGCCGCCAACGCCCAGGCCGACGGTTTCATCAACCAGCTCAGCGACCGCCAGGGCCACACCGGCTACGACACGCTGGTGGGCGAACGCGGCATCAAGCTTTCCGGTGGCCAGCGACAACGCATCGCCATCGCCCGGGTGATGCTCAAGAACGCGCCGATCCTTCTACTCGACGAAGCTACCAGCGCGCTGGATTCAGAAGTCGAAGTCGCCATCCAGGAAAGCCTCGATGAAATGATGCAGGGCAAGACCGTGATCGCCATCGCCCATCGACTGTCGACGATTGCGGCGATGGATCGACTGATTGTCATGGATGAGGGACGCATCATCGAGCAAGGCACCCACACCGAACTGCTGGCGAAAAACGGCACCTACGCGCGGTTGTGGCAGCATCAGAGTGGCGGGTTTCTGGGTGAGGATCAGGGCGTGGCCGAGGCGATGGATCAGGCGTGAGTCCTTTGATCAGCCCCGCGATAACGATTGCGGGGCTGGTCGCCGCTGAGAGGATTAGGCAAGGCTCGAAGACAAACCGGCATAGGTGAACGATTTATCGCTGGCTACCATGACGTCACACCTGATTTGCGGAGTACGTCATGCCCAACACCAAAACCCTCTTCATCACCGGCGTCAGCAGCGGCTTCGGCCACGCGCTGGCCAAGGAAGCGCTGGCTGCCGGTCACCGCGTCATCGGCACGGTGCGCAGCGAAGCCGACCTGCAAGCCTTTCAGGCGCTGTCCATCGACAATGCGCACGGCGTGCTGTTGGATGTCACGGACTTCGGCCGGATCGATAGCGTCGTGGCGACCGTCGAAGCAACCCACGGCCCGGTCGATGTGCTGATCAACAACGCCGGCTACGGTCACGAAGGCATTTTCGAAGAATCGCCACTGGAGGACATGCGCCGCCAGTTCGACGTGAATGTGTTCGGCGCGGTTGCCGTGACCAAGGCGTTTGTGCCGTTCTTTCGCCAGCGGCGGGCGGGTCATATTCTCAATATCACGTCGATGGGCGGCACGATCACGATGCCGGGTATCGCGTACTACTGCGGCAGCAAATTTGCGCTCGAGGGCATCTCCGATACCCTGAGCAAGGAACTGGCGCCGTTCAATATCTTCGTGACCGCTGTTGCACCGGGTTCGTTTCGAACCGACTGGGCCGGTCGCTCGATGCAGCGCACGCCCCGCAGCATCGCCGACTATGACGCCAGCTTCGATCCTGTGCGCAAGGCGCGCGAGGACAAGAGCGGCAAGCAGCTCGGCGATCCGCGCAAAGCGGCGCAGGCGATGTTGCAGATCATCGCCAGCCCTGCCCCGCCAGCGCATCTGTTGCTGGGCAGCGATGCATTGAACCTGGTGCGCGACAAGCTGAAACGCGCCGCCAGCGAGATCGACCAATGGGAAGCGCTGACCCGTTCCACCGACCATTGAACGGCCCACAGAGAGAACGCAATGAAACAGGCCGACCCAAGCACTTCGCGCATGGTGCAGCTCATGGAGATTCTGGCACCGATCGAGGGCTACAACCTCAGCGCGCTGGAGGGCGTGCGCTTCCTGCGCTCGAACCGGCCACTGACCCGCACGCCGGTGCTGTACGACCCCGGCATCGTAATTCTCTGTCAGGGCCGGAAGCGCGGGTATCTGGGCGATGACGTCTACGTCTATGACGCCCAGCATTACCTGGTGGTGTCGGTTCCGATCCCCTTCACCATGGAGACCGATGCCTCTGAAGACGAGCCGATGCTCGCGATCTATATGCAACTCGATTTTCAGGTGGCCAGCGAGTTGATGCAGCAGGTGGATGAGGTTCACGGCCCGAGTGATGCGCCACCCAAAGGCATGTTCGCCTCACCGATGGACGACCGCCTGCGCGCATCGACGCTGCGTTTTCTTGAAACCATGAGCATTGCAGGCGAGGCGCAGATACTAGGCCCGTCGCTGTTGCGGGAAATCTACTACCGCATCCTGACCGGCGAACAAGGCGGCTCGATGCGCGCCGCACTCAATCGACAGGGACACTTCGGCAAGGTGACGCGGGCGATCCGCAAGATCCACAGCAGCTATCAGGAGCGCCTGGACGTCGAGCAACTGGCCCGCGAAGCGAGCATGAGCGTACCCAGTTTTCACCTGCACTTTCGCAGCGTGACGGACGCCTCACCCATGCAATACCTGAAGTCGACGCGCCTGCATCAGGCGCGACTTTTGATGTTGCGCCACGCCATGACTGCGTCCGCGGCGGCGTTCAGTGTCGGCTATGAAAGCGCCTCGCAGTTCAGTCGGGAGTTCAAACGCTTCTTTGGCAGGACACCGCAGGCGGAGATCGAGTGGATGAAGGCAACGTATGCGTTGCCTGCGCCGACTTCGCCTTCGGTTTATGTTTCTTCGCATTGACGCGAGTCGACTACACCGGCTCCGCCACCGCGATCTGATTGCGTCCCAGGGCCTTGGCTCGATACAAGGCCTTGTCGGCATTGTTCATCAGGCTGTGCAGGTCCGAGTCTTCGTTCTGCATCGAAGCGACGCCCAGACTGGCGGTGATGCGATGAACCGGGCCCGTCATGATCCGGGGCATGGTTACGATCAGATTTTCCAGCAGCTCCACCGCCACCTCGATCGAGGTGTCCGGAAGCAGGATCGCGAACTCTTCGCCACCCAACCGGCCATGCACATCAGTGTCCCGAAAGTACGTACAGATGATGCTCCCCATCTGCTGCAGAACACGATCCCCTACCTGATGGCCGTAGGTGTCATTGATGTGTTTGAAGTGGTCCATGTCCAGCATGACGGCACACAGGTTCGACTGGCGCCGCCGGCATTCATCGAACAGTTGCTGCGCCCGCTCGAAAAATGCCCGCCGGTTGTTCAGGCCGGTCAACTCATCGGTCCGCGCGGCAAGCCTTGAGATATTGTGTGCCCGCTCCATTTCCCGGGTCAGGCGAAAGGCGGCCTCCAGCGCTTCGGACATTTTGCGTGTAGCACGGGCGACGAAAGAGGCGAAGACCAGGACGGCCAACGCCATGCCCACTTGAAGCGTGGACGGCTGAAACAGCAGCCAGAACGTACACGGCAGCAACACCAGCGCCATGGAGACCAGCGTCATGTATCGATAGGCCGAATAACAGGACACCGCGCTGACCGACATCCCGACCGTGAAGAGCATGACCAATGCCTGCGCCAACAGGTCGTTGGCCGGCATGATGATCAAGGCGCCCGCGCCCCAGATGCCGGCAGACAACACCAGGGTTGCCCAGTATTTGCGCTCCCAGCGCTTGGGGGTCCGCTCGCACTCATCGCTGCGAAACCAGGCGACAAACATCGAAACGCGCAACAACGTAGACGCCGTCAGCAGGCCGAGCCACCAGAAAATACAGGTTTGCTCAAAACGATCCCAACACAGCCCGCAGAGCATGAGCGCGGCCAGGTAGCTGCCGATAACGGCTGAAACGGATTGGCGAAACAACTGATGCAATCGATCAGTGTTGACCTGCTCGTCGATCGAAGCGCCCTGCTCATGCCGAAGATCTGATAATTCCATTCGATCCATCCAAGCCTGACTGCAACACAAACCCGACAAAAGCCCATATCGGCACCGCCCAGGGCAACACCGTCATTTGCAAGAAGCGACAGGATCCCGTCCTGTCGCCTGTTCTGTATCAAATCTCGTGCCTAAACGATTTTCAGCGCCTTGAGAATGATCAGCGTGCTCTCGGCAAATGCTTGAGCCTGCACAGTCAGTTCGGCAAGGTTTTCTTCAGCGGTGGTCAGGGCTCTGCCGTCCTTGAGGAGACCTTCGCCCTGGCCGCCGATGATGCCCCATGCCAGTTGCGCCCATTCAGCCGGGTGCTTTTTGCCTTGCTTGATCGATATCAGGAACAACTGCTGGAAGCGGCTGACCGTCACGCCACCACCGGTCACCGGACTCGCCAGGGTCTGAATCTTGTTGCCATACAACGAACGTTTGCACAGCTGCAGGTTGAGGGTATTGCAGCGAGCCTGCACCAGTTTTTCGGCCGCATCGCTCTGGCAGGGCGCAACGGCCCCCATGCCTATCAATACGTTGATCGCTTGCTCCAGGTCACCATAAGTCAATGAAGGTGCTGCGCCGAGCAAATGACGCAGAGTCTTCGGCACATAGGCCTGGTCCGCCAGTGCTTCGAGTACCGGGCCGTAGATCTCGGCTTGCAGCGTGGCTGAGCCCGCCGGCCCGGTGACGGTGCCCGGTACGCTGCCAGCCGACTGCAACAGGGCAAAACGCGTATTGAGCATGCGCTCGCGGTGCTCGGATGCAGACAACCTGTTGGCACCGCGTACATAAAGATCCCGGCGGAAATTCTGGTTCACGAAATAGTCACGCGCCTGCTCACGCATGACGGGATGCTCGATCCCTTCCAGGAACTCCATGCCTTCGGCGCTCAGGTTGAGCGGGTCGACGGAGTCCAGCGGCACGGCTGTCGTGGCGTAGTCGAGCTTGGCGGGCGCCAGGGCATCAACCACGTCGGTGAAATACATGCAGTTCCAGTCGCGGTTGAAATACTCATGGGCAACGTACTGGCGATCCTGGCCTTTGATGCTCTGGAGCTTGGCGTCCAGACCGGGTGCCGAGTTGGCATATTTGGGGGTGGCCGCCAATAACGCTTCGGAAAATTGCAGCGCAGCATCGATGCGCTGATCCGCTCGCGCGGAGGCCTGACTGGCGAAACGATCGTGCAGGCTGAATAGCTGACGCAATGGCGCCATAGGCGACCAGCCGGGGAAGCAGTTGTAGCTGACGTACAGCAAGCCACCTGGCTTGAGATGACGACGCACGAATTCCACGATCAATTTGTGATTATCGCGGCTGACCCAGGTCCAGATGCCATGCAGGCTGATGCTGTCGAACTGAGGTAAGTCATGGCGGGCCAGCAACTGCTCGAAGCTGTCATCATAAAGTCGCGCATCGCTGCCCCAGTCGCTTGCCAGAGTGATGGCATGGGACGCCTGACCCGGGTGAAAGTCGGTACCGACATAGGAGCCCGGATTGCCCGCGGCATGGATGTTGATCGAAACTCCCTGACCAAAGCCCAACTCACAGTGGTAACCGTCGGTGCTCTCCAGCGTGGCGAAACCGCGCAACAGCAGACAATAACGCTGGAAAACCGGATTGATTTCCCGGCTATACCCGTAGGTATAGCCTTCGTCCGTGAAATATCCTTCGTTCCAGGCATTGCTCATGCGTGCACCCTTTTCTTATATCGGAAGTGAAAGTCGCTCTTATACGGGGTAGTCGTGGCGTATCACAAGCGGAAAACGTCAGGCAAACGCCTCCTCGATAAACGCCTCCAGCGATTTTTCTTCAAGGATTTCGATCGAGAAGTGGCCGAAGCGTTTGGGCAACCAGATGATGCGTGCCCCTGCCGGCGATTTCAGGTGTTCGCGGGCCAGCGGTTTACCGTTTTCATCTTCTGGCTGTACGCCTTCAGCGACCAGTTCGTCGTAGGCTTTTTCGATGTCGGGAGTCGAATAGCAGTGACGGTAGATCATGCCCTCGCCCGCGCTATCCAGGAGCTCCCGCAGATTCCCGGCCAATGGCTGAACCAGCATGAAACGCTCCTGCCCGATCAACGCAATCGCATAACGCACATGCAGACCGCCCCGCTCCCACACCAGAGGCCTGGAGATTCTCGCCTTCAATATCTGCGCGTAGTACGCGCAGGATTCTTCGAGGTTATTGACGAGTACATCGATGTGACTGAACTTGAGTTGCATGGCCTGCCTCCTGCCGAACGGACGCTCATGGTAACCATCGACGTGCTCGCTGAAGCGAGCAAAAACTTTCCTGCGGGCAAAACAAAACCCCAACTGCTTTCGCAATTGGGGTTTCGGAATTTAATCTTGACGATGACCTACTCTCACATGGGGAAACCCCACACTACCATCGGCGATGCATCGTTTCACTTCTGAGTTCGGGATGGGATCAGGTGGTTCCAACGCTCTATGGTCGTCAAGAAATTCGGGTACTGAGTCGTGGCCAGAGTGCCTCGCTTCAGCAAATTGGGTATGTGACAGCTAGGTGTTTTGTGAGCGTCGAACTTTCGGTTCGTTTCGTCTTCACACACCGCAATC